>CAZFZT010000079.1:0-14893 GCA_964523675.1 uncultured Isosphaeraceae bacterium
CGGATCCCCAAACAAATGTTCACCTACATGCAGCGTGGAAACCTCCAGCAGCCCCAACCAACCCCCCCCCCCCCCCCCCCCGCAAGCGAAGTCAAGGACGAGCTGCAAAAAATTACAAGATTCTTCAGGTCGTGACGAGTTGGACGAATTGCCCTGGCAGGTGACCGCTTTATCTCACCCCACTCTACGCTGGTTGGGAAACCCACTGGTTAACACACCAGCCCGCCGTCAACGATGATCACCTGCCCGGTCATGTACCCGGCCAGATCTGACGCAAGGTGGCTCACCGTATGCGCGATCTCCTCCGGCCGGCCAAACCGGCGGACCGGCAGCGTCTTGATGACATCATCCTTCAACTGTTGCGGCAGGCCCGCGATCATGTCGGTCTCGACGAAGCCGGGCGCGATGAGATTCGATGTGATTCCCTTTGAGCCGAGTTCCTTCGCCAGCGTCTTGGTCAGCCCGACAAGCCCCGCCTTGGCCGCGGCATAGTTCGCCTGACCGGCGTTGCCCATGATGCCGGTGACGGAGCCGATGTTGATGATGCGTCCGAACCTGCCGCGCATCATCGGCCGGGCCGCCGCTCGGCACGCTACGAACGCCGAGCGCAGGTTCACGAGGATCACTTCATCAAAGTCCTGATCGCTCATGCGCAGGATCAACCCATCGCGATTGATGCCGGCATTATTAACGAGAATATCGAGCCGGCCGTGCGTGGACGCGACCTGCTCGATGATCTCTGTGAGTTGCTCACCGTTGGAAACATCGCAGGCGTACGCCTCAGCCGCCCCCCCGCTTTCGATGATCTCATCGCGCAGTGATTCGAGTGATTGCAGCGTGCGGCTGAGCAGTGCAACGAGGTGACCGTCGGCCGCCAACCGCTGGGCGATCGCCCGTCCAATGCCCCGGCTGGCTCCTGTAACAATGGCTATGCGCTGTTCGATGGCTGTGCTCCTCTGCGAAACGTGACTTCAAACGACACGGAAGCGAGCATGATAATGCGCCGACGCCGACTTCGCATGGGTCTCGTGCTACGAACCCAGCAGAGATACAGTCATAGAATGATCGATACTCAGCCCAAGCATGCGAGACGACGAGCATCGCGGCAATCGAAACAACGAAGTCGGCAGCGGCTTCAGTCGCATATCGATGAAAGAAGAAGGGAACAACATGTGGATGGTTCTTCTCCCGTTTTGCCTCGCGGCCATCGGTTGTGGTGATGGGGCGACGAGTTTACCCAGCACCGTTCTGCCGCAGACGAACGACGTTCGGTTGCTTTCAAACTTTCCGTTCACCGTTTCGCCCGACAACAAGTGGATGCTGTTCTACCAGCAGGTTCCCGTGGAAGAACTGATGTCGGTGCATGACGACGCCCGGCTGCGTGTTCTCGACCTCGGCACGGGGAATCTGTATCGCTTTGAGATGCCGGATCGCACCGGACCGATCGAGAGTTCATGGGTATCGACCGCGCGATGGACGGCCGACGGCGACTATTACGTCGGTGCCAAGTTTGCGATCGTCATCGGTGAGGATCCAAAGCCAGATATCGTCATGAATATTCACCATGAGCGCGATGCCATTCAAATCGGCGATCGAGTGATTCCGCATAAGGACATTGCGCAGTGCTCCGATTGCTACAAAGGCACAACTGATTCTAAGGCGATTCAAGCGGTCATCGGTGCCGAAGCGATGACCCACATAAGCAACTACGAGCAGATCGTCTCACGGGATCGTGGCAAAGTTTACTACCAAAAAGGAAGACAATCTAACACTGTTCATATACACGAGCGCGACCGCGATACGGGAGAAGATCGCCGCTTGGCGTCGCACAGTGGACGATGCGCGTCTGCGATGTACTTGCGACTCTCACCGAACGGCAGATACCTCGCATACCAAATCGGCACGGGATGCCAGTGGGTCAATCCATCGCGCCTTTACATCGTGGACGTGCAGGAGAAGACCCTCTGGCGGGTCGGCGCGGACGTCTTTCAGGACGTGTTCTACAAGATGCACTGGACCTCGGATTCGAAACGACTGTACTACGCCGGCCGGGATTCGAATCGGGTCAACTACATCGCGTATGTTGATCTGCCTGCTACCAAACCGGAGGATGATGACGGCGACGCTATTGAAGAAGTCTCGACGGAACCTGCGTCCAAGGACCGAATGACGGTTGACACGTTCACCGCCCTTCGCAGCCCCGTCTCGCATGGGCTCGACAACGCGGCTCACACGTTCAGATTCGCCAGGTAGTCCTCCAGTTCGCGCCGCCGCTGGTTCACCTCGTCGCGTGCGGCAGCGATCTTCCGCTGGAGTTCTTCGATCTGATCCTCTTCCTCGGCCAGGCGCGAGAGGTAGCGCTTGCCGAGTTGCGAGTCGGACCCGACCGCTTGCAGGTTGTCGCGCAGACGGGACTGGCCATCGATGATCTGACGCAGTTGTGATTCGAGGTCAGAAAGCATCTGCTGCGCTTCGCTCAGCCGGTTCTTACGTAGCACAACCCCTTCGAGCGCCTCGCGTACCGCCGGCTTGATAGCGCGTGAACTGCTCGTCACGTACTGCTGGAACGCGCTGATCGGTTGATTGAGCAGCGCGATCGTCTGGTAGGTCGTTTGCTTCTCAACGACATTGAGCGTCTGGGTCTTGCCGGCGGGGACGCTTACGCGGAAGCGGTACACCTCCGGGGTCTTCTCCTCGAACCCGGCCGGCTCGGCAAGAGCGCGCTGCGTGTTGAACGGATGCTCAACAATCAGCGTTTTCTCCCTGCTCGACTTGTTCGCAAACGTGTACGACTGCTCGTACTCCCACGCATGATCGATGCGCAAGACGCCACGGTTGATGCTTACGTTCGCAATGCGGCTGTTGCTCTTGTTTGAACTGTCTGCGGTGACGTCAAGGTCGACGGCATATGAGAGCAGCCGCTTCTCGCCGGGGGAGAGATGATCGATCTGCGCATCGCCGGCATACGAGCCACCGTCAAACACCGTCACCGGCCCCGAGAGAAGTTTCAAATCGGTTGAGTTGGTGAGATACACCGCGTTGAGCGGATGACCTGCAAGGACATTCGCGTTGTAGATGCTGAGCTTCTCAGCTGTTACGCCTTCGTTGACGATCGGCAGCATCGCGGAGCGGCGTCGGGCCATCTCGACCGGGTGCGCGATCGTGAAGCGAAAGAGTTCGCCGATCGATTCGGCCTGGGCGAGCGACGAGACGCCGGCGCCTTCCAGTCCCATTGCAGCATCGGCGGCGGGCGCGCCGTACAACGCGCCGCCGCCTCCACGCCCGGCACTTGACGGCTCAGCGACGCGCATCCTCGACGCCAAGCCGCGCTCGGCCATGTCATCCATATCCATCTCGACACCGCCCTTATACATCTGCGGCGTCAGCGAGGCGTACAACCGCGGCCTCACCACCGGCCGGGGCATGTACAGCGGCGTGTACAGATCCTGAATGAAACTGATTGGCCGGCCCGAAACCAGCGACAACTGCACCCGCTCCCAGTCGTTGTTCGATGTGTTCTCAACGATGGCCCAGCCCTGCATGAACGGCCGATCGTCGTTGGAAAGATCCAGCCGATATGAAGTCTTCCACACCGGCGTCTCGACGAGATAGCCAACCATGACCCGCCGCTCTCCCGATCCATTGAAGCGAATATCGACCGCCTTCTGCTCGGTGTCGCGCGAGCCCGCCAGCAGCGAAAGCGCGCGATTCAACTCGTCCTGCAACTTCTCATCAGCGAATTGAATCGAATCACCCGTGCGCAGTGGCACTGATTTGATCCCGCCGGAGGTCACAATGTTGAGCACGAACTCGGTGAGCGTGCTTTTCTCGACCTCCCGTTGCCGCTGCTCGACGCTAAGGATCGTGCCGTCCACGCGCTCCGGCGCGTGAACGATGACAGCTGCTCCGCGCAGTTGATCGAGCAGTTCCGCCATGCCCGGATTGCCGCTGATATCGACTGCGAAACTCTTGAGGGCTCGCTCGAGTGGATCGTTTGCGGCATACGTCACGCCGCGCACCTGCCCGCCGTCGAGATCTCGCAGCACCATGCTCTTGAGCACATCGTTGATCTGCTCCGTCTTGAACATGATGCGCATCACAGCGTCGCCGGCCACCACGCCCTCATGCTCGAAGTACCCCACGCCGCTCGAGAACAGCACCGCGCGCGTGATCGGCAGATTCACATAGCGCGACTCATCCTGCGCAAAGGCGGCTGAGCAAAGGATGAACATTGCAAGAAGGAACGATGCGGCTTTGTTGTACATGCAGAATCTCCTGGTGAGCGGCCTCGCCAAACGTGTAGTGGCCGGTGAGCAGCCCGCGCATACTACATCGACGCCTCAACGTGCGTTTCCTTGCATTCATTTGATCGTCGAACGTGTGCCCCCCCTGCGAAGCTTCAGGCAGAAAAAGAAAACGCCCGCGATCCGAGGCGTCTATCGACAGCTCAGTATCGCGGGGCTTATTCGTAGCCGCCAGTTTGCGGTGGTCGTGCCGTCAGTGGCGGCTGCGCTCCTTCTCGGCGCGGACTTCATCCTTTGCCTTCCCCCACGTCTCCCGCGCTTTGCCGCCGGCCTGCTCGGCCTTACCCTTGGCCTGTTGCGACCTGTCTCCAGCGGCTTTCCCGGCCGCTTCCCTCATGGAACCTTTAACCTGCTGAGCTTTGCCTTTCATGCGATCGGTATCCATGGCGTTTCCTTTCATCGGAATTGAACTTTCATTGAGAACGCCAGTATGCTTGGCGCCCATCGCGGCGCGCTTCCATACGGTCGCATTCTCATCGTCATGCAGAGGCCGCTGATGCACGATTCGGTGAAAGCGTCAAGTGCAGGCCTTCATCAAAGTCCATGAGCGGCTCATAGCCGATCAATTGCCGAGCCCGTTCAATGTTCGCAAGCGAATGCATGACGTCGCCTGCGCGCGGTGGGGCGAATTCAAACTCGGCAGGCGCATCGAGCGCGACCGCAATGCGCTTGGCAAGTTCGAGCACGCTCATGCTCACGCCACAACCAACGTTGACAACCCCGCCGCGCAGGTTCTCCACGGGGGCGGCACCCGCAAGCAGGTTCGCATGAACCGCATTGGCGACATGGGTGAAGTCACGCGTCTGCGAGCCGTCGCCGTGGATCGTGGGCTTGCGGCCGCTGCGCATCAGTTCCGCAAAGATCGGTATCACAGCCGCATAAGGTGAATCAGCGCGCTGCCGCGCGCCATAGATGTTGAAGTAACGCAGACTCAAACACGGCAACTGGTAACAGTTCGCGTACGCCAGCAGCAACGACTCACCCGCAAGTTTCGACGCCGCGTACGGCGACAGCGGCTGCGGGCACATGGATTCAACCTTGGGTGATTCTGGTTGATCGCCGTAGGCGCTGCTGGACGCGGCATAGATGACGGGCACAGGCAAGACACCTGTGCCACCGCCACGATCTGCACCAGCTTGTCTTGCCGCCTCGAGTACGCGCAGCGTCCCGGTCGCATTGACCTCATGGTACAGCGCGGGCTCTTCGATGCTGCGCGGCACCGACGCCAGCGCCGCTTCATGAAAAACAACGCAAACCCCGCCGTCGGAGACGATCGCCTCATCGAGTGCAACCGGATCGAGAATCGAACCGCGAATAAATCGAATGCGGTCGCGAACGCTTTCTAAGTTCTCAGCACGGCCGTTGGAAAGGTCATCGATCACGCGCACCTTCGCCCCGAGATGCACCAGCCGCTCCACGAGATGCGATCCGATGAACCCCGCGCCGCCGGTGACGCAGACCGGACGATCGCGATAGGCATCGCTGTAACGCTGTGCAGTCATGGGGCAAGGATAGCGGCGTCGGGGGGGAGGCACCCTGGTGAAGGTGCTGAATACCCAGAAGCAGGTACTGAAGCCGCCTATTGCCCATCATCGGTGTCGGAGTTACGATCTCATGCAAGGTCAATCTGGGGGGTTCCTCCCCTGCCGCTGAAACATTCGCCTCCGAAATCGGTTCAATCTCTCATGACGATGCCACGCTCATTCGTTCTGCTTCTCTCTGCAGTCGTCATGGCCTGCGCTGCCTCTGCGCCCGGCCAATCGGCGAAGGACTATTTCGAGCCGCTCGTCAATCATCAGCAGTTCGCCCTGCTCGTGCATGATCTCGAGTTGTCTCGAGAGCAACGGATGATTGTCGAGTTGGTCTTCACCGATTACCGCGACAGCATCGACGCACTGGCGGAGCAAGCTGACCGTGCAGCAGATGAAGTTGGCCGCCGACGGGTTCTTGACGCCATGAGTGGTCGGATCATCCTGGATACCTCAGAACTCCGCCGGCTGCGCCTGGCCGTGCTCGATGTGTATGAAACCTATCTTGACAAAGTCGATGCAGCGTTTGAAGAGCTCACGCTGAGTATCGAAAGTGTGCTGGTGGATGAGCAGCAATCGAAAATCAAAGCGTCACTGCGAGAGCTGCGCAGGGCTGCGCTCCTCCACCCGCGGCATGGCGAGCGCACGTTTCAAGAGTATGCAGGCGACGGCGTGGACGTGTTGCTCTTACACGAGGAGGCGACGAAACCCGGCGGGGAACTGGCAACGCTTGATCCCGGCACGGTCTCAGGCATTCTCGAACAATATGAACATAACCTCGATCGGCTGCTCATCGAAACATCGCATGCCTATCGGCTCAGCCGTATGAGTCTTCGCAAAGCGCGAGTCAGCCGTGATGCGCGCGATCTTGCCAAGGCCGAGAAGCAGGTCATCGAACAGTGGCGCCGGCTGTACGAACTGAACGAGCGGACCGTCGCTGCGATCGGCGAAGTGGTCGCTGCGGGGCTGGGCGAGCATGCAAGCATGCGCTGGAACGAGCGGTTTCAACGCGCTTGCTTTGATTGGATGTTTTCACGCCAGGGGCCGGACCGACAACATGAATGGATGATGTCGCAATCATCGCTAACTGCGGAGCAACGTGAGCTTGCTCAAGATGTTTACGAGGAATTTCTCGACCAGCGGCAGGTTCTTGCGGGGCAGGCCATCGCGTTGATGATCCGCGCACGCCTGGAACTCGAATCGATCATCCATTCGATGATGGACCCGACGGATCTGGGCGGCCAGAAGCGACGCATTTACGACGAACTGCTGCGCAACTCCGGCGAGATGGCCACGCTCGACGCAGCAACCACCGACGCCTTCGAGAACATCCTCGATCGCGATCAGCGGCGAAGTTTCCGCAACGTGTTTCGCAGGCGGTAACTCAGTCGCTGCGAAGCGGGGCCCGAGGTTGATGATCATTCGCCGGCGAGGGCTTATCCCCAGCTCCCGAGCAGGATGAGCAAATCGCTCACTCCCACGTTGCCATCCTCATCGAGATCGGCCGGACACTCGCCTTTGGGA
Source organism: uncultured Isosphaeraceae bacterium (assembly GCA_964523675.1). Taxonomy (GTDB): domain Bacteria; phylum Planctomycetota; class Phycisphaerae; order Phycisphaerales; family SM1A02; genus CAZFZT01. Next base: position 7,358 of record CAZFZT010000079.1, read on the forward strand.
GCATCGCAGTCTCCCCATGCCGCCAGAAGGAGCAGCAAGTCCGCCACACCCACCGTGCAGTCATGATTGAGGTCGGCGAGATTGGGCGGCATAGGCGGAACGATCAGGCCGATCGCATACACGAGCAATTCGTATTGTCCGCCTTTGAACGGATCGGGAGATTCCGAAGGAGCCACTTCAACGGTAAATGTGGTGATTGCGGGAATATGAAGATCAACCACGGCTGGATCACCTGACTCGATTCCGTCAAAGTTGATCGCGCTCTCGCCGTAATATCCGAGAGGCAGAAAACCCGGGCCGTCGGGTGGACCGGAATCGAGGACATACAGCGCGGTGTTGATTGGCGATAACCGGTGTTCCAGCACTTCTGAAAAGACTTCCACGGTGTAAGCCAGTGGATACACCATCGAGCCGGGCGGAAAGTCGGCTGGGATCTTGAAATAGCGAGGCGGATTGAGCGGAGGGTCGAAAAGGTCGCCTTTGACCATCACGACCGTTGCAAGAATTTCGAGATCGCTTGGCACCACGCAGTCGGGCAGCAGTATGTCGAGATCATCGGGCAGTGTGTTCGGTAAGGGGACAATGATCGATGGAAGAAACTGCGCCTCGGGCGGTGTGATGTTTCCGCTCCCCTGTTCCGCAATCGTCATCTCGCCCAGGATCGCTTTGAGAGCCGAGCGAGGGCTGATGAACATGTTCTCTTGCAGGAGTTTCGCTGCCGAGATACCGAAGGTGAGCGTGAGACTCTCGAATGTGCGTGAGGAATGGGATGCCAGGGCGGGCCCGGGGTACGGCGGGTCATAGTTGTCCGCCAAACCCGGGAACGAGATCCCAGTGCCCGGCACCGTGAATGCGTCCTGATGACGTGCCCCAAGAAGGTGCAAGATCTCGTGCATCGCGGTATTGATAGACGCGCGGATAATCATTTCCGATGTCATTTCCGCATTGCTGATCCCGACCACCTCAAGCATGAGTTTGGCGTTGACATAAGCATCATCGTTCTTATCGTCATTGCGGAAATCGATGCCGTCGGAGCCACCGGGTGTAGAGGCGTTGAAAAACACCGTACTGAAAGGAGGGAATCTCGGCAGATCCGGCGTAACGACCATGTTCAGCGGCGCCAGATGACCTGCCAATTCGCCGACGATCTGCTCCTTCTCCAGTGCCGAGTACTCGTGATCGCTCAGCTCACCTGAGGCCATCGTTTCGAAGTCAAGATAGAATACTTGCGAAGGCGCTGGCGGAGGATCGCCGGCGAAGATCGATGGGGTGAGCGCAGTAGTGGCGGAGCAAAACAGGACGGTGCGCGCTGTGCGCAGCAAGTGGGGCTTGGAACGTTGCATCGAATTGATCTCCTCTAAGGAAGAAGCAGAAAGCGAAGATCAATGCTGCAAAAAGGATTGCATTTTTCCCGATAATGGTGCCTCCATGGCAAAGCACACTTCATCTGATGATGTAACGATGCTGCTTGCCGCGTCGCGGAACGGCGACTCCCTTGCCGCGGATCGGTTGTTTCAGGTGCTCTATGACGATTTGCGCCGCTTGGCCGCGCGAACCATGCAGCGTGAGAGGCCGGACCATACGCTCGACCCGACTGCACTTGTCCATGAGGCCTACATGCGCCTGATCAAGAGCCGCTTCATTTCTGAATCCGGAGCATCCGAAGCACCGACGAATCAAGAGGAGCACGCCGCACCCGCTGCTGCTCCAGGTCGCGCCCAATTCATTGCGGTGGCGGCCGTGGTCATGAGAAGAGTATTGGTGAATCACGCCATCGCAAAGAGGGCGACCAAACGAGGCGGCGCGGCGACGGTGCTCGCGCTCGATGAAGGCGAGGCAGTATTCGTAGAACGCGCGATTGACCTCGTCGCGCTCGATGAGGCGCTGAAGAAACTGGCGCTGCTGGATCCCGCGCAAGCCCGCCTCGTCGAGCTGCGGTTTTTCGGCGGCATGAGCATGAATGAGTGCGCTGACGCTTTGGGCATTTCAGTTCGAAAGGCCCATTACGAATGGATGCACGCTCGTGCCTGGCTTCGAGCGACCATCGATGGGTCATAACGATGCAAAGTGAGCAATGGCGAGCCATCAAGGACTACTTTCAGCGGTCACTCGATCTGCCGCCGGAACGACGTGCATCGTTCCTCTCAGAACGGTGTGAGGATGAACATCTACGCGCCGAAGTGCTGCGGCTGTTGAACGCGCATCACGAATCAACATCATTCCTTGATTCCCCGCTCAGCGATCCCGAAGCGGATGTTGCGGAGGTCGACCCGCTCCTTGGAAAGCAACTTGGCGAGTTCGTACTCGTTCGGCGGATCGGTAAAGGGGGAATGGGACGGGTGTACGAAGCACTGCAGCAGCAACCGCGACGAGCGGCTGCGGTCAAGGTTCTTAAGCCGGGCTTCACCAATCACGACATGCTGCGCCGATTTACGGTCGAGGTGGAAATCCTAGGGAGACTTCAGCATCCCTGCATCGCCCATGCGTACGCTGCGGGCACCTTTGACTCTGGCGATGGCGAGCGCCCGTGGTTTGCGATGGAACTCATCCAGGGCCTACCGCTTGATGAGTTTCTTGAGGTGAACAAGACATCTCTGAAGGATCGACTGCATCTTTTCATGCAGATCTGTGATGCGGTGCAGCATGCGCATCAGCGAGGCGTGATTCACCGCGATCTCAAGCCGGCGAACATCCTCATCGAAAACGGAACACGTCGTCCCAAGATTCTTGATTTCGGCATCGCTCGTGCGACCGACCCGACCATGCGCCTGACGCTGCAGGTTGACGCCAATGCAGCCGCAGGCACCTTGAACTACATGAGTCCCGAGCAGATGGCTGGCGATGTTGACACTGTGGACGCCCGTTCCGATGTTTATGCACTTGGTGTCATCGGCTTTCTGATGCTTGCTGGGCGTTTGCCGCACGAGCGATCGCCGATCCTCGCGTATACGGTGGAGCATGCGGGCGCGGCTGTGCTTGAAGCCGTCCCGAGGCGGCTGGGTGATGTTGACTCATCCTTGCGCGGTGATCTGGACTGCATCTTTGCAATGGCCCTCGACGATCGTCCATCGTTCCGGTATCAGTCCGCCGCTGAACTGGCCGCCGACATCAGGCGACACCTGAACGACGAACTCGTCGTCGCGCGGCCACCGACCACGATGTATCAGATGCAGAGATTCGCACGGCGAAATCGCGTTCTTGTGGGAGGCGTGTGCGCCACGCTCCTTGCTCTGGTCACAGGCCTGATTCTGTATGCATCGGAAGCGCATCGATCGCAACAGGAGGCACAGCGATCTCATTACGAAGCGGAGAAGGCGGTCGCCATCAACAATTTCATCACCAACGACTTTATGATGAAACTGCTTGGCGCTGCGAATGACCGGCTGAACACTCCGGGTCAATCGGGCGACGCCACCGCAACGCACATTCCGGTGGCGGAGATCGTGGACGAGGCAGTAGCCAACGTAGATGCGATGTTCGGCGATCTACCCCTCGCCGAAGCGGCCGTGCGCAATGAGATCGGCTCGATTTATTACAACCTTGGCGCTTTTGAACGAGCGGCTGAGCAGTTTCGACTGGCGCTGCAACGATGGGAGACTGAGCTTTCGGCCGACCATCCTGACACGCTCAAGGCGATGAACAATCTCGGCCAGTGCATGGCGCGGCTCGGGCGAGACCAAGAGGCGGAGGATCTGTATCGCCATGCATTGGAAGGCAGAATGCGAGTGCTTGGGGAAGACGATCCGTTCACGCTCGCTTCGATGAACAACCTTGCCAATCTGTTTCGCTGGACCGGCCGACTTGACGAATCGGAGGCGCTCATGCGGAAAGCCGTCGAAGGGCAACGCCGGGTACTCGGGCACTCGCACAAGCACACACTCATCTCAATGAGCAATCTTGGCACCCTTCTGACCATGCGAGGGGAGTTGCTCGAAGCGGCACAACTTCATCGATATGCCTACGAAACGTGTTGCGATGCGCTCGGGCCGACGCATGTCACTACGTTGAGCGTGGGAAAGCAGTACGCGGAGACGCTTCATTTGTCAGGCGCTTTGGCTGATGCAGAGCACATCATCAGCGATGTGCTCGCATCGCTTGAAACCACGGTCGGCCCGGATCATGTCGACACAATCTTTGCCCGCGTGACCCTTGCGCGAGTGTATCGCGACCAAGGCCGGGCCGAAGAGTGTGCCACTCAGATTCGCCTCGCACTCGACGCGGCGCGTCCATTACCCGGTCGCTCGGTGAACCTTGTGCGTGAACTCGAAGTTGAATTCGCAGATCTGTTCCCAACGCAGAAGCCGTGAGCAAAGCAAATCGCAGATCGTCCTACTTCCGATCATCCGCTGCTTCCTCGTACTCCTCGTCTTCGTACTCCTCCTCATCTTCGTACTCATCCTCATCTTCGTACTCGTCCTCGTACTCGTCCTCGTCGCTGCCGTTCTTTGAAATCGTTTCGATGAACGGCGGATCATCCTCGCCCGCCTCTTCGTCTTCGACCTCATCTGCTTCGAAGAGCGTGCCATCCGCCTCGGCCTGTGCTTCGAGGCGTTTCATCTCTTCCCACTCATCAAGCGTGATAAGCACCTCGCGGGCCACCGAACCCTTGTGGTCGCCAAGGATTCCTGCAAGGGCCATTTGATCGACCAGTCGTGAAGCGCGCGAGTAGCCGATCGCCAGCCGGCGCTGAAGCAGCGACACAGAGCCGCGCTTGGATTCGATCATGATCTTGACGGCTTCATCGAACATCGGATCGCGCTCAGCGGCATCAAGACCATCGCCGTCACCCGCACCGGGACGAATCGCAATCAAAGAACGCTCAAACGACGGAGCCGCGACGGTTTTGAGGAACTTCGCCACCTTGCGGGTCTCAACATCAGTAACAAGCGTTCCCTGCGCCCGCGTCAACTCCGATGAGTGCGGCGTGAGAAAGAGCATGTCGCCCTGCCCCAGCAGCAACTCCGCGCCTTTCTGATCGAGCACGATCCGGCTGTCCATTCCTGAAGCAACTTTGAAACTTGCGCGGCAGGGCATGTTGCTCTTGATAAGGCCCGTGACCACATTCGCCTGCGGCCGCTGCGTCGCAAGAATCAGGTGAATCCCCACCGCACGCGCTTTCTGCGCAATGCGCACGATGGAATGCTCCGCCTCGCGATTGGTCATCATCAGGTCGGCGAGCTCGTCGATGATGAACACCATGTACGGCAGCTTCTTCGGGATCTTCGCGCGCTCGAGGTCATTGGCCGGCTCAAAGAGTTCGTAAAGTTCCTCTTCGGTGAGCACGTTGTAGGAAGCGATATCGCGCACGCGCGCTTCGCGCAGTAGTTCGTAGCGCTCCTCCATCTTGGTCACGGCCCACTCCAGAATCGCCGCCGCTTTGGCCGACTCCGTCACCACCGGGCACATGAGGTGCGGCACATCGGCGAACTGACTCATCTCGACCATCTTCGGGTCCACGAGAACGAGTTTGAGTTCGTCCGGCCGCTTCGTGTACAGCCACGACATGATGATCGTGTTCATGCACACGCTCTTGCCCGAGCCGGTCGTGCCGGCAATCAACATATGTGGCATGCGCGTCAGGTCCGCCACCAGTGGCTCACCGGATGCGTCCTTGCCGAGGAACATTGGCAGCACCATGCCCTCCGCCTGTCCGCCTGACATGAGTTCCTTGAGACGCACCTTCTCCTTCTGCAGGTTCGGCACCTCAATGCCGACGGTCGTCTTGCCCGCCATGTTCGGAACGATGCGAATGTTCTGCGCGCCAAGCGTGCGCGCGATATCACTGGAGACGGCGCTGACCTTGGCCACCTTGGTTCCGGGGGCGAGTTGGATCGAGTAAAGCGTGACGACCGGGCCGGATTCGATATCGACGACCTCGCCGTCAATGCCGTACGTTTGCAGCGCGGTTTCAAGTTGCTGCGCCTGCTCGCGAACGAACGCTTCCATCTTCTCGGAGTAGTTCGACTCCGGGTCGCCGAGCAGGTCGATCGGCGGGAACTGATAGCCCTCGAATGACTCTTCGCGGATGATGTCCTCATCGCGCGCAACCTTCTTGTTGCGGCCGGCGATACGTACCGGGAGTTTGGCGATCTTGGCGCGAAGTTCCTCTGCGGAGAGCCGTTGACGCTCCGGCTCAGCTTCGTCTTCCTCTTCGTACTCCTCGTCCTCGTATTCTTCCTCGTCGTACTCCTCTTCTTTGTCGTCGTCGTACTCATCAGGATCGAATGATTCGGTCGCGCCGACGCCGCCTGCATCGGCACTGATGGTGCCGCCGGCGGCCGCTATCTTTGCGCCTCGGCCGACTCTCAGCGGTGAAGGCAACGCCCGCTCCGGCCGCTTCGCCATCTCGCGAATGGCCCGTTTCGGCAGTTTGATCTTGCGCAGCAACATCCACACTGCCAGGCAACCTCTCCAAGCCAGCCGTGGCAGTGCCAGAGCAAGTCGATCCGCAGCCACCACAAGCCCGACCACAAATAAAGCAGCAAGCATCAGAAACGTACCGACACTGTTGAACCGCGCCACCAACTCAGCCGCACTCACCACGCCGACAAGCCCGCCTTGTGAGATCGGCAGGAACCCGCTTATGGGCGCGACCAAAGCGTGCAGTGATGAGATCGCCGCCGTCATAACAGCAACGCCGATCGCGCGCACAAGCGGATGCGTCACCTGCCGCCCAGAGAACGTCACACCGAGGTAACCGGCAACTGCTGCGAGAACCACCCATGAGCCAAGCCCGATCACGTGGTATGCCCAGTAGGCGACCGTCGCGCCGAACATTCCGCACAGGTTGGCTGGCGGGTCATTCAGGACAGCCACAGCATGTGAAGGCGGGTCGGCAATATTGAAACTGACCAGCGAGAGAAAGAGAAAGACCCAGACCGCCGCAATCAAAACCCAAACCACCCGCCGCGAAACCGGCGCAGCGGTTGCATCTGTCGGCTTCGATCGGCGCGCATTGACAGTGCGGGACATGACACAACGATATCGGTCAAAGCCGTTTCATGTCGCGAATGTTCAAGAGGCGCGTCGAGAAGGCAAAGGATGAGCTTTCTGACGGCGGTTTCCCCAGTGTGGCGTTCTTCATCCCCGCAGCGCCAGCGTCGGAGGCGGCTTATGCTGCGCGATTGCTCGCCATGCAATATGAGCAGCATCGCAGCAGGTCGTCGCGCGTGACGACGCCTCGCAGCCGCATGGTGTCGCTGTCCACGATCGGCAGGCATGAGATGCGCTCCTCCACCATCACAGCAGCGGCCTCTTCGATCGGCGTCTCCTCGAACGCCACGATCGGCGCGCGGCTCATGATTTGATGCGCTCGCTTCTGCAGCGTGTTGACATCCTGCGATCGCTCCATCAGCGGCTTGCCAATGAACGGGCTGATGTTCTTGAGCAGATCCCGATCGGAAATCACGCCGACGACACGACCTCGATTCACAACAACAAGGTGGTGAAAGCGCTTGGCCATGAAGATCGCGCGGATGCGCTCCAGCGTCTCATCGAGACCGATCGTTACCACATCAGCGATCATCACGTTGCGCA
>CAZFZT010000080.1:0-14890 GCA_964523675.1 uncultured Isosphaeraceae bacterium
GCCGACGATGCGCTTTTCGAGTTGGTTGTGCGCCATGGCGATGATGAATGGACGATCGGTTCGGCCGGGCTGCGTTCAGAGAGCTGGCTCATGCCGACGTGGTCGTGGCGCGGAGACGGCTTGTTTGTGTTCACGCTTGCGCAGGGAAATCTGTCCGCGCTCTTTGCCCCTGCGACAGACCCGGACTCGTTTCGCCGGTCGCGTCAACGGATTCCGCTTGCGATCGAGGCGGATGTGCTCTCGGCCTACCAGGCGGTCGGGGCGCAGACGTGCGGGCCGGGCAGCACGGGCCTTGATCCTCGGATGTCGGAAGCGCTGCTGTTCGTTCACCCGTCACAGATGCGCATGGCGATCTGGCGACCGGCCGGTCGGGGCGCGGCGCGACTGCTCGATCGTGGCTCGTACGCAGCGGTGATGCACGATGCGGAGTACGCCATCGTCACCACGGAGGAGACGCTGCTGCTGAGCAGGGTTGACGATGAGCGCGATCAGGCGCAGATGATTATCGGGGTGAACGTGGCGCGGCCGACGCCGATGAGCGCGCAGTGGCCATTCGTGTTGCTGGCGCCGGAGGAGGACGGGCGGGTCGGTGTGATTCCGATGCGTCCGCTCGGCCCGCGCGATCTCGCCGGGCGGTGATGCAAGGCGCGACTTGTACGAGCCGCCACAGCGCGGTTGATTGGTCGATTCCGCGCCTCTACGGCATTCGCACCGCAAGTCTTACCGCTGCATTGCCGGCACACGAGTGATTGGGGCGCTGGTCCAGGGCCAGTGGACACCGGCGGTCTGGAACGCCTTGCGCCAGCGGTCACATGATTCGCATGAGCCGCATGGCTGCTCGTCATCATGCTCGCATGGCCAGCAGCCGCGCATCGGCGCTCCGGCATCCTCGGCGAGCTCGACAAGCTGCGCGTCGTCGAGGTCGATGTTGGGCGCGTCAATGAGCAGCGAACCTGAAGGGTCTGCGATGCGGGCGATGGTGGATGCGCGCTCGAGGGCGTCAGCGATGGCAAGATGATCCGGGCCGATCGCAAGCGGCCAGAGGATGCGGCGGCATTTGAGGTGCAGCGCGAGCGCGGCGGCCCGCATGAGCAGCTGCGCCTGCTCGATGTGGGTGGTCACGGCCATTTCCGCAAGCGGGTCGGCCGGTGCGTCGGAGACGATCAGCCGCCAGTTGCCGCACATCTCAGCATGGAGCTGCACCGCTTCGAGGTGGCCTTGCGAGGTTCGCTCGTGCCAGAGCATGAGGCGATCGTGATCCGGCTGAAGGGCGAGCAGCGCGAGCGAGGAAACATCGCCAAGGTCGATCAGCAGAGTATCCGGCGTGGCCATACCGGTTTATCGGCAGGCGCAACCGGTTTTGATGAAGAGAGCAGGCATGGGATCATGTCCAATCAGGGCGGCGCAGGAGCGATCGATCAAGTACCCTGCTCACCGGCGCGCTTCGGTACAGCGCGCTCAACGCTCTTGACGCTTTTTCAATTGGCTCCTTTGCGCGAGATTTCTTTGCCTGGCTTTGCGCTGATCGATTGGCTGGTGGTCGCGGCTTACCTGGCGCTGGTGCTGGGGATTGGGGCGCTTGCTCTCAAGCGGAGAGCGGGCAGTGATGACTTCTTCCTGGCGGGGCGATCGATGCCGATGTGGGCGGTGGCGATTTCGATTCTGGCGACCGCGCAGTCGGCGGCGACGTTCATCGGCGGGCCGCAGGAATCGTTCACGGGCGACCTGACGTACCTCTCGACGAACATCGGATCGCTTATTGCGTCGGTGGTGGTCGCGGTGTTCTTCATTCCCGCGTTCTACCGCCGAAGCGTTACGAGTGTGTATGAGCTGATCGGCAGCGAAATGGGCACGAGCGCGCAGCGTCTGGCGAGCGCCATGTACATGATTGGCAGAGTCTTCGCCAGCGGAGCGCGCCTGTTCATCGTGGCGATACCGTTCGCGCTGCTTGTCTTCGGAGACCTCAAAGCGTCGCACATGGCCATGTCAATCGTCATCGTTACGACGATTGCGACGCTGTATTCAACCGCCGGCGGCATTCGCGCGGTCATCTGGACCGATGTGCTTCAGGTGGTGATTTACATCACGTGCATTACGCTTGCGCTGCTGCTGATCTGGCAGAAGATTCCGCTTTCGGTGGGTGAAGCGGCGGAGGCGCTGCGCATGGCGGATGGCGGTGACAAGCTGCGCGTCTTCGACTTCAGCGCTGATCCCGCAAACGACTTCACGGTGTGGGCGGCTGTGATCGGCTTCGCGCTGTTCAACATCGCGGCGTACGGCGCGGATCAGGATTTGACGCAGCGCATGCTCACGTGCAGGACAGCGCGGCGGGCGAGCTGGTCGGTGATTGCTGCGATGCTCATCGGCCTGCCGGTGGTGCTGCTGTTTCTGGTGATGGGACTGCTGCTGCATCTGCATCACGCGCATCCGGAGTGGGCGGGCGCGGAGGCGGCCGGTCGGGCGGTGGTTGATTCGCGCAGAGTGTTTCTTGATTTCATCTTCCATGAAATGCCCGCAGGCGTGCGCGGCCTGATGATTGCGGGCGTCTTCGCAGCGGCGATGAGCAGTCTGGATTCCGGGCTCAACGCGATGAGCTCGACGACGATTGCGGATTTCTACCGGCCGTGGCGTCTTGCGCGCGACCCGCAGCATGAAGTGGGCGGCAGCGATGAGCGGCGAATCGGGCGGTTCGCTTCGGTCTTCTGGGCGGCGATGATCGGCGGCTTCGCGCTGCTTTGCATCTTCTGGTATGACCCCGAAAAGGACACGCTCATTCGATTCGCGCTGGGCGTGATGACCTTCGCTTATGCGGGACTGCTGGGCGTCTTCTTCACGGCGATCTTCACGAAGCGCGGCAATGCAGTGAGCGCTGCGGCGGCGATGGCGGTCGGGTTCGGGATCGTGCTGCTGCTTGATCCGACGGTGTATAAAAAGTGGACCGGCTGGTTCACGGATGATGCGCAGGCGATTGCGTTTCCGTGGCACTTGACGATCGCAGCGACGGTGAGTTTCGTCGTATGCGTGTGTGGGCGGCGCGAGGCGCGGCTCGTCATACACTGATGATTCATGAATATGTTGCCGCCGATTGTGTATCGCGATGAGCGTCTGGTTGTTTTCGACAAGCCGGTGGGTTTGCTTTCGGTGCCGGGCATCGGGCCGGAGAAGCGGGATTCGTTGGCGGTTCGGGCGGCGGCGGCGATTGCCGGGGCGCGGATCGTGCATCGGCTCGATCGCGATACGTCAGGTGTGATCGTGATGGCTCTTGACGCTGATGCGCACCGGGAACTCTCGCGTCAGTTTCACGATCGCGAGGTGGCGAAGTCCTACATTGCGGTGGTGGCCGGCGCGGTGTGCGATGATGAGGGCACGGTCGATCTGCCGATGCGCAAGGATATGGACCCGGCGAACGCGCCGCGGCAGGTGATCGATCACGAGCACGGCCGGCGCGCGGTCACGCATTGGAAGGTGCTCGAACGCGCAGCCGATCGCACGCGCCTTGCACTGACGCCGGTGACGGGGCGCTCGCATCAGTTGCGGCTTCATTTGAAGGAGATCGGGCATCCGATACTGGGTGATGATCTTTATGCGCCGGCCCACGTGCTCGCCATGGCAGGCCGGCTGATGCTGCATGCGCATTCGCTTTCGATCGCGCATCCTTCGAATGCTGCGCCGATGACGTTTGAGGCGGAGTGTCCGTTTTGAGGGACTTCCCCGGGGCGTCGCTTGGGCGCGGCGTTGGGGCTTCTGCGCTTGGCCCCGGCTTGCGGTGATTCATTGGGAGGGCTTCATGACGATGGGCATGACCCGGCCGCGGCCGAAGGTTCGGGCGGTGAGTTTAGGGATGATGGCGGCCTGCTCGCGCTTGTACTGGGCGGCGTCGATCATGCCCGTGTACTTCCTGACGAGCTGGGCATCCACCCGCGCCTCTCGAATGATGGTGTCCGGCGACTGCTCACGGTCGATGGTGCGTTCAACGATGGCGTCGAGGATGTCGTAGGGCGGCAGCGAATCCTGATCGGTTTGATTCGGCCGAAGTTCCGCGCTGGGGACTTTATCGATGGATGGCTGGGGGATGGGCGGGCCGTTGAAGCCGAGCGCGTGGTGGTTGGTGTTGATCCAGTTGGAGAGTTCATACACGCGCGTTTTGAGCAGATCGCCGAGCGGGGTGATGGCGCCGCACATATCGCCGTAGAGCGTGCTGTAGCCGGTTGCGATTTCGGACTTGTTGCTCGTCGAGAGGAGCAGGGAGCGCGGGGTTGCGTTGGAGATGGTCATGAGCAGCAGGCCGCGCAGCCGGGCTTGCGTGTTTTCATCGGCGAGGGTTCCGGTGATGTCGCCGAGCGCGTCGGCGACCGCGCCTTTCATGACATCATGGGCGAGATGAATGGGCAGGACGATGGGCGCGGGTAGGTTGAGGTTGGCGACGAGGGCGTTGGCGTCTTCGATGGAGCCGGGCGAGGAGTACTGCGAGGGCATGATGACGCCGAGAACCTGCTGCGGGCTGAGCGCGGCGGCGGCGATGACGGCGGTGAGCGCGGAATCAATGCCGCCGGAGAGGCCGATGATCGCGCGCTCGGCGCCTGTCTTGAGAAAGTAATCGCGGACCGCCAGCACGATCGCATCGAAGACTTCGCGCATGGGCTCCGTCGGCGTCTGAACGGCCTCTTGTAGTTCGGTGAGGTCGATCGTCTCGAACGCGCTGACGAAGCCCGGCAATGCCGCAATCACCTCGCCACGTTCGCTCACCACGACGGAGCGACCGTCGAAAATGAGATCATCATTGGCGCCGACCTGATTGACGCTGAGAATGGGAACGCTCAGGCGGGTGGCGTGCTCGCGCAGCTGCGCGATGTGGCGGTCAAACTTACCGATGATGAAGGGACTTGCGCTGAGACTGATGAGCACATCGCAGCGGCCGGCGAGATCGGCTGCCGGCTCATGGGGATAGCGGGCGCGGGCGGAGACATCATCGGCATGCCAGAGATCTTCACAGATGAGGATTGCGGTTCGCCGGCCTGCGATTTCGAGGATGAGCGTTTGCTCGCCGGGGTCGAAATAGCGGTCTTCATCGAAGACGTCATAACCGGGGAGGAGCTGTTTGTCGGCGAAGGCGATGATTTCACCGTTGTGGCAGACGGCGGCGCTGTTGCGCAGGCCACGGAGCCCGCCCCGGACGCGACGCGGCAAGCCGATGATGGCGTGCAGGTCGGTCCCAACGGCGCGGGCGATCTCCCGGAGCGCGTTTTCGCACGCTTCGATGGTGCCTTCGCGCAGGAGCAGATCGCGCGGGGGGTATCCGATGAGCGCGAGTTCCGGTGAGATGAGCAGGTCGGCGCGGCTTTGCCGGGCCTGTTCGATGGCATCGAGGAGAAGGGCGGTATTCCCTGCGACATCGCCGACGATTGGATTAATCTGCGCAAGGGCAATCCGCATGGGGCGGATTGTAGAGCAGTCCACAAGGCCACAAGTCCACAAGTCCACAAGTCCAAAAATCCAAAAATCCAAAAATCCAAGATTCCACAAACGGAAGTCAGTAGGCAGACGATCGATACATCAGAAGCACAATCGCCGTGAACCTGCGGACCTATGGACTGTGGGCCTTTGGACCTGTGGACCTGTGGACCTGTGGCAGTGTGGACCTGTGGCCGTGTGGACCTGTGGACTTGTGGATTTGTGGATTTGTGGACGTTCGCTCTCAGTACACGACGGCGTGGGCGGCGTCGATGGCTTCGATGACCTGTCGCACGGTGAATGGCTTTCGTAGCGCGGAGTCGAACCCCTGGGCTCGCAACTGCGCGACCTGGCCATCGGTCAGCTTGCTCGACATGGCGATGACCTTGACCATTTGAAGATCATCATTGGCTTCGAGCACTTTGGTGATGCCTTTGGGATCGCCTTCGAAGAGGTGGATATCCACGAGCATGACGTGCGGCCGATAGCGCTCACATTCGATGCCCGCAGCGAACGCGCCGCCGGAGACGCGCACGTCGTAGCTGGTCTGCTCGCAGAGGATGGACTGGAGCGACGAGATGACATCGTCATCGCGATCGACGATGAGGACGCGGGTATTGCCGGTCATCAGGCCGTCCATGGGGATGCCATGGCTCTTCATGAACTTGATGAGGCCGGAGACGGGGATGCGGCGGTCCTTGGAGCCGGGGATGCGATACCCTTTCAACTGGCCCGAGTCGAACCACTTGCTGACGGTACGTGACGCGACGTTGCAGATTTTGGCGACCTCTCCCGTGGTCAAGACATCTTTCTCAAGCAGGTTCATGGCTCTGGCCTCTCCTGGTGTGCTCGGGCGTATGGAGGATCGCGCGGCCGGCCGTCTCCCATGACCGGCGCCGCTTCGGCCCGGCAGAGCCGTTCCGCAAAAGGACGCGATCCTCTTGGTGTGTTCGATCGGTTTGATCCGGTTGTGAGTTGACCTGTGTGGGCTGTCGGGTCGCGAAAAGATGCGATTGAACACTTCGCAGTGGCGGATAATGTGCGCGGTCAATGCGTCGCCTGATGTGGGCAGGATGATGGGCTGCGTACGGATCGTTTTCCGGACATATGGCGTTTGACGAGGATTGGCCGCGATGATCTGCGTCCGTTATGATGCGGCTCCTCGCCCGCACCAGACTCGCGCCGGAGCGCACGCCTCATGAACCGCACGATCATCACCGCCACGCTCATCGCACTTGCCGCCCTCACTGCCGGCTGCACGACGCAGCGGCCGACTGAATCGATCCGCACCAGCGCGGATCATCATTTCAAGTACGGCCGTTATGAGAAGGCGGCCACGGAGTACGGCGAGATCGTTGCCAGGTACCCCGGCGACTGGCGGGCGCAGTATCGGCTTGGTCAGTCTCTGCTTGAACTCGGCGATGCGGTGGGAGCGCGGCGGGCGCTGGAGCTTGCGCAAACACGCCGGCCGCATGATCCGGAGATCGCCGACGCCCTCGCAGAGGCGATGTATCAGGTGGGAGATGAGCAGCAGCTCTTTGCATTTCTGCGGCAGCGGGCAGAGTCAACGCAGTCAGTCGAATCGTATCTGCGGCTGGCGCATTACTCGCTTGAAATGGATGACCCTGATTCCGCTCGCATCGCGCTCAACACAGCCATTTCGATTGATAACGGTCAGAGTGTGGAGCCGTACCTGAGCGCGGCTGACTTCGCGGAGCGGCTGGGTGATATGGACCTGGCGGTGCGGCGGTTGCGGCAGGCGTATGGAATCAACCCGCGGGATAAGCGCGTCACCGAGCGGCTGTTGGCGCTGGGCGAGGTGCCCGGGCCGTCCATCGCGCTGCCCCCCGGACGGTGAGCTGCGCGCGGCTTTGCTCGAGCGCGATGATGGGGTTCCGATGTTGATCCGACCCGGGGCGTCGCTTGGGCGCGGCGGCGCTGCTTGTGCGCTTTGCTGCGGCTTGTGATGTGGTTATGCTGCTTGGTCGTTGATGGCTGCTTCGCGCGACATGCCTTCCCTGCTTGAACGACTGGCGACGCTGGGCGACCTCGCCCGGCTGCGCATGTTGCGGCTGCTCGATCAGCATGAATTGTCGGTGGGCGAGCTGGCGAAGTCGTTGCAATTGCCGCAATCGACCGTGAGCCGGCACCTGAAGACGCTGCATGAGGGCGGCTGGGTGGTCAAGCGCACCGAGGGAACAGCGAGTCTGTTTCGCCTGGTGCCGGAGTCGCTTGATGCGGCTGCGCGCGAACTGTGGAATGTGACGCGGACGCAAGCGGATGCCTCGCGCGAGTTTCGCGGCTTCGATGAGGATGACCACCGGCTTGAGGAAGTGCTCGGTGCCCGGCGAACCGATGCGCGGGCGTTCTTCGGCCGGATCGGCGGCGAGTGGGATGAACTGCGGCAGACGCTCTTTGGAAGGCACTTCACCTGCGAAGCGCTGCTCTCCCTGCTTGATGAGTCTTGGACGGTGGCGGACCTCGGCTGCGGCACGGGCAATGCGCTGGAATTGCTTGCGCCGCATGTGGCGCATGTGATCGGCGTCGATCGTGAGCAGGCCATGATCCAGGCCGCGAAGAAGCGCATGCGCGGCTCCTCGAAAGTTGAGTTCAGGCAGGGCGATCTGATGGAGTTGCCACTCAGGGATCATGAACTCGATGCGGCGGTTGCGTTTCTGGTGATGCCGTACCTGTCGGAGCCGGCGGGCGCGATTGTTGAGATGGCGCGTGTGCTCAAGCCGGGCGGTGCGGCGCTGATCGTGGACATGGTGGCACACGATCGTGAGACGTATCGTCACACGATGGGGCATCTGCACCTTGGATTCTCAGAGGAGCAGATCAAGCAGTGGGCGAAGAAGGCGCGGTTGAAGGTGGCCCGCTACCGGCGGCTGCGAGCTGATCCCGAGAGCAAAGGCCCGGCGCTGTTCGCGGCATTGCTGCGGCGGATCTGAGAATCGGCAAGGGAAGTGCGGGGGACGCCGGCGATCCTCTGGTGCTGCTTCAGTTGTTGCGTGGTGAGCGCAGCGCGAAGATGGTGAGCGCGCTGAGCGAGCCGTAGGCAAAGGCGAAGATCCAGATGATGGCGTGATAGGTGGCCTGGTCGGGCGCGCCGTGACCGAGAATGGCCAGGAGCGTGGCAGCTGCGCCGACGCCGAGCAGGTGGTAGCCGAGGTTTCCGCTGGCGTGATAAGCGCCCATGGCCAGGGAGCCGCGGCCGGATCGGCTGGCGAGGACGATGCTCGTGGGCATGAGGCCCGCTCCCGCAATGCCGAAGCAGAGCATGGCGAGGGCGAGCGGCGCCACACCAAGTGGCGCGAGCAGCGGAATCGACGCAAGCGAGACGCAGTACACGGTCGAAGAAGCGGCGCGCACGCGCAGGTGGCCGAAGCGATCAGCAAGGCATCCGGCCGGCCAGGAGCCGAGCGCCGTCAGAAGGAGCGTTCCGCCGAGCAACATGCCGCGCACCTGTGGTTCGAAGTGTACGGCGAGCGCGAAATAGAAGAGAAGGGTCGTGCTGGCAAGGCCGGCCAGCGCGCGGTCGCCTGCGGTCATGATCAGCGCCGGCCAGAGCGGGGAAGCGGTGTTGCGCGAGTCGATCGCGCCGGTATCGCTGACAAGAGGACAGGAGCGCACAAGCCCGTCGAAATGCGCATGTCGAAGCAAGGCGAAGGTCGCAATGGCAAAGCAGGCAAGCGAACCGACGACGAGCGCCATGACAGCATCATGTTGACCGATCGCGCCGCCGCCGATGAAGCCGGTGGCGATCCCGAGCATCAGAATGGTTCCCGCTGCGCCGAAGCGCGCGCCTCGCCGGCGCGCAGCCCCTGCTTTGCTGAGCAGATCAAAGATGATGGCCAGGAGCACGAGATCGGCTGCGCCTTCAAGGATGCGAAGCGATAGCGTCCATGCAAAGCCGATCGGCATGGCCATGAGCGCGAAGAGCGCTCCGCTGAAGACGGCAGCGCCGGCGAGCAGCACGGAGGGAGGCATGCTCTTGCGCAGGCGCGCCAGCAGCGGCAGCACGGCGACCGCACCGATGAGATTGACAGCCATGAACCAGTGCGACGCCGCCACGCTCGTGCCGTACCGTTCGACGAACAGTTCGCTCAGCAGGGGCGTGACCAGGCCGTTGGGCAACGCGCCGAGGTAGAGCATGCCGATGGCCATCGCCAGGGGCCACTTCGAGCCGGCCGCCGCGACCTCCGCAGCCGTCACGCCGAGCCCGCCCGGCACGGGTGCAGCGATCGGCTCCATCGCCGGCGTGGACATCTGTGCAGTGGACAGCGGTTGCGGCATCAGGAGGCGAAAGCGGGCTGCGGAAGAAGGGACGAAAGCGGGCTGGACTGCGAATCATTCTCAACTGCGCGCGGTTGTCAAGTCAGCGAGGAATGGTAGCGCTGCCGGGGGGCGCGTTGAGCGGGCGGGGAGGGGGATGAGGCGGTTTCGGTATTCGATCCGGTCGTCAGGGTGGGGTGCGGCCGGCTACCTTCGCGCATGAGACGACATGAGAGACTATTGCTGGGAGCTGCCACATTCGCCCTCTGTGCTGGAGGATGCGCCGCGCCGCGCGCAGCCGGGCCGATTCTGGCCTCGGAGCGGGCGGAGCTGCGCGAGAGCGCGTTCCAAGCGGTTGAGATACGCGAGCATCCGGAGGCGATCACGTATGGCTTGATCGCGCATGACGGCGTGCTGGTGGAGCCGCGTTCGCCTGCCGACGAGGCGTGGCTGCTCAATCCGGACGATCGCGCGCTTGAGGTGATCGAGCGGCTGAACCACACGGTTCCGCTGTCGAGACGGAGCGTGATGCCGATGTGGTAGGTGTGTGCGCGTTGTGCGGTGACCCGGGGCGTCGCCTGGGCGCAGGTGCGCTGCTTCTGCGCTTTGCCACGGCATGGTGTGTTAGCGCGTGAGCGACTGCGCGAGGTTGATGGCCTGGGCTGCGTAACTGCGGCCGAAGATGTTGATGTGGTTGAGGATGTGGTAGAGCTGATACACGCCGATGCGCGTGCGGATGTTGGCCTGATCGGGGTTGCGGGCTGCGTAGGCGTCGCAACAGGCGCGGGGGAATCCGCCGAAGAGCTCCATCATGGCGATGTCAGCCCAGCCGTCGCCGATGGAGGGCGCGGGGTCGATGAGGGCGATGCGCTTGCGGCCGGTGTGATCCTGCGCGGGCAGCGCGTTGCCCGACCACAGATCGCCATGAAGAAGTGCGGGCTTTGGTTGGCGCGGGATGAGCGACTCAAGTTGATCGATGACGCGCTGGATGAGAGCTGCTTCATCGCGCTGAAGTCGAGCAGCGCTGTGCGCGAGGCGAAGCTGGTGGCCGAGTCGATGCTCGGCGTTGAACTCCACCCAGTCATCACACCAGTCGTTCGGCTGGGGTGTGGTGCCGAGATGATTGTGGATCGCAAAGCCGTAGCGGCTACCTGCATCGCGTGCGTGCAATGAAGCAAGTTCATTGCCGAAGTCGATCCAGGTCTGTTCCGTTGCAGCGGCGGGCGTGATCGCTTCCATGATGAAGACGGCCTGGCCTTGCGCGAGGGCAATGCCGAGCGGCGCCGGGACGAGGACGCTCTGCGATGCCGCAAGAGCGTGCAGGCCATGCGATTCCTCTTCAAAGAGCGCGGCTTGGGCCGCGCTGGCGATCTTGGCGACGAGGTGCGAGCCGTCGTCAAGCGTGATGCGCAAGACCCGGTGAATGCAGCCGCCGGTGAGCGGCTGGACAGCGACGGCGCTGCGATCGAGGCGGAGTTGTTCGGCCGCCGATTGAACGAGTGCAAGACTCATGCGAGTGACGTTAGATGCGTGGCGCGGCTTGTTCCAACGACTGCGGATGTTCCTCGAAGCTATCCTCGAACCTTCAATCATCGCGGTGCATTTTGTTCGAGGTCTCGGAAGAGGTTCTATTGTCCTGGCATGACGCTGCCGCGCGTTGTTTCACTTGTTCCCTCTGCGACGGAAATGCTCTGCGCGCTGGGGGGAGAGTCGATGCTGGTCGGACGATCGCATGAATGCGACTTTCCGCAATCGATCACGCACGTGCCGGCATTGACGCGGCAGCGGGTTTCGGCGGTGGGTTCGGCGGCGATCGATCGGCAGGTGCGCGAAGCGCTCGGCGGCGGGGGGGACGCTTCGCTGTATATGCTCGATGCTGCGCTCCTTGCGCAGTTGCGTCCGAATCTGATTCTGACGCAGGACGTGTGCCAGGTGTGCTCGATTGACATGAGCGCCGTGCGCGAGGCGGCCGGTCGGCTTGATCCCCAGCCGCAGATCATCAGTCTGAACCCGCAGACGATCGATGATGTCTTTGACGGCATGGTGCGCGTGGCGGAGGCGGCGGAGCTTTCGCAGGATCGGATCGTTTCTCTGCGCGAGCGCTCCTGGCAGGCGCGGGAGCATGTGAATGCGTACACGCCGGGCGAGCGCGTGGCTGTAGTTGAATGGCTGGAGCCGCTTTTCGTGGCCGGCCGCTGGACGCCGCAACTGGTCGAGCAGGCGGGGGGGGAGCATCCGCTGAACGCGCCGGGTGCGAAGTCGCGTCAGGTTTCGGCGGAGGAGTTCGTCGCATCGCAACCGGAGCGTCTCATCATCTGCCCGTGCGGCTTCACCATCGATCAGACACAGCGCGAGATGCATCTGCTCACATCGCAGCCATGGTGGCGATCGCTGACTGCGGTGCAGCGAGGCGCGGTGATGCTGGTTGACGGTTCGCAGATGTTCAGCCGGCCCGGGCCGCGCTTGATTGATGCGCTGGAGTGGCTGGTGGGTTGGCTCAATGAACGGCCTGGGTTGATGAAGAAGTCATTTCCGGCGGTTGCATTTGATGGCGCGTAGCCCGCAGCACATCGCGGCTGTTCCTGGATGAAAGAAACGCGGCCGCCACTGTCAAACGGTGACGGCCGCGCGTTCTAAAGGAGCTTCAAGGTGGGGTTACCCCCAGTCGGCGAGCAGGAGCAGGAGGTCGGACACGCCGACGCTGCATCCTCCATCAAGATCGGCGGGGCAATTGCGGAAGTGTGTACCTATTGAAAACCGCCCGTGAAGGGCCGTTGGGCGGAATTGCCGAAACTTGCTGCGGAACAGGTCAATGGCTTGGCGGGCGTCGGGTCATCCAGACGGCTGCCAGCAGCCCCACTCCAGCCACTAAAGGCGAAGCGGCGAGGGTGTAGTCAATCCAATCTATGTCGATCCATCGGCCTGATGGATGAGAGTAGACGGCACTCGTCTTTTCAACGTATCGAATCGCGCCCACTCCGGCAGCCAGCATCATGGCACCGAGTACGAACGCCACAATCCGCCACCGACTCACGACTCCCGCCCCTTCTTCTTCTGCTTGGCCTTCTTCGTGACGGGCCAGCCGCTCTTGGGCCGGGGCTTCTTCAGCGCCTTCTCTACGGCTTGCTCCCAGTCGCCTTCGATCTTGAGGCGTTCTGGGTTGCGCTCGGGTTTGGGGGGCGGTTCGGCCATGCCACCATTCTAACACAGAAGCATCCGCAAACTTTTTTGCCATTTACCTCGAAGCAGACTTGACAGATCATTTTCCATAGCGTTTACTACGTCAGAATCCGACCACCACAAGGAGATTCGCTATGGTAAACAACGATAACACTAGTGGTAAATCACCTGCGCCCGCGTATGTGTCGTACGTAACGCTACGGAACTTTCTGAGCGGGCTGGCGGGGCATCCACTGCCCAGCCAAATCAATAGTTCATTGATGACGACCCATTCCGGGGCTACTCAAAGCCAACTGATGACCGCGCTCAGGTTCTTCGGCCTAGTCGATAAGGATGGGCATCCGCAGCCCCAAATGTCACGTGTTGTTGATGCTGCCCCTGATGATGATAAATGGTCATCTGTAGCGCGTGAGGTGCTTCTTCCTCGCTATGAGCGGATCGTGAATGGGCTCGACATCAGGCGAGCAACCCAAGCCGAACTGGACAAAGCGTTCAGGGACGGCGGGGCGGGTTCTGCTCTCGCCAAAGCGGTTCGATTTTATTTGAAGGTTCTGGACGATGCGAAGGTCGAACACTCGGCCCACCTGCGCAAAACTCGCCGCCGGGCTGCATCCGGCGGGTCGCGCCGGCCTCGTAGGCGGCAGCAACAACAGGCACAGCCAGTTGGCGACAGCGGCTCGCCCCCTCAGGGGATGATCGACATTCCGCTCTATTTCAAGGGACGCCAGCAGGGGCTGCTTCGGGTTCCCTCTGACTTCGGGGAGAAAGACAACGATGTCAAGGTGATTGAAGCCGCCGTGAGTATGGCAACCGTTTACGCACAACAGGAAGGAGGCGACTGATGCGACGAAAGCCCGCAATCTGGTCAGATCGAACAACAGGCAGGCGCTGGCCTAGCAGCGCAAAGCACAACCGTACCCGTTCGTAAGCGTGGCTGCTCGGCGGATCGGTTGTGGCCTGGGACACCCTTCCGGGGTCACACATGTACCTGGGGCGGCCTGAAAGGACCGTCTCAGGATTTTGGTCCGCTTCGGCGGGCAAGTACCCACCGTGGCGAAACTGGTAAACGCAGCCCGTTTGGAGCGGGCCGCCCTGCTAGGGGCTTATGGGTTCAAATCCCATCGGTGGGATTCAGTGACAGTATAGGCCCAAAACGATTGTCAATCGTTTTGACTCATCTGGCCAAGCGCGAGAATTGGTTCGTGTCAATGCTTGCGGGGCAGTATGGCCGATAACCCTTTCTCTGGAGCAATCTGATGCCACCAGCGCATTACCCGATTGAAGCATTCTGCCATCTGACTGGGGGGACTAAAACCCTAAAGATTGACTGTGATGATGTATCAAGCGTCCAGCGCAACTCTTTTTCCAAGCTGCGTGAACTTAGCGGGCATCCCAGCACACGGGAGGGAAGTTGCGTTCAGGAAGTCCTCGCCTCTCCAGCAAGAATCTTCAAGGGGCTCCGCGTGCTTGATGGAGAGGGCCTATGCTACTGCGGCAAGGCATCGACTAGCTGGTTTGAATCGGGCTCATGTGGTCCGCCGCCGCCGAACATGGTATTCTGCGTCTACGTAAATGGCCGAGACTACGTTTTTGAGTGGGGGTGGGAGAGATGTGCTGTTGGAGAAGAAGATCACCCGGTTTCCCATGAAACTCGATTCATTGGAGGAAGGGTATGGCCGAAAACATGATTAGCATGATCCCTACCGAGAGATTGCCCTTCTGTGGAACCCCCCACTATAGCAGGGAGGGAGACTGTCTTTTTGTCTACTTGAAGCCAGTAGAACACTATCGAGACCGCGTAGATGCTCGGTTGACGCTTTACCGCTCAATGGAGGGGGACGAGATTGTCGGCTATCAAATCAAAGGGCTAAGCGCCATCAGGCGGACGGAGGTTTACAAGTATTCATTCGACAACCCCCGGCGGGTAAACCTGACCATCCTCGTGGTGATTTCACACCTGATCGGCGATGATCCCACCTACCCC
>CAZFZT010000081.1:0-14687 GCA_964523675.1 uncultured Isosphaeraceae bacterium
GATCCCCTGCCGCGAATGAGCAGGCGGTTCCAATCGTGCACTGGAACCACTCTCAGGATGAACCGCGCGATCGCCGCGTAGCGGCGGAATCGGTCTTTGCATTGGCAGCCGACATCACAATTCTGACAGATGCCTACTTGATTCCCTGGCATGCGCAGGTCGAGGAGGCATTTGGCAATGACGTTCATCCAGTCTCGTCGTTTCCGTTCGCTTGTATCAGCCGCTTTCCGCTGCTCGAAGTGCGACAGGTTGTGGCGGTGGATGGGATGTATGCCACGGTGTTTCGTGTGGATACCGGCGACTCCGAATTGGGCGGACAACTTGCGATTCTGGCCATCGATCTGCCCTCTGACCTCTCCCAATCCAGGATGGCGGTTGCGCAGCGAATGAGGCGACTGCTCGTGGAAGCGAACTCGCCTCCGGAGCAGTTCGATGTCGTCCTCGGCGACTTCAATATCACGCGAGGCAGCGCCTCGCTCGCGCACTTGATGGCGGATATGCCACATGCATGGAATCAAGCAGGTCGCGGATGGAGCGGAACCTACCCGAGAGCATGGCCGCTCTTTCACATTGACCACACATTTATCAACGAGGCCAACGTGCGCGTCCTCGATTATGTGCTGATCGACCTCGGCGTCTGCCGGCACCGCGCTCAGCACCTCGTCATTCAGCGTCCATGATGTCGCTCAGCAATCGGGATCCTGCAATCGGGCGTTCAGGATGCCGCGCCTTCCGATTGCCCATTGCCCAATGCCGGTTGCCGCAGTCCAACGTCGCGCCTACTCACCAGGCGCTGGCGGAATGGTGATTTTCATGCCAGGTTTGAGATTGTCGGGGCTGTCGCCGATCGTTTCCCGATTGGCATCGTAGATGAGTCGCCAGTGACGATCGCTGCCGTAGTAGGCGCGTGCGATCTTCGTGAGCGTGTCCCCAGAGCGCACGGTGTAGGCGATGGGCCTGTCACCAGCGGCTTCCTTGACCTCTTCCCGCTCCGTGTCCTTCGGCGGAAGCCGAAGGGTCTGACCGATCTTGAGCCGAGCAGGATCGACAAGTGGATTGGCCTTGGCGATGAGATCCCACTTGGTTGCATCGCCGAACCACTGCTCGGCGATTGAACTCATCGTGTCGTTCTCCTTGACGGTGTACTGCGTGTATTGCGGCGGCGATTGTGGCGGATTGCGTGGCTGTGGCGCGGGTTCCGGCTCCGGTTCCGGTTCGGGTTCCGGCGCAGGTTCCGGCTGGGCATCCTCATTTGATGAGTCGTTTGGCTGCTCTTCCTCGACAACATCCCCCTTATCGCCGAGAGTGGATCCACCATCACCTTTGTCACCTGCTTCGTCGCCGGCCGCGTCAAGATTCACCGGAGCAAGTTCCTCCAGCGGGTCGATGATTGGCAGGTCGCTGGTGTCTGGTGTCTCTGTCTCCGCGGCTTCAGCTTCGCGAGACTCAACCGCCTGCTCGTCACGTGACGGTCGGGTGTTCGGTCCCGGAGACGGCTCACTGAGCCGCGGCGCATCATCGACGGCGTTGTACTGCTCCTGCGACTCATCCGGCGTGTCGCTCGCCCCAACGGTCTGCGGCGCTGGATCACCCGAAAAGACGCCGTAGTACAGCACAAGGACGACAAGGACCAGAGCGGAAATGGCGAGGAAAATACGGGTCGATGCTGGCATGACGAACCTCCGTGTCAAGAGCGGATCGTAGCGAATTTCTCAGCGATTGTCGCGAATGGCATCAGAGAAAAAGCCCATGGATGCAGTCCATGGGCTTTGAGAAACCAGCAAAGGAGGACGAGCGGCGACTACGCCGGCTCCGGCTCGGCACCAAACCGCTGTTCCTGCTCGCGCTCTGCATCCTCCGCTCCATCATTTCCACGGCCGCGCTGGAACACGAGTGGGGCAGCAACAGCAACGGACGAATACGTACCAACCAGCAGGCCGATGAGCAGGCAGAAGGCGAAAGGCCGAATGCCGGTGCCGCCCGCGACATACATGATCGCTACCGCCAGCAAGGTCGTCAGTGAGGTAAGGACCGTTCGGCTGAGCGTTTGATTGATCGAGCGATTGACGGTTGCTGCAGTTGGCAACGGAAGTTTGCCGCGGTTCTCTCGAATGCGGTCAAGGATGACGATCGTGTCGTTGAGTGAATAGCCGATGATCGTGAGCAATGCCGCAACAACGGCCAGATCGATTCGAAACTCATCAACGAGCAGCAGGTCTCCGAGCCATGTTCTTGCGACCCATGCGCTGAGCGCAATGAGCCCTAGCGCGATCGTTACGTCATGCACAAGGGCGACGACCGCTGCAGCCGAATAGCGCAGAGATCCGAACCGGATCCAGATGTACACCAGGATGCCGCCTAAAGACAGGAGAACGGCGACCACGGCAGAAGCAGCAAGCGTACGAGCCACCGCAGCGGAGAAGCTTGAGACCTGCTCAAGTGATGGCGGCTGGGCCATCGCCTCCGTAACTAACCGCCACTCCATCTGCCCTACTTGACGATCCCACAGCAAGGGGTCATCGCGAAGGTAGCTCACCGCAGGGTCCGCGACAAGGACAACGACTGACTGGAACTCGCCAGATTGATCTGATTCATCAAGTCCGATGATGTCAGCGGTCCTGCCGCGAGCATCAGCGAAGTCTGGTTGACCGCGCATGCGTTCAATTCGAGCGCGGACTTCGTCGAGTGTGACCGGTGGCTGGATGTCGTCAAGAACGATCGCCACGCCGCCAAGGAACTCAGTCACTCGTTCGGTAAAGCGTGGGCGTTCGATGTTCTCACCCAGCTCCTCGTGTTCAATTGGATAGGTGTATGAAGAGTGGTCGTCGCTATCGACGCCGGTGAAGCGGATGGGCGGGGCTACATCAAGCAGGTCATCGAATTCATCGACGATTGCCTCGATCACCACATCGGTGGTCGTGGCTTCATCGGCGATGTCTTTCGGGTTTGGCAGCTTGATCTGGAAGCTCTGTCCGACGACTCTGCCGTCTTGAATCTCAGTCTCGCCGACGGTCAGCACACTGGCGCGGGCGAACTCTGCGAGCACGAGTTGCCGCTGGCGTTCATCTGCAGTCTGTGCCGCTTCAGGATTGGCGCGCTGGGCAATCTGGCGCACTCGGCTCTCGACGCTGTCATCGCCAACGACGTGCGGCAGCCAGTAGCGCTCGCCGTCCGTCTCGGCGTCGCTTGGATCGACCAGGGCAGTTCGCATCGTTACGGCGACACCGCCTCGGAGTTCCGTATCGATGAGATCGATACCGCGCGTCGCAACTAGGCCCGCTGATGCAAGTACCGCCACTGCGCTGACCGCCCAAAATGCCTTTCTCATGCCGACCCAGTTGATGTTCGGTTCGAGAAAATGATGGATGGCCGGCACCACGGTCGGAAGCATCGGCAGATGCCGGGCTTTGAACACATCCGTGTACAGCAGATAAATCTGCCGCGTGACAAACAGCGCGGTGAAGAGCGTAGCGGCAATGCCGATCGTGAGTGTCAGGGCAAAGCCGCGTACTTCAGTCGTGGCATAATTGAAGAGCACCACGCACACGATGAGATTCGTGATGTTGGCATCGAGAATGGTGGAAAGCGCCTTGGCATAACCCTGTCGAATCGCGCCTCGCAGATCCCATTCACCGGAGAACATTTCTTCACGAATGCGCTCGTAGATGAGCACGTTGGCATCGACCGCCATACCGATCGTGAGCACAATGCCAGCAAGACCGGGCAGCGTGAACGTACCGTCCAGCGCTGACATCACGCCGAAGATCAGCAGGCCATTCGCAGCCAGCGCAATGACAGCGACGATGCCAGCCACGAAGTAGTACAGCACCATGAATACAGCGACTGCCACGATCGCGATAACGAAAGCGCTCAATCCTGCTCGCAAATTGTCGGTGCCGATGGATGGTCCGAGGTTATTCTGCGCGATCGGATGCTCATTCAGGCGCGCCTCGAGCGAGCCGGCTGCGAGGACGCGGGTCAAGTAGTTGATGTCCGAGCTGGTGAAGCGGCCCGTGATGATGCCCTGTGTGCTGATGTTGCCCTGGAGAAACGGTGCGGAGTACACCTGATTGTCGAGCACGATCGCCATCGGCTCACCAAGATGAGAGCCCGTCAGGCGGCTCATGTACCTGCCGCCGGTCGCGTCGAGCCGGAATCCGACGGCGGGGCGGCCCTGCTGGTCGATGTCACGCCGCGCCTGGGTGATCGACCAACGGTCTTCGCCATGCTGACCGTGCGTGATGCTCTTGGCGCGGGTGGTGTAGAGCAGCAGGTAATATCGCCCATCGCGCTGTGCTGCAACGAATCCACGGCCGGCGAAGAATGACTCAGGATCGGCCTGCAGCGCGATTAATTGAGCTTCATCTTCATACCACTGGCGAAGATCGTTGATCTCGTACCAACGTGCCACCGGCGAATCGGTGTTCTCCGGTCCGCGCTCACGCAACTGCCTTCGCAGGTCATCAATGTTGACATCCTGCGAGTTGGTTCTCACCGCGATGCGGAAGTCGAGCACACCTGCGCCGCGCAGGAGCCGCTTGAGGTCTTCGGGGTCATCAAGGCCCGTCCGTTTCGCCTGATAGGCGTCGTAGGCCCCCACCGCTTGGTCAATGGCATCGCTCAGATGGGGAAAATCGGTCTTGATGTTCGACAGTTCAACGTCGCGCGGACTGAGCCGGGCGGGCGCCTCAGCATCGTTGCCTTCCGTTTCGCGCCCCGAAGGCAACGCCAGAACCCGTTCGATTCGGGATCGATCCAAGGACAACCGCAGCACACCTGCGCGGAGGTCGTCGTGACGAATCATCGCCTCTGCAACGGCCGCCTCCGCCCGTGTGATCTCCTGTGCCTCTGCTCCCGACTCCCGCAATTCACGCAGTCGACCCCGCGTCGACAACATATCGTTATACGCATCTTGGAGGTTCTGTACGAGCGTCGCACGTTCAGATTCTGCCTGCCCGCCAAACTGCTCAACAGCACGATTCTCTCGAAGTGCGGCATCGAGCTGTGGTGCTGGAATCTGCGCTTCAGCAACAAGTGAATGCAGCACCTGTTCATACTCTCTGCGCAGCGCCTGAACTTCCGGGCTCGGCAAGGGCATGACAACCTCGATGCGGTCGTCGCCCAGCGACTGCATGGAGATGTCGAGCACGCCCTGCGGGTTCACGCGATCCTGCAGAACGCGGATGACCTGCTGCAGTGTCTCTTCACGCTGACCTGCCGGCACATCCTCCATCGCCACCTGGTAGATCAGACTTGTGCCGCCGCGAAGATCCTTACCAAGACGAATGCCCTTGGACGCGAGGGCCCAGCCGACCAGAGCAAGAAGGGCGGCGACGAAGAGGAGTTTGAGTACGATTTTTTGCTGCATCGAGGACAGTTCCGAGGAATAAGGCGATAGTTCGGTGAGTCGCGGGAAGGCCGGCTGGAGGAGCGATGCGGCGATCGGATTGCCGTCTCACTCTTTCGTCAGATCAAGATGGCGTGAGCCCCTGATCGGCCGGGGCTGCCTTTTCAGTTGATGATTTGATGACCTGCTGAATCGCAGAACGGTGAAATGTGATTCGCGTGTTGGAGGACTCGTCAACCTTCAGGACGACCATCTCCGGCTTCAGCTCAATGACCGTACCGATGACGCCACCGACCGTCTGGACTTTGTCGTGCTTCTTGATGGAGGCGATGAGCTGCTCGCGCCGCTTCTTGTCCTTGCGCTGGCCCATGATTGACATAAAGATCATGACGACCAGGAACACGAGCATCATGGGCAGAAGCCAGCCGAAGCCGCCACCCGCCGGTGTGCCGGCCGGACCGCCGCCACTTGCGCCATTGCCTGGCGCAGATTCAGTTGGAATGAGCGGGGTGCCGTCCTGCGCAAGTGTCAAGAACGTGTCGAGATTGTGGAGGAGATCAAACATGAGAGACTTTCAATCATAATGGAAGCCGCGGGAGGGTTTCGACTTTGCCCCATGGGTTCTACGAGGTCGAGCTATGGATGGTACGGGATTGGGCTGCAACCCTTGCAGCATGCGGTCTGATTCATTCGCTGAGCGACCCTGAATTGAGGACCGGCCAATCCTGGCGGAGCCGAAGCCAGTCATTTTCGCAGATTGCCCGCCGAATGTCCAGCATCAGCCGCTGGAAGTGCCGGATGTTGTGAATGCTCAGGAGTATAGGGCCGAGCATCTCCTTTGAGAGGAACAGATGGCGAAGATACGCCCTGGAGAACCAGCGGCCGCGGCGGTCGGCGCCCCAATGCCTGCCCGGTGCGGGTCCGTCCAGTCCCTCAATGGCTGGTGGCCCTGCACAGGCGAGGCAGTCGCAGCCGGCCTCTATCGGCCTCGGATCATCGCGGAACTCGGCATTGCGCAGCCGCAGTGCGCCTGCTTGAGTGAAGGCGTTGGCGTTGCGGCCGTTACGCGTGGGCAGCACACAATCGAACATGTCCACGCCGGCCCGCACCGCTGCGACAATATCGCGCTCGTAGCCGACCCCCATCAAGTACCGCGGCTTCTCGACCGGCAGAAGTGGGGCGGTGAACTCTGTTATCTGCCGGATCAGTTCGGTCCCTTCGCCAACAGCAACACCTCCAATCGCATAACCGGGCAGGTCGATATTGGTGATCCGCTCAGCCGACTGCCTGCGCAGGTCGAGGTCGGTTCCACCCTGCACGATGCCGAAGAGCGACTGGTCGCTCGGTCGGGCATGGGCCTTCACACAGCGCTCCAGCCAACTGACGGTGCGCTCGTTTGCAATTCCCAGGCGTGCTGCATGGTCATAGCCCTTCTTGAACGGCCCGGTGCGGCCGAGCGCGAGACGTCGCCGACTCTCGTTGATCGCTGCGGGATCAACGCTTGGTGGACAGTCATCGAAAGCCATGATGATGTCAGCGCCAAGATTGTTCTGGACCTGCATGGCGCGTTCCGGGCCGAGATGGACTTTGGAGCCGTCGATGATCGAGGTGAAGGTCACGCCATCGTCATCGATGGCGTTGATGTCCGACATGGAATAGGCCTGATATCCGCCCGAATCGGTGAGGATCGGCCCATTCCATTGCATGAACTGATGCACGCCGCCCAGCCGCGCAACGAGGTCATCGCCCGGACGGAGCATGAGGTGGTACGCATTATTGAGAACGATCTGCGAGCCGGTGGCTGCGATGTGGTCTGGCGTGACGCCTTTGATCGTGCCGCGCGTGCCGACGGGCATGAATGCAGGCGTATCAAACGAACCGTGCGGCGTTTCGATGCGGCCGGTGCGGGCGCTCGATTCGGCACAATGTTTGTCGATGGTGAAGCGGATGGACACGTGGGAGAGTGGACAGGGGAAAGGGGGCGGTCAGCAATTCGTTGATCTGAGGCGGTTTATGCAGAGGTTCAGAGGGGCAGAGGGGCAGAGGGGCAAAGGGTAGGCATCGAGGCATCAGGGCATCGAGGCATCGAGTGAAAGCATGTCGAAGGTGCAACATCTTCCCGCTATCTCTTCGCCCCTTCGCCATTTCCAACTCGGATCAAAGCATCAATTGAAAGTGTGGCTAAGGCGCGACGCTCCTGCTGTCCCTTTGCCCCTTGGAACCTTCGTCCCTCTGCCTCTCACTTTCGAGATGCGTCACGCAGTGTCCGCTTCTCCTCATCGCTGAGCGACTGAATTCCCTCGCGGTTGATCTTGTCGAGAATGCGATCAATCTCGCGCTGTGATGCTTTCGGCCGCGAGGGTCTGCCCGGCTTCGCATGGCGATAGTGATGGGATGTCGGATCGACGCGGCCGAGGAAATCGAAGAAGCCGTGCAGGTGATGCGGCCTGCGTATGAAGTAGAAGCCGGCGATCGCGCCGCCGAGATGTCCCGCCTCGCCGCCTGCGTTGTTGCCGCCCGTGATGATCGTAAAAAGGGCGAGGATGACTAAGCCATAGGCGACCGTACTCAAGCGCATCGGCAGGATGAAGAACAGCAGCACCATCGCATTCGGGGCGAGGTACGCCCCAGCCATGAGCACGCCGAACACACCTGCGGATGCGCCGATCAATGGCATATACGTGTCGTTGAAGAGGAGTCCAGGAACGCGCACTTCCTCTCCCGCCATCATCGTCGCAACGACACCGCCGAGGTTAAGCAGTGAATAGAGCAGAGCGCCGCAGATGCCGCACAACAGATAGAACGCCAGATATCGCTTCGAGCCGAGATACCGCTCCACAAGCGGGCCGAAGAAATACAGGCCGATCATGTTGAATACCAGATGCATCAGGTTGGCGTGCAGAAACTGGAAACCGATCAGCCGCCAGAACTCCACCTGAAGGAACCCGCGTTGTGTCGAGAAGTGAAGGTATTCCGAGAGCACGCCATTCATGGGGAAGATCTCCACCCAGCCGACGTGTCCACCGGTCCTCGGATCGACGAGGGGCGCTCTGAGCATGCCATTCGGGCCGGGCTGAAGGCCATCGATCTGCGGCTGCGCTCCCGGTGGAAGCGCCATTCCCTCCAGCGGGTAACTTCGTCCCGAGACCAACTGAACCGCCGTTCGCGGCCCGAGCCGATCTTGCGCCGTGAACAGATCAATCGCAAACACCGCCACGCAGATCACAATGATCCACGTGTTCACCGACCACATGCCGACGGACCCGATGCCGCGCGATGCGAAGGAGCCCGCACCGCCTCCCCCGCGATGACTTCGGATGTACTCGCGATCGTGAATTCCCATGGGTAGATGATAAGGGCAGGCCCCGAAGGCATGGAGGCACAGAGGCACGAAGCAGTTTGGACACGCAGGCCATCTCTCTCACTTCGTGCCTAGGTGCCTATCTGCCTTCGTGCCTGCTCCTACCCATGCCTCATCAAGATCGTCGCGTCATGTCCATCAAGATAATCCTGCGCGAAACTCACGCGCGGCGTGTTCGACATCGCCCAGTCCAGCCACCCAACTGTATCGAACCGCCGCGCGGGATCGAGCGGCTGAGCAGCAAAGCGCGGATGATGCCGATTCGACAGAAAATTGAACACCACCCCCTGAGCCGACGCTTCGAACGCATGGCCGACCAATCGCTTCGCATCCCCCTCATCCATCGTGTTGAGCGTGCCTGAAAGAAACGCGAAGTCCGGCTTGTATGACGCAAACACGCGCAGATCATCAAACACGTTCACCACCGCAAACTCGCAGCCAGGCAGGCCGCGCTGCTTCGCCGCTGCGATCATCTCCGGCATGGCATCAAGGCCAACATAACGCTCGAAAGGCAGAGCAGTACCGGGTACCGAGTGCCGAGTGCCGAGTGGTTCAAAATCGCCGCGATCGCTTCCGCTCTGCTCGGTCCTCGCTCCTCGGTCCTCAGCACTCCCCAGCAGATACTGCGCGAGGTCACCCGTGCCGCAGCCGATGTCGAGCAGTCGGCAGCCCTCCAGTGCCGATCGGCCGATCGTCTCGACCATCACCTTGAACCGCAAGGCCTGCGCTTCACGACTCTGCCAGAGTGTCGCCTCGAATGACGGCCCAAACCGCGCAACCGCAGCTCGATATGGTTCGAGATGCTTCTCGTCGGCCGGTTGGGGAGTGTGGGGCATGAATGAAGAAGTGTAGTAAGATCGGGCAGGTCGAACCGAGAGCCGGCCATTGTCGTCTGCAATCGACTTCTCATGACGATGTGGTATCTTCTGCATCTGTGTCATGGCAAGGGGCCCAATCTCGCACGTGGCTCGCGGGTGTGTTGACGCTGCTGGTGTACGCGGCCGCGCATGCGCAGCCGTCCCCGCAGATCAACGCAGATGAATTGACCGACGAGCATGTTCGCGCCGCCATAGACGCAATCGCGGCAATGATCGCCGCTCGCATGGATGACGAAACCCTGTGGGAGCCGCACTCACCACCATCCGGTGAGAGTGCGCAGCCGGGCGGCTATACCGCGCTTGCGGTCCTGGCGCTCTTGTCGGCAGGGGAGTCGTACCAAGGTGAACGACTCGCTGAAGCGGTGAAGAAACTAGAGGATGTCGAGATGACTGCCGTATATGGGCTGGCGATGCGTGCATCACTCTGGGCGCATCTCCCAGAACGGTTCCGAAGTAACCTCGAGGACGACGCGCAGCAACTCACGCGGGGATTCCAACGAAACGGCGGCGGGTGGTACTACCACATCAACGGGCCGCCTATTTACATCTCCAATTCTCGTCGTATGTTCGGCGCGCTCGGGTTATGGGAAGCCGCCAATCGTGGTGTACGAGTTCCGCGCAGCGTCTGGCACCAACTGGAGCAGGCGTTCCTGAGCATGCAACTTGCAGATGGCGGGTGGAATTATCGCGGCGACGGTCCGGCCACCGGTTCCATGACCGCATCGGGTCTGGCGACGCTCTTCTTCACGCAGGATCACTTGCACTCTGACCGCTTTGTACAGATCAACCCGCGTCGGCGGCGAACCGAGCCCGTGGATGTTGCTATCGAGCGCGGCTTGAACTGGTTGGATCGCAATTTCGCCGTCAGCGTCAATCCAGGTAGCACGGCACGCTCCGTTCGCTCCCGCTACTTCTACTACTACGTCTACAGTCTGGAACGGGCGGCGCTTGCGAGTGGGTACAAGCGCTTTGGTGGGCAGGACTGGTTTCGGGCAGGCGCTGCGGAGTTGATCCACCGGACATGCGAATGGGACGTTGGTTCTCGCGCCATGACTGCCCATGAGAAGACCTATGGCGATGGCAGACGGGCTGCGCTGCGCACTGATGATCTTGCCTTTGCGCTCATGTTCCTGAGTCGCGGGCGCGTTCCGATCGCTGTCAACAAATTGCGTGATCCATCAGTCGCATGGAACAATCGGCCGCGCGATGTTGCCAACTTCACGGCATGGCTCAGCGATGAAGCGGCAACGACGCTCAACTGGCAAATCGTTGACATCGATGCTGATCCTGCTACTTGGCTGGATGCTCCGCTGCTCTACTTCGCTTCACATCAGGCGGTGCCGTGGGCGCGCGAGGAAGCGGCGGAATTGCGGCGGATCAAGCGATACCTTGATCTTGGCGGGATGCTCGTGGCGGTTGGTGAGGGCGGCGGCCGCCAATTTGCAGAATCAATCGAGGTGGCAGGGCGGCTAATGTATCCGCACCTCGAATGGCGCACGATCGAAAGCGACCATTGGGCGTTCAATGCACATGCAAGCGTTGATCGCGGCCGGCCTCGGCTCCGCGCGCTCGGCAATGGAGTGCGCGACCTCATCATCCTCGCAACTGATGATCTCTCTGCGACATTCCAGCGACGCCGGGGGCAACCGATCGCACACTATGAAACCCTCGCGAACTTTTACTTCGTGGCTTCAGAAATGAACCGGCCGAAACCGCGCCTGGCCGCACAGTCGCCGGTCGCATTCCTTGAAGATGGTGAACCGGTTGGGCATGTCAGTGCAACGATCGTGCGAGCGCAGCCCGGCAGCGGCTCACCGCCTGAGCCGCTCGCGATCGAAGTCTTCGCCGATGCCCTTGCGCGTGCCGGCGACATTCAGGTAACGCTTGCCGATCACCGTCTCGATGCCATCGAGGTATTCGAGCCGAAGCCGGATGTCATCATTGTCAGCGGCGTGAGCGATGCAACATTCAGCGAGGCGGAGCGCGATGCGATTGCCGCGTTCGTGAAGAGCGGCGGCGTGGTGCTCTTCGAGCAGACGGGCGGTTCGCCGACTGGCCGCTTCATGACGGCAGCAGAATCACTCGCGCAGGAGATTCTCGATGATGCGCCTCGCTCCATGCGGGATCATGCCATCATCACCGGCCAGGGAATCGACCACGCGACCGACCTCTCGCGCATCGAGTACCGGCCGTATTCACTCATCGTGACCGGCTCGATCGAAACGGTGCCGCGACTGCGGGGCATGGCGCACGAAAGCGGCGGAATGATCCTGCTGAGCCGCGAAGACATCAGTCACGCTTTGCTCGATCAACCGTGCTGGGGCATCCACGGCTACTCGCCACGCTCCGCGCGCTTGCTGCTTCGCAATGTGCTGCTCTACAGTGCCATGCGCCGCTGACCATGGCCAAGCCCGTCGCCAATCTCCGATTGTTCGCAGCGATCTATCCGCCTTCACACCTCGTAGAAGCGTGGCATGGTGTGCTCGCATCGTTTGATCTGCCGGAGCATCGGCTGGTGCGGCCGGAGCAGGTGCATCTGACGCTTCAGTTCATTGGCGATACACCTGCTGCGCAACTGGAGCGGGTGATTGAATCGGTCGAGCGGTCGGCGGCTGGGCTGGAGCCGTTCCGCCTCACGCCAATCGGACTGATTCGCTTGCCGGAGCGCGGCAGAGCGCGGCTGATTGCGGTGGAAACGGATCGTCAGCCGACGCTGCTCGAACTGCAAAGCCGCCTCGCGCAGCGGCTAGCGCGGAATGTGCGAGCGAAGCCCGGCCAGAAGTACCTGCCGCACATCACACTCTGCCGATTCCGTTCGCCGACGAGGGTTCAGGAGCCGAGCATCGAGATCGGCCGGGAGCCGTTTGAAGTCAGCGAGATCATGTTGATGCGCAGCACATTGAAGGCGAGCGGCGCGGAGCATGTTGAGGTGGCGCGGGTGAGGTTGGGGTGAGGA
The DNA here is from genome assembly GCA_964523675.1 of uncultured Isosphaeraceae bacterium. Lineage (GTDB taxonomy): Bacteria > Planctomycetota > Phycisphaerae > Phycisphaerales > SM1A02 > CAZFZT01. The sequence continues at coordinate 12,543 of CAZFZT010000081.1, forward strand.
GGCAGGGGCAAAGGGGCAGAGGGGTAGGCATCGAGGCATCAGGGGATCGAGGTATCAAGTGAAAGCATGGCGAAAGGGCGCGACTTTCTCTCGCTGTCCCTTCGCCCCTTCCCAACTCACGCCTTCCCCAAATACTCGCCCGTCTCCGGACTGATTCGCACCACTTGGCCGTTCTCGATGAACGGCGGCACGCGAATCTTCGCACCGGTTTCGACCGTGGCTTCCTTGAGTTGATTCGTGGCTGTCGCGCCGCGCGGCTGTGGGGCGGTGTCGGTAACGGTCAGTTCCACCGCTGCGGGCAGCGTCACGCTGAGCACCCGGCCGCCATACAACGCAAGGACGCACTCGGTGTTCTCCTTGAGCCACTGCGACTGTTCGCGCGGCAGGGCTTCGCTGTGCACCTCGATCTGCTCGAATGACTCGTTATCCATGAAGACGAACGGCCCATCGCCCTTGCCGCTTGCGTCATAAAGATATTGCATGGGTCGGCGATCGATGCTGACGTCATCGAGCTTGTCGGCTGAGCCGAGCCGCTGCGTCTTGATCGTGCCGGTCTCGAGATTCTTCATCTTGGCCTGCACATAAGCAGGGCCTTTGCCGGGCTTGACGTGATCGGTGTCGAGCACGAGATGCAACTGGCCGTCGATGAGCAGTACAGCGTTGGACTTGAGTTCAGTGGCTTTGATGGGCATGGGCGGGATTGTAGAGGAAGGGTCAGGTATTGAGGCAGCAAGGCAAGGAGGCATCAAGTGAAAGCGTGACAAAGGGGCAACGCTTCCGGCTTGTCCCTTCGCCCCTTTGCCCCTTTGAACCTTCGCCCCTTCTACCTCTCGCCTTCTTTGGACGTTTGAACGTTTCTCGCTTCTTACTCCACCACTTCGATGATGCGTTCGATCACGATGTGCTCATCCCAGTGGCGCAATTCGGGCAGTATCGGCGTGCCGTCCTCATTCCATTGGGGAACGAACGATGTTTCGCCGGAGGAGTCCGCAGCGATCAGCCAGAGTTCGAGACGAACGCGCACCTCGCCGGGTTCATCTGCGGTGAGTTGCAACACTTCGAGCGGATTGAAGGGATTGCCCGCAGCAGGTTGGCCATTAATAAGCCGCTCATGGCCCAGCAGCGTGCCCGGCACCGCGATGGTCGGCCGATGACGCGGCGACGAATCATCACCCACGAAGTAGCCGCTCACAATCGCAGCCGGAAACTGCGATGCCGCCTCTGAAAAACGATCAATCACCTGCGTCGTGACCTCAAACGTCTCGCCAACGCGCACCTGCTCCGGCGCGATGAGCGTGATGTCCAGCATCGTGCGGAAGTATTCATCCTGATTGGCCGCCGACATCGCGCCGGCTGCGAACTCGCTCGCCAACCACTGGTTATCCATGATGGAAGCGCCCGGCTCGCGCCGCTTCTCCAGCAGCCGTCTGGCCAGCGAATCGCGCTGCTCCTGCGTGAGTGTGCGGCTGGTGAGATCCCGCCAGTGCATGAAGTTCGCTGCATCATCGCTTGAGACGATGCGATTCAGAATGGTCGCCGTCGGCGTTACGCGCTGCACAAGATCCGCACCGGTGAACATGTTCACGAAGCCCGCCACTGCGAGCACCAGCATGAAAACCGCAGCGAACACCGCCGGCTTGCGCGGCTGCATGCGCCCCGCCATCGTGCCGCCACTCTCCATCCACCGCGCGCCGCATTCGGGACACAACTCGCCTGCACTCAGGTCGCGCTCATACCTGCAAATCGTGCAGAAACGCCGATCGAGATCGACAATGCGCCACGCAAGGCCATACCCGATCGCCAGCCCGATCCACATGAACACAGCCGGCATGAAGTATTGTCCATGCCGCAGCCAATCGCCGCTTGCAGATGAGAACAGCATCGGAAACGCAAGTATCAGCGCGACGATCGGCAGGCCGTAGAGCACCTGCCGCTTCATCCGCCGACCTTCAAGATCAATCCGAATCGACCCATCCTCGATCACCACCTCGCGATTCTGCCCCAGCAGCCAGCGATACGGAGCAATGGGGGAGATGCCATAGCGACGCCACTGGTTCTGAAGATCGCTCTCCTCATACGCTCGCTTGCACCTCGGACATCGCAGCGAACCGCCATCCACCTCCTCAACCGGCCGCGCACACTTGC
>CAZFZT010000082.1:0-14327 GCA_964523675.1 uncultured Isosphaeraceae bacterium
GAGTACAGCGTGCTTGATCTCTCTGAAACAGTTGAGTTGATTGGTCGGCCACGTCACTGGCGGCAGGCGCTTCGAGATTGCTTGAGCGCCATCGGGACTCCCGTGCAGCGTCGACTGCCACTCCATGCACCCGCGCCGATCTCAGCAGCCAGTGAGGAGGAACTATGAACCGCCCGATCTGCCGTATCTTCGTGACTGGCGGCGCCGGCTTCATTGGCAGTCATTTCATTCGCATGATTCGCCAGCAGCGGCCGCAATGGCAGATCGTCAACTTCGACCTGCTCACGTATGCGGGCAATCCAAACAACCTGGCTGATCTACGCAATGATCCGAGCTATTCATTCGCGCAAGGCGACATCCGTGACAGGCGCGCGGTCGCTGACGCAATGTCGATGGGTGGCGAAGCGTGCGATGCCGTGATTCATTTTGCGGCTGAGAGTCACGTTGATCGTTCCATCAATGATGCTGCCCCGTTCCTGTCCACGAATGTTGCTGGAACGCAGGTGCTGCTTGATGTCGCCCGGGATGTAGGTGAAGTGAAGCGGTTCATCCAGGTCGGTACAGATGAGGTGTATGGATCGCTTCCGCTGGATCGCCCGGATCTCGCTTTCAGTGAAGACTCGCCGCTCCAACCCAACAGCCCCTACGCAGCATCAAAGGCGGCCGGCGATCTGCTCGCACTTTCGTATTACAAGACGTTCGGTCTGCCCGTCATCGTCACGCGCTGCTCCAACAACTTCGGACCGAACCAATACCCGGAGAAAGTCATTCCCCTGTTCGTGACGAACCTCATTGACGGCCGCAAGGTTCCACTCTATGGCGATGGGCGGAACGTGCGGGATTGGCTTCACGTTCAGGATCATTGCGAAGCATTGCTGGCCGTACTCGAACGCGGAACACCCGGCGAGATCTACAACATCGGCGGCAACAATGAGCGCAGCAACCTGGAACTTACACATGCGATTCTCGATCTGATGAACATTGACGATCACGACGCCATGATCGAGGCGGTCGCCGATCGACCTGGCCATGACCGTCGGTATGCAATCAACGCTGCGAAGATCGAGCGTGAACTCGGCTGGCGGCCGAGTCGTTCGCAGTGGCCAGACGCTCTCGCCGATACCATCCGCTGGTATGAGCAGAATGAGGAATGGTGGAGACCACTCAAGCCCGGCGCTTTCAATGCGACGATGCTCAAGAAGCGCGAACCGGTCATCGGGGCCGCCTAGCGGCCGTGTTTACTGCACCACGTTGCTCCAACAGAACGTGAAATGGGGAGCGCGGTTGTCTTCGGCCAGTGACAGCCGCGACAGCCGCGCTCCCCATGTGGACCGGCGGGTTGGGCTACTTCATCCCCAATTCGCAAGGAGGATGAGCAGATCACTTACACCGACATTGCAGCCACCGTCAAGGTCGGCTGCGCAGTCGCCGCAGTCGCTGCATTCACCCCACGAGCCGAGCAGAAGCAGCAGGTCCGGCACGCCGACGGTGCCATCGCCATCAAGATCACCAGGCGTACTCGGTTCAGGCGACTCGGGAACGGCCGCGGTGAAGATGATTTCATTGACCGAGCCCGAGCGGAACATGCCGATCTCCGCTTCGCCCTCAACCGGCGGCGCATCGGCTGTGAAGCGGAAGTTGTAAAGCGTTCCCCAGCGCAGGGCGTTCGCGTTCACATTCTCCGTGATGGGGTCGGTCGCCCACGTCAACATGCCGTTCTCATGCTGCGCTTCCCACGGCGAGTTGTCGTACGGCGCTCCGCTGTGCCAGGCCACCCCATGGAAATCAACATCAGTAAGTTCGATGCCGGGCGCAACTGCAACTGAGAACCGGCCCGCTGAGCGGAAGCTATTCAAGTTGTGAACGGCATATTCGTAACTCCATGTGCCGTCACCATTATCCTCGACGCGATACGCGACGATGAACCGGCCGTCCTGTGGCACGTCAAACTCCTGAATCACTACGTCAGGGTTGTGTACCTGCCAGGCGTAGATGGCTGGAAGTTCGCGAACCGTCGGATGGCCGGGCACGAAGCTGATGTTGTAAAAGAAGGCGGACCCTTCGCTGACATTCACTCGTCGATAGGAAGCGTTGTTGAGTGCATTACCGGCTGCCGCATCATCCGCCGCTACATACTGCCCTTCAACATAGTACACCGCGCCTTGATTGAGGTCCGGCTCAAGATCATTGTCGTGAACCTGCAGGCGCTTTCCAATGGGCGAGCTATTCGGGTAATTGCCAAATGGATAGGCGAATGTACCCTTGGTCGCGTTGATTTCATGCTTCGGGCCGAGATAGGTGTAGCTGCCGTTCAGACTTGAGGAGTAAGGGTCAGAGCATCCCGGACTAAGAATCGAACCGCCCGGTCCCTGACAGCCATAGCCGAACTGCGACTGACACAGCGACCCGGTGAGTGCGGTGAAGCCGTGCTTGACCCAGGACTGGCCGATCATCTCAAATCGCCCGTCTTTATACCGGTACATGTGCTGGGCAATCACCGGATGGCTGCTTGTGCCAGCGACCCACTGCACGGCAAGATCGCCTGCGTTGCATGAGATGGTGCCGACAGAGAAAGCAGTAATGTTGTTCATGCGGCCCCAGCGTTGCAACTGGTGCAAATCACCGACGATGATGTCCGGTCCGGAATTGGGATAACCGCCTGCAACACCTCCCTGGCCGATTTCACCTGCGGATTCGCCGCCATACCCTTCCATCACATTCTCATAGAGCGCCTGGTCGATCGCCGCAGCTTCATCCAGCCACCGCTGCGCGGTGGCCTTGTCACCCAGCTCAAGGTATGCGAACCCGAGCTTCAAGCGCGCCACTGCATCATCGGGATGCGCGTGTGCGTGCGCCTCGAGCGCATCCAGCATTGACTGCTTCGGCTGCGTTGCTCCGCGCGTCTCAGCATCGCGCGTGTCTTGCGAAACGGCGGCTAGCTGTCCCGCCGCTATCGCTGCCAGTCCACCCACCAGCGTCATTGTTATGACGGATCGTCGCATGATATTTCCTCTCTTCTTGTGTCAGTTTGCGCTCAATCCTGCGGCACAGTACCTCTGTGTCCAGAAATACAGCATACCGGCTAATCGGAGCGATGCCAGCCATTCCTGGTAACAACTTTCCACCAAAGTACAGCGCTGGGGTGCGTCCGGTGCCCTGCGGAGACATATCGCGCTTTTTGAAAGTTTCCGCCCATTTGGCAAATGAGGCGTTTTTCGCCCTTCGCAGACTCTTAACGCTGATCGACGCGGCGGGCGGCGGGGCTACACTCGGCATATGGCAGAACTCACGCCCCGCGAAGTCGTTTCCGAACTCAACCGTCACATCATCGGGCAGGATGCCGCGAAGAAGGCCGTCGCCGTGGCCGTTCGCAATCGCTGGCGGCGGCGCCGGCTGGACCCAGCGATCGCTCGGGAGGTCGCTCCCAAGAACATAATCATGGTCGGTCCGACCGGCGTGGGCAAGACCGAGATAGCGCGGCGGCTCTCCAAGCTCGTCGCAGCGCCTTTCATCAAAGTCGAAGCAAGCAAATACACAGAAGTCGGTTACCACGGGCGGGATGTCGAATCAATGATTCGCGACCTCCTCGAACTGGCCATCAAGATGGTGAGAGCTGAGCAGGCGGAGGTCGTAAGGGAGCAGGCAGAGGCAGCGGTCGAACAAAGACTGGTGTCACTGCTCTTGGGTGACGAGAGCAGCGCGCGGCGACGGACGAAGCCCCAGCCGGCAGGCGTCGGTGCGACACACGAATCAGATCATCCCGGCCCGAGCGAATCGCCCACTCCACAAGGCGGTTGGGTCCCATCTGAAGAAGCACAGTGGCACCATGACCACCCCAAGGCCTCAGAGGATGAATCGCATGAGCGCGTGCGACAGCGCCTGCTCACGAAGCTCAAGGAAGGGCATTTCGACGACCGTGAAATTGAGATCGTCGTCAGCGAAAAGCAAACGCCGCCGATCATCGGCATGATGGGCCCCGATCAGTTCGATCCGGGCATGAGTTCGTTTCTTGAGAATCTGATTCCTGAGAAATCGCATCGTCGCCGGGTCACGGTCAAGCGCGCTCGCGCTCTTCTGCTGGAGGAGGAGACAGACAAACTCATTGATAACGAGAAACTGACCGAGCAAGCGATCGAGCGCACCGAGCAATCAGGCATCATCTTCCTTGACGAGATCGATAAGATCACCACGTCGAGCGGACCGGAGGGCTCAAAAGGCGGCGCTGATGTCTCGCGCCAGGGCGTGCAGCGCGATCTGTTGCCGATTGTGGAGGGTTCAGCCGTCAACACCCGGCATGGCGTCGTGAATACGGATCAGATTCTTTTCATCGCCGCCGGTGCGTTTCACGGCTCGTCAGTGAGCGATCTCATGCCGGAATTGCAAGGCCGCTTTCCAATTCGCGTCGAGCTTGAGCCGCTGACGCGCGACGACTTCAAGCGCATCCTGACCGAGCCGGACGCAGCGCTCACGAAGCAACAGGCGGCCCTTCTGGCGACCGAAGGCATCAACATCACCTTCGATGAATCGGCGATCGACGCCATGGCCGATCTTGCCGCCGAAGCGAACGCCTCGATGCAGAACATCGGAGCCCGCCGCTTGATGACGGTCATGGAATGCGTCTTCGAAGAGATCAGCTTTGACGCGCCGAATATGGTCAGGCGTGGTGAAACGCAGGTAACGATCACAGGTGACTTCGTGCGCGAGCGACTGCGCGCCATCATGAAGGATGAAGATCTCAGCCGATTCGTGCTCTAGCTGATGTCTTACAGCCCGTAGATCGGACGGAGCTTGCCTTCCAAATGACGCATCAGCGGGTCCGCGCTCAGCGGTTTGCCTGTGACGACTTCGCAGAGGTCCGCGGCAAGATACCGCTGGCCGTGCTGGTGAATGTTCTTGTTGAGCCACTTCAGAAGCGAGCCGAACTCGCCTTGCTCGAACTGATCGTAGAGGTCGGGCATCTCCTCCAGCGCCTTTTCAAAGAACTGGGCTGCGTAGAGATTACCGAGGGTGTAGGTTGGGAAGTATCCGGTCGACACCATCGACCAATGCACATCCTGCAGACAGCCGCGGCGATCATCGGGTACATCAATCCCCAGATACTCTTTGTACTTCGCATTCCACACGCCGGGAATGTCACTGACACTCATGTCGCCGTTCATCAGCGACCGCTCGATTTCGAAGCGGATCATGATGTGCATGTTGTAGGTTGCCTCATCCGCTTCAACGCGAATGAAGCCGGGCAGAACGATGTTCGCGCCGCCATAGACATCCTGCATCGACAACCCGCTGATGCGATCCCCGAAGAAGTCGTTCAGCTTCGGATAGCACCACTTCCAAAAGGCGATCGACCTGCCGACCTGGTTTTCCCACATTCTGCTCTGGCTCTCGTGAATGCCTAGCGACACGGATTCGCCCATTGGCGTGCCAACGTGATCAAAGAGCAGGCCCTGTTCGTACATGCCGTGACCCGCCTCGTGCATGGTGGAGCCGAGCGCATCGTTCACGTTGTTCTTTGCGAAGCGCGTTGTCAAACGCACGTCGTTGCAGTGCGTTCCGGAACAGAACGGGTGCGTCGAAGTATCAAGCCGTCCACGTTTGAAATCAAATCCGATCCGCTCCGCAATGAAGCGCACGAATCGTTCCTGCTGCTCCTTCGGAAGTTCAAGTTCATTGAAGGCATTGCTCGGCCTGGCCGGGCTGGATGCGAGTTCGTCCAGCAGTGCCTGCAAGCGCGTGCGAAGCGGAACGAAAACGTCCTGTACCTGCGCAGCGGTGCAACCTGGCTCATAGTCATCGGCCAGAGCGTCCCACGGCTCACCGTCGTCAGCCCATCCGTAGCATTCCGCCTTCTTTCTCAGAAGCGTGAAGATTTTCTCCAGCCATGGCTTGAATGAAGCGAAGTCCGAGTTCTTACGCGATTCGGCCCAGACATGTTGGGCCCGGCTTGCCAACGCCGCCTCCTCCGCAACGAGCGCCGAAGGCAGTTTCGTCTTGCGGTCGTAGTGCCGACGCAACTCGCGAATGTTGACCGCTTCGGGCGAGATCGGATCGGCGGTCAGCGCGTCGTCATCCTCGCAGATCGAAAGCAATTCACCGATTCGCGGACTCGTCGAAGCTTCGTGGGTCAGCCGCGCGAGGAGAGAGAGTTGCCGGCTCCGATACTCCACACCGCCCTCTGGCATCATCACCTCCTGATCCCAACTGAGCAGTGATGCGCTGGAGCCGAGCAAGGCGGCTTCTCTCACAAGCTGAATCAACTCTTCGTAGGACTTATGGCCGGCGCCGCTGGCTGTTGTCCCTGACCGGGATGTCGTCGTCGTCATGGCGTGTTCTTTCCGATTGTGGATCCGTAAGGGGCGGGTGCATCATTACATCGCGGCCAACGGATCGACGTCTGCGCTGGCGATGGAAATAGAAGTCCCTTGAAGCGATTGAAGCATTCTTTCTCGTAACACCGGAAGATAACCGCGTTCCGTATTCGTATGACCAGCGAGCACAACCGTGCAGCCGCGGGCTTGCGCGGCCAGCACATCGTGATGCCGCATCTCGCCGGTGAAATACAACTCGCATCCTTGCTCGAGCGCCGCATCAAGGAAGGAGCCGCCTGCTCCGGGGCACAACCCGATCGTCCCGAATTGTTCGGGTGCGTTGCGACCGATGGCAACGCGAACGCGAGTGGTTCCAAGCCGTGACTTGATCCGGGCCACAAGCGTCGGAAGATCGACACGCTGATCGAGGACGACGCGCCGGCCATGCCCGATGTTGCGCTGCGGCCTGGCTTCGAGAGGATAAATCTCAATCGGCGGCTCCTCATACGGGTGGAACTCACGAAGCGCCACCACGGCGAGGCCAAGCGATGATCGTGGGCACACCATCTCCAGGCGAACTTCATCGACATGCTGAAGCGAGCCGCGCTGGCCGATGGTGGGTTTCGTTCCACTGCCGCCGTAGAACGTCCCTCTGCCGCTCAGTTCGAACGAACAGAGCTGGTAGTCCCCAATGCGTCCGGCGCCGACCGCGGCAAGCCCATTACGAATGGCTTCAATCGCGTCTGCCGGGCAAAAGGTAATGACTTTACACTCTTCGGTTGATGGAAGATCGCGATATGGCTCAAGCGCGCGAACGTCACCGCTTGCGCCGACGGCAATGCTGCCGGCCAGCCAGTCATTGACGCCGTTGGGCGCAGCGTCGAGGGCAGTGTGCGGGCTGTAGATCGACATGCCATGTCGCGCCGCTTCAAGCACGAGGTGTTCCTTCAGCGTCGCATCGGTCAAGCGATTCAATGGTTCGAATATCGGCGGATGGTACGCCACGATCATCTGCGCCTTCGCAGCGATCGCCTCCGCCAGCACGTCTTCAGTGAGGTCGATCGTCAACATGATCGAGTCCGCAGCCCATTGGCCTGCTCCCAGAAGCAGGCCGACATTATCCCACTCGGCGGCAAACCGCAATGGTGCGATCGCTTCCATGGCGTCAACAACGGTGCGAACGTTCATGCAAGCATGATATTGGACAAGTCAAGCCATCAACGGGGCGGCACGTCAAAAATTATGTCTTCGATCAGCGTCGAAGACATTGACACGCTGATTCTGAGGGCTCAACGAGTGCCTACTCTTTCGCGATCAGTTGTTCAAGCCGGTCAACGTCGTTCTTGAGAGCGGCATCCTGCTCACGCCTGACCCCTACTGTCTTGATGGCATGCATGACCGTGGTGTGGTCTCTGCCGCCGAAATATCCACCGATCTCCTCAAGAGAGTACCGAGTGAACTTGCGCGCCAGCCACATGGCAACCTGTCGCGGCATGGCGATCGACTTGTGCCGCCGCTTCGAGAGCAGATCAGAGAGCTTGACGTCATAATACGCGGTGACGGCGTCGATGATGTTCTGCACCGTCGGCACATGGCCGTTTGGCATCATCGACTCGCCGAGCGCCTGCCGGGCGAGGTCAAGTGAGATCGGCATGTGCATCAATCGCGCGATCCCCTGAATCTTGGTCACGGCCCCTTCGAGTTCACGGATGTTCGTGTCGACTCGCGCTGCAACGTAGCTGGCGACATCATCGGGCAACTCAGAACTGCGCAGCACTGCCTTGCTCTTGAGTATCGCCACGCGCGTCTCGAAGCATGGCCGATCGATCCTCGCGACAAGGCCGCAATTGAACCGGCTGGTCAGGCGCTCTTCAAGGTCCGGAATCTCGTGGGGCGCAGCGTCGGATGAAAGCACGATCTGCTTACCGGCCTGATACAGCGCGTTGAATGTGTGAAAGAACTCTTCCTGGGTCTGATCGCGCTTGGAAAGATCGTGAATGTCATCAATGACGAGCAGATCAACATTGCGGAAGCAGTGCCGAAACTCGCTCATGCGCCCCTGCTGCACGCACTCGACAAAGTGCGTCATAAAGCCGTTGCAGGAAATGTAGTGAATCCTCAGCGACGGATCGGTGCGCATGGCGAGCTGGCAAATCGCCTGAAGAAGATGCGTCTTTCCAAGTCCGACCCCGCCATGAATGAACAGCGGGTTGTACGCCCGGCCGGGCTTCTTGGCCACGGCCTTGGCAGCGGCGTGCGCCAATTGATTGTCGGGACCAACAACGAAATTCTCGAAGGAATAGTCCGGACTCAGAAGCATGTCGTCCGAGGGATCGAGCAGCTTGAAACCGGGCGTCGCTGTGTCGAGCTGCGTCGGCGATGTTTCGCTCTCGCCCTCTCCAACAAACCGCACCGTCACGAGATGACCCGTGACCGCACTCGCCGCCTCCGCGAACTGTTCTCCGCAACATCGTTGCAGGTAACGCAACTGCACCGGCTCGCGCACGAGCATCTTCAGGATGCCGCCGTGCATGTCGACGGGCTCAATGTCGTCAAACCAATGACGACACATGGACGGATGGTGCTGCCTCAGATGCGCGAGGATCGCTTCCCTGAGTTCCGGATTGACTCGACGCATCGACACTTCTCGCCTCAGTCGCCACGGGCGACGTGGTTGATCAAACAGATGAACCTCCGCACCGCACTCGTCAGTCCCACCGACTGCCGCATCCGACCGAAGCCGAAGCGGAAAGCGCGCGTGCCACGAACTCGATAGAAGTTACGATACGATTGGCGTTTCGTCAACTGGCGAACAGCAACATTGCGGGACACGTCAAACGCGCGCACTTGACGAGGCGACATCTCTTGGATGCAGTGGATTCATTCGCCCATTGTGATTTCAGCATGCTGCTGAACTCATGCGCCGGCGCCGGCGGCCGCCTCCGCTTCCGCAAGTTGTCGCTCATATCGTGCCCGATTCGAGCGATGATCCATCAGGAAGTGCACGCGCGATGCCTTCTCTTCGCCGAGCGTGTTCATGAGATGCTCGCGCGACACCGCCAGATTCGTTCGTCGCGAAAGATGAATCAGGATGACGGCTTCCGCCTTCCATACATCGAGTAGCGTGCGAATGTCGTCAGCGTGCAGATGCTTGCCGACGCTCGAACGGTCGCGCTGCTCCGGCTCAAAGAATGTGCATTCGCTAATCACGACTCTCGCCTCGGCAAACTCATCGCGATACAGGTTCGGTCCCATTTCGGTGTCGCCGGTATAGGCAATGAGCGGAATCTCAAGGATGCGCGTAATCTCCGTGCCGCTCGCTTTCAACTCACGCAGTCGATCCTGCGGCAGGCCGAAGAACTCTTCCTTCAACTTGCTGCGCTTCTCAACCACCGCATACCCCATTGCGGGGACGGTGTGGATCATCTCAACACCGCGGAGAAACACGTTCGGCTTGATCTGGATGGACTGACCGTCTTCAATGCCGATGATCTTGTGCGGCGTCTGCTGCTGTTCAACATCGATCCACCCTTTCATCATGTGAAGGAGCGGTGCCGCCAGTCGATGATGGCAGATGGCGGTGCCAGTCGACATCTTTTGAAACATGCGCTGGCTGAAGTAGTACGGCAGGCCGGCGACATGGTCCATGTGGCCGTGACTGATTGCAACATATGGCATCGGCAGCACGACGCGCGGGCACAAGCCAATGTCGAATGCAAGGTCGAGTTCAGGCACGCCGACCGTCGTCTGCTCACCGGCAATGGAAACGCCCTGAATGCGGTACGGTGGAACGTAGATGAAGCCGGGTTGCTCGCCGCGGCGAGGCATCTTCGGTAGCACTGCGTAAACCTCCTGCAACGGCGCTTTCGCGCCGGCGGGTGAAAAGTGGACTACCGATCATAGGCAGGGCAGCGCGCAGGGAGGACAGCGCCAGATCATGTGAATAGCTCTTGCGCAACTGATCTACCCAAGCGCGCTCGCGCTGTGGCTTCTTCGCTAAAAGTTCACTGTCACTTCAAGCTCTTCACCGCCTCGGAGAATCGTCAACGTGACCTCGTCTCCCGGCTTGTGGCGTTGAAGGTTCTCGAAGAGCCCGCGCAGATCCTCCACTGGCTCGCCCTGCCACTTGGCGATGATGTCGCCTGATATGATTCCTGCTTCGGCTGCCGGGGTTTCGAGAGAGACTTCCTCGACAAGCACGCCACTTACCTGCGCTTCAGCCATGCCCGGCCGAATACCCAGTCGGACCGGCCCGTAGCCGCGATCAGCAGTCCTGGTCCGCCCGGGCGTGGTGTAGGTCAACTGCTCGCTGCGTTGCGCAAGTTCAAGCGCAAAGTGGTGAATCAGTCGCAGAATCTGACTCGCCCCGGCAGGATTCACGGTATGCGCTTTGTCGCCGGGTGCGTGATATTCAGGATGCAGGCCGGTGAAGAAGTGAACGGCGGGGATTTCCGCATTGACGAAGTTCGCATCGTCTGACCGACCGCTTGTGCCGGGCGTCGTATGGGCGGTCAAGCCGCTCTGTTCAACGTGCTTTCTCAAGATGGGTCGCAGCCCTTCTGCTGTACCCGCGCCCATGATCGCTATGGAGTCATCGCGCAGCCGTCCGATCATGTCCATGTTGATCATGATGCTGGTCTTCTCAGCGGGGATGCTCATGTTGTTGACAAAATGCCGCGAGCCGTGCAATCCCGATTCCTCGGCTGAGAAACCGATGAAGAGAATGGAGCGCGCCTGAGCGTCATCCGGCAGCTTCGCGTAATGCTCCGACAAGGTTCGCGCGAGAATGAGCACGCCAGCTGTACCCGAGGCATTGTCATCTGCACCCGGGTGCAGTTTGCCTCGATTTCCGACGCCCATGGTGCCGAATTCACCATAGCCGACATGATCAAGGTGTCCGCCGATGATGATCCATTGATCTGCGAGGTCGCCCTTGCCGCGCAGGATCGCGCCAACGTTCTCGGTTTCCACGCCGGCCCGCGCACCACTGCGAGTCAATTCTCCCGCAAGCGTGACATGAGGGCCGTCCAAATGAACAGTGCGTACCTGGCCCAGGTCGGCCTTTCGGCGCCACGCCATGAGATCGCCGTCATCCGGCGCAGCCTGCTTCAAAATGCGTTCGGCGACTTCTTCCGTGACTTGTACCGCCGGTACCGTCATGGGCGGTCCAAACCGTGAGGATCGGCCGATCGACTCAAGCCGACTTGATCCGCCCCGTGCCCCAGGCGGGTTGACGAGAATCACGCCCGCTGCGTTTCGTTCGCGCAGGTTACGAAGCTTCGCTGCCATCGATGAGTGTGCGGAAAAGCGCGAGCGGCTCCATTGACTTCCGCCATTCTCATCAAGCGGCTCGTATCGAAGCAGCAAAGCGATTCGGCCGGTGAGATCAGTGTCTTCCTCGAAGCTCGTATAACCATCCGGCCCATCCTCGATACCGTAGCCGACAAAGCTGATTGGCGCGGTGACATGGCCGCTGCCGGAGACGCCAAGGACCGTGTAATCTTCCCGATCACGCAGTTCCTGGCCATTGATCGCACACAGCGCGCCACTGACTTGGGCTCGTATTCGCGCGCCGCCATAGTTGAAATGAAAGGGCTGACGGTAGCTCACGAGGTTCGCGGTGGCATCAATCTCGCCGCCGGGCATCTCATCAACCATCATCCCCGGCGCGGGGAACGCCGGCTCCAGGCCATAAAGGCGGAAGAAAAACTCCAGATACTCCTTGGTCAATTCGATGCCGCGGCTTTCGGGGGCACGGCCTTCGAAGAACGGGTTCGAGAGCGTCTGCACGTGCTGGTACCAGAGCGCCGCCACGGGACCGAGGTCTTCGAAGACCTGATTCAGATCGACGGTCCTGGCATCCACTTCGATCACCGCGTGACTCGGCGCGAAGGTGTTGATGTCGACTTCTCCCTCGATCACCCTGCCCTTACGTCGCGGCTTGTCCTGTACCTCGTCGTCGTAGGCGACCGCAGCAGGAGTAATGCCGTCCCATGACACACGGTCGAGATCGAAATCGGCAGCGCCCGCCGGCGTTGCGCAACCAGCGCCGGCAAGGATGCCGGACAACGCAGCGATGAGGAAAAGTGGACGTGCGGGTGTGAAGGTTGCTTTCATGTACGATCTCGCTTTGTTCAAGGTGTCTGAGCCCCGCTAAAGGTACCGGGCGACGTGTTCGGCGTTGCTTGTCGCAGCGGGCAGGAATATAGTGCCAGCCACGTTCTGAAATGGTAGCCGCTCCGTTGCTTAGCGCATGTTCTCGCACCGGTTGGAGCTTTCCGTGCCCGTACGAGAGGCGCCGGAGCGTCTTTGACCCGGGTGCAGTTCCCGACCTGCGATACCTCTGTCGCTTCCGATTATGACCCATCTTCACATGCCGCCGCCCCAGTCGCATCTACAGTCTGAACCAGTCGAGGTTCCCGTCGAAGCCGTTGTTGATGGCGGCAGCAGGGCTGAGTCGGTCTTGGAAACGACGGATGCGTTCGCTGAACGCCACATCGGTCCGGACGAGTCGGAAGTGCAGAGCATGCTGCGAGCGGTCGGCTGCGATTCGATCGATGAGTTGATCCTGGAGACGGTGCCCGATTCGATTCGTCTGACGCGGCCGCTCCACCTGCCCGGGCCGCTTGGTGAGCATGCAGCGCTTGAGAGACTGCGCTCAATTGCTGCCAAGAACCGTCTGACTCGCTCCTTCATCGGGATGGGGTACTCCGGCACGATCACGCCGCCGGTCATCCTGCGCAACATCCTTGAGAACCCCGGCTGGTACACGCAGTACACGCCCTACCAGGCGGAGATTTCACAAGGCCGGCTCGAAGCGCTGCTCAACTTTCAGACGATGGTGAGCGACCTGACCGGATTGCCGGTCGCGAACGCTTCACTGCTTGATGAAGCAACTGCCGCGGCCGAGGCGATGGCGATGTGCGCGAGCATCACTGGGCGAAACGTGTTTCTCGTCGCGGAGGATTGTCATCCGCAGACGATCGAAGTGGTCAAGACTCGCGCGAGTTCCGTCGGCATCAACATCGAAGTCTTCGACGCCAAAGCCCAGGGACTCCCGTCCCCGGGAATGGAAGGAAAGCAGATCGCTGGCGCGCTCGTGCAGTATCCGACGACCGATGGTCGCATCGAGTGCTATAAAGAACTCGGCGAGAAACTTCACACGGCCGGCGCGCTCCTCGTCGCCGCAACCGATCTGCTCGCGCTCACGCTCATCAAGCCGCCCGGCGAATGGGGCGCGGACATCGCAGTCGGCTCCGCGCAGCGATTCGGCGTGCCGATGGGCTTTGGCGGGCCGCATGCCGCGTTCATGGCCACGAAGGACGAATACGTGCGCAAGATGCCCGGCCGGTTGATCGGCGTGTCGAAAGATGCTGAGGGCAACCTTGCATATCGGATGGCAATCCAGACGCGCGAACAGCACATCAAGCGCGACCGCGCGACGAGCAACATCTGCACAGCGCAGGTACTGCTCGCCATCATGGCGGGCATGTACGCGGTGTATCACGGGCCGGAGGGGTTGAAGAAGAGTGCGCAGCGCGTTCACGCGTTGACGCAAGCGCTGCGAGCAGGTCTCCTCGAGCAGGGGCACGAGATCGGCGACGATCTGGTGTTCGATACATTGCGCGTGAAGGTGCGCGGCAGTTCATCTCATCTCCTCCAGCGAGCGGCCGAGCAGCGGATCAACCTGCGCGATCTCGGCAACGGCGAAGTGTGCGTTTCGGTTGATGAAACAACGAGCGCAGCGCACATCGAAGAATTGCTCGGACTTTTCAACGGCACTGGCCGGGGCGCAACGTCCTCCCCGGACGCTCCGGGACGCATCGCTTCCCGCCTAATGGGCCTCGCGCACCTTGATGTTCCTCCTGTCTTCGAGCGCACGAGCGCCTTCCTCACCCATCCCGTCTTCAACACGCACCACTCCGAGACGGAGATGCTGCGTTACATCACGAAACTCCAGTCGCGCGATCTCTCGCTTGCGCAGTCGATGATTCCGCTCGGCTCGTGCACGATGAAACT
>CAZFZT010000083.1:0-13806 GCA_964523675.1 uncultured Isosphaeraceae bacterium
GGGGCTGGTCGGCGTCACGCCCCTGGCGCGGTCCTCTTGGCCGGTCGCACCGTGATCGCCGCCGGCTCCCCTGGATCGATTGGCCGTGTCGCCAGCGACATCACGACACTGCGGCTGACTGACCACGTCATTCTGCCCGCGCTGGTCAATGCTCATGCGCACCTCGATCTGACGCACATCGGCCCGGTGTCATACACAGGAGATTTTGTGAGCTGGGTCGATGTCGTCCGTGATCGCAGGGCTGTCGATCCTGAATTGATCGCGCATTCGGTTGCGATGGGTGCAGCCCTTTCGCTCGCAGGTGGCACCGCGATCATCGGCGATATTGCCGGCATCGGCTCCCTTGCTGCGGTCGAAGCGCTTCGTGCAAGTGAGCTGGCAGGCGTCAGTTACGTGGAACTCTTCGGCCAGGGTCCACCCGAGAAAGCGGCCGCCGCACATGCCACCATTCAAAGTGTGGTCGCAACGATGCCCCCGCTGGAGCGCAACGTACGCGTCGGCTTCCAACCTCACGCACCCTATTCCTGCGCGAAGGGTATCTACGATGCCACAGCCGCACTTCACAAGACTTATCCGCTCGCAACGCACCTCGCAGAGACGCTCGATGAAATCACCTTCAGCCACGAGCCCCGCAACAGCGCGTTTGCGCAGCTGCTTGCCGACCGCGGCGTGTGGGATGACTCCATCACCGGGTACGGCTGCCACCCAATTGACGCTCTGGCTGACATCTTTGAAGTGACACCCTTCCTCGCCGTTCACCTCAATTACATTGATGATGAGCACATCGACCTGCTCGCCCGTTGGCCGATTCATGTCGCCTACTGCCCACGCGCGAGCGCCTACTTCGGCCATCACGCGCAGCCGGATGGACCAACCACCAGCCATCACCGTTACCAAGACATGCTCAGTGCAGGTGTGAATGTCGCGCTGGGGACCGACAGCATTCTTTGCCTGGATACTCCCGACCGCATCAGCGTCCTCGATGAGATGCGCCTGCTCTACCAGCGCGATGGAACGACCCCTGAGAGACTCCTGCGGATGGCGAGCGTCAATGGCGCCTACGCGCTCGGCTTTGATCCACAACTCGTCACCTTCAATCCCGGCCCGATCGCAGGAGTGATCGCACTGCCGTTTGACCCACGCAGATCGAATGACCCATTCGCACAAGTGCTCGAGCGCGTCGATGCGCCGCAGTGGATCGTCGGACCATGACGTCGAGCATCTCCACGTTCGATCGATTTCTCGACTTCGGGCGCGATCCGATCACGGTCGGCCGACGGCTGCTCGGACAGCGCCTGGTGCGCGTTCTCGATGGGCAGAGACTCTCCGGCCGCATCGTGGAAGTCGAGGCCTATCTCGGCCGACACGACCGTGCTGCACACACCTTCAACGGCCGGCGCACCGCCAGAAATGAATCGATGTATCTCGGCGGCGGACATGCCTACATCTACTTCACCTACGGCATGCATTACTGCTTCAACGTCGTCTGCGGCCAACCCGGCGATGGCATCGCGGTGCTCATTCGCGCACTGGAACCAGAAGAGGGAATCGAACTGATGTATCGCCATCGATTCAGCGGCAGCAAGCGCAAGAGGACCGCCACTCATGTGAAGGAGGTCAACCGCCATGTGCTTAGGAACTCCACCCTACCGCCGCGCACTGCGCTATGTTCGGGCCCGGCAAAGTTGACACAAGCGCTGGCGCTTGATCGTCGGCTCGATGGTATCGATCTGCGTACAAGTCGGGAATTGTTCATCGAGCGTCTCAGGCAGCGAAGCGTGCCTGCACGCGCGATCGGCATCTCTCCTCGCATCGGAGTTGCCTATGCAGGCGACTGCGCACACCGGCCTCTGCGTTTTTTTCTTCATCAAAGCCCGCACGTGTCTGCTTGACACCACCTAGAATGAAGCCCTATTTTGAGCTGTGCATGCCCGATGCGCCGATAGTGTGTGTTCCGAGCAATCGGAACCAGAATGGAAAAGCATATGAGCCAACAGCAACAGCAGCAGGTCGATTGGGACGCGATGCTCCGGCAGGCAGGCCCGTACCCCGTCGAAGCATTCAACTTCGTTCGCGATGGACTGACCTACACCATCGAACGCATGAACAACCGCTGCGAGTTCTCCGATGAGGACCATCACATCGACGGCAGGCAGCTTTGCCTCGGCCTGCGCGATTTCGCCATCGAACAGTACGGCCTGCTCGCGCCGGCTGTCTTCCAGCACTGGCGCATCTGCCGAACCGAGGACTTCGGCCGCATCGTCTTCGCCATGGTCGAACATGGCCTGATGAGCAAGACCGAAGACGACACCCCGGAAGATTTCCGCGCGGTCTTCGACTTCCGCGAAGCGTTCAGCCGCGACCAACTCGTCGCGCGCATGGCCTGCCGGTGATGGCGCTTGTGTCAACATCTTGAAGCACTATGCAGCGAGTCGAACGGCTCGCTGTTTTCTTATGTCCTTCACAAGCCGCCGCGCACCGATCCGGTGATCCCGCCAGAGATGCCTTTTCGCAGATGCGCAGCGCGCACAGATATCACGTAGAGGGTTCAGTTTGCGCGCGCTGATGATGCGCCCTCGCCCCCACCGCATTCGTCCATCATTGCAGGAGCAGCGATGCGCAGCGCGCGCTCCGGCGCGCCATTTCACATTCAGGCCGATGCCGCTGGCGTCATGTCTCTTGTGCCGGTGCAGAGTTGCGTGAAACAAGCGCATGAGACTTCTCCCGCCTGATGCGGGCTCCATAATGACCACTCAAGGGAAACGAACGCGCGCGCCGCTTCGAAGGATGTTCCCCCGTGAGGGCGAAGAATCGCCTCTCCCGGCCGATGTCGCAAAACGCACCTCGTTCAGAAATGTGAAGGATCGCACCGCCGAGCGGAGCGCTTGTGTGCGCCGGTGTTCACCGCCCTCGCCGGAGTACCCAACCGCGGGCTGCCGCCATGCGGTTACGAGACGTGCCTGTGATCGACCTGCCCTGCCGAGCAGTATGAGAATAGGCCCAGCTACGTATGGCAGCGCTCCTCAGGAGGCGAACCATAAGGGATCGCCCGCCAACAGGAACGACACCGCCATGCACACCCATCGAACCTTTCGCCTCGTCGTCGTTGCAGCGACTGCGGTGGTCACTTGCGCTGCTTCAGGTCAAACGGTGATCTACGTTGATGCTGCGGCTGAACCTGACGGTGAAGGTGGGTCGTGGGCGAATGCGTTGAACGAAATTCAGGACGCGCTCGCCCTCGCTGCTTCGATGCCCGGCGATGATGTGCAAATCTGGATCGCTGCCGGCGTGTATCGACCCGGCGGACCTGAGGACGGCCCGGAGGCGACATTCAATCTCATCAGCGGCGTGGCACTCTACGGCGGCTTCAAAGGTGGAGAGCGTTCACTGGATGAGCGCGATTGGGAGCTCAACCAGACTGTGCTCAACGGATCTCCAGCAAGCACAAAGGAGTCCTGCACTCCGTTCACGAACGTCCTTACCGGCCATTCAATCTTCGATGTAAGACTTGACGGCCTCGTCATCACCGGCGGCAGTGCGTGGACCTGGCCGGATTCGATGTCCGGCGGCGGTTTGGTGCTTGAGTCTTCAACTCTCGAAATCGCGAATGTGCTCTTTCTCAATAACGACGCTGAAATCGGCGGTGCGATTCATGCCGTGGACTCGGACCTCATCTTCGAGAATGTGCAATTCGAATCTAACTTCGCATTCGACGCCGGGGCGATGCGGCTCGTCGGGGGTTCGCTCCAGATGTATGATTGCGCGTTCGTTGATCAATCGGCTCTTGAGGTCGGCGGTGCATTTTGGGCCACCGATGCGCTGATTGTTGCAGAGGGCACAGCGTTTCGCGATAACGCCGCGCCGGGCAACGGCTTCTCCGGCGCAGCCGCCCTCTACAACTCCGATGTTACGTTCATCAACTGCTTGTTCACGGGGAACCATGCTCACGGCCCATCGACACTTTGGGTGGACGGCTCGCTGACGCTTGATGGTTGCACGTTCGATCAGAACGGAACCGGCGGTTACACCGTGGAAGGCAGCGGCGCGCTCCATGTACTCAACTCTGATTTCACGGATAATGCTGCGACTCCAATCTTCTGGAGCGGCGGGTCGAACGATGTCGCACTCATCGGATCGACCTTTGTCAACAACGGCTGCTCCGGTTCGAAATGCGGAGTCGGTGGTGTGCAGATTGGGGCGGCGGCGATTGAAATCGACGAGAGCACCTTTCATGGGAACTCTTCGCCTTGGGGCGGCAACGTCGTGATCGGTGCAACACACGCCCTGATCCGCAACTCGCACATCACCGCCGGCTCTGCGCTCGACGTTGTGGGGGGGCTCGAATTCGGCGGAGGGTCGCTCACCGTAGTGAACACGCTCATCGCCTCGAACGGAGGTGGTGTCGCGATCACTGGTTCAGCCAATGCGACCTTCGTGAACTGCACCATTGCTGATAATCTGGGCGTTTCGCTGGACTGGGCGGGCGGTCTCAGCGTCGACGCCAGCGCTCACGCCCAAGTCCGCAACTCCATCCTGTGGGGAAACGCTGAGGGCGATGAGAGCGCGCAGATCAGCGGCCCTGCCGATGTCTCTAACAGCATTCTGCAAGGGCTGGATATGCACACCGGACACGGCAACCTCGGCGCTGACCCCATGTTCATCGACGACGATGGCCGGCTTGCGCCGAACTCGCCGGCGATCGATGCGGGTGATAACGATGCCTTTCTCGCGCTTGATATCGAGCTCGTCGATCTTGATGGCGAGCCGCGCATCGTGGATGGAGATGACGATGGCGTCGCGGCCATTGACATCGGCGCATTCGAGGTGCAGGATACAGTGCAGCACATTCCCGGCGACCTTGATGGCGACGGCTCGGTCGGCGTCTCTGACCTGCTCATCGTGCTCGGCGCGTGGGGTGAATGTGCGGATTGCGCTCCCGGAGGCGAAAGCGGCGCATGCCCGGCGGACATGGACAATGACTGCGCTGTTGGAGTCTCTGATCTGCTCGTCATCCTCGCTGCCTGGAGCGCGTAACGACCACGTGGCAGCCGCCCGCCGATCCGGACCGATCAGATGGAATCATCGCTGCCCATACGGTCGCCGCAGACCGCACAGGCCGCAAAGTTTCCCCACATCGTGGTGCTGCCTTCGCATTGAGCAAAAGGGCGGCTGCGCGGGTTATTCGACGCTCGCTGCGCGACGATGAAGACAGAGCGGGCCTTGCGTCCGCACCAGCGTCATCATCCAGCCGCGCGCCGGCTCAGCCCGCGCTGCGCCCGCGTCCACCTTGCGAGCACCACCATGAACCTTGTCGAAATCCTCCGCACCGCACATCAACACGGCGCCTCGGACATTCACATCATCGCCGGCCATCCGCCGATGATGCGCGTCAACACCGTCATGACGCCCATGGAGCATCCGCCGCTGGCCCCGGAGGCGGTCCATGCTGCGCTCATGGAAATGACCAATGACGCGCAGCAGAAGCGTTACGACGAGGTGCAGGACCTCGACTTCTCGTACCAGGTCGAAGGCATCTGCCGCTACCGCGTCAACGCCCATATGCAGCGCGGCATGTGCGCGATGGCCTTGCGCGCCATCAAGACCAAGGTTCCCCCCATGGCTGACTTGACCCTGCCAGAGGTCATCAGCCGACTGACCTACCTGCCGCGCGGCCTGGTCCTCGTGACCGGCGACACCGGTTCCGGTAAGTCAACCACCCTGGCTGCGATGATCGAGGCCATGAACCAGCGTTATCGCAAGCACATCATCACGCTTGAAGACCCGGTTGAATACACCTTCGAGTCCAAGAAGTGTGTGATTGAGCAGCGCGAACTCGGGCAGGACATGCCGAGCTTCGCCTCCGGCCTCAAGCACGTGCTGCGTCAGGATCCGGACATCATCCTGGTGGGCGAAATGCGCGACCTCGAAACGACCGCGCTTGCGATCTCCGCAGCTGAGACGGGCCACCTCGTACTCTCAACCCTGCACACCGTCAACGCATCGCAAACCGTCGAACGTATTGTCGATATGTATCCGGCGGGGCAGCAGAATCAAATCCGCTCCATGCTCGGAAATACGCTCCAGGCAGTTATCTCCCAAACGCTCTTCCGCCGCGTGGACAAGCCGGGCATGGTGCCGGCTGTGGAGATCATGCTCTGCACGCCGGCGGTGCGCAACATCATCCGCGAAGCGCGCACGTTTGAGATTCCGAACGTTATCGACACCAATCGCCAGATGGGAATGGTGTCGCTCGACACCTCCATCGCAGAGCTGTTCTTCAACGGCTACATCAGCCGCGAAGACGCCATCGCTCAGGCGGCCTACCCCGAGAAGCTCGAAAGACAACTTGCCGCATGAATAAAGCGCCGTCGGCTCTCGGCCTTCTGTTCTCCCCCAAGGACGACCAGCCGACCGCTTATACCCGTTAGCCGATAGCCATTCCCAATGCCCCAGTATCGCTTTCAATCCCGACTCTCGACCGGCCAGGTACAGGCGGGCGTTCTGGTCGCAGAGAACGCCAACTCTGCTGCAGCGATGCTGCGCTCTCAGGGGCATCATGTCATGCAGGTGGCGCCGATTGCCAGCACCAACGAGCGGCTGAGCAAGACGCTTGCAGCGCTCAACTTCTCTTCCGGCCCGTCGCAGAATGACATTCTCGACTTCACGTCACAATTGGCGGTCATGATCCGCGCCGGCATCAGTCTGCGAGCTGCGCTCGAAGGCATTGCCGACCAGGTGACCAACCCCAAGTTCAAGAAGACACTGCTTGCCATCAAATCGGATGTCGAATCAGGCAAGCAGTTCTCGGAAGCGATCTCCAAGTATCCGAAGCTCTTCGGCCCGCTGTATGTGAACATGGTGCGCGCTTCGGAAATGTCGGGCTCATTTGCGAAGATGCTCGACCGAATTGCAGGTTTCATCAATCAGCAACTCGAAACGCGCAAGATGGTGATCGGCGCATCGATTTATCCGGGCATCATCGGCGGCATGGCGATTGGCGTGACCGTGTTCCTGCTCACGTTCGTGCTGCCGCGATTCCAGGGCGTCTTCGCCGGCAAGGAAGCCGCCATGCCCTGGCCCACACGATTTCTGTTGTCGCTCTCGGATTGGCTGGTGTCGCACTGGTGGATGCCCTCGAGTGCGGCGGTCCTCCTGATTCTGGGTTTCTTCGGCGCGATTCAAACGCCGATCGGCCGTTTCTGGTGGGACCGTGCGAAACTCACCATGCCGGTCTTCAAGCGCATGTTCCGGGCTTTATACGTCAGCCGATCGCTCCAGACATTGGGTGAACTGCTCAATGCAGGCGTGCCGATGCTTGATTCACTCGCGATCACCGGCGACATCTCGGGGAACGTGCATTACCGCCGGCTGTGGCGAAACGTCTATGCCGCGGTCAAGCAGGGCAAGAAGGTGCAAACGACGCTGACACGATCCACGCTCCTTCCGAAGTCGGTGGTGCAGATGATCGGCGCGGGCGAAGAGTCCGGCCGTCTTGGTGAGGTACTTGAAGAAATCTCCGAGTTCTATGCGAAAGCGCTGCGCGACGCCATCAAGGCAGTGACCAGCATGATTGAACCGCTCATGATCGTCGTCATGGGCGGCATCGTCGGCTTCATTGCCATGGCGATCATCCTGCCGATCTTCCGCATGAGCTCGATCGTTTCAGGATGAGGCGTTGTGAGGCGAGAATCGTGATGAGGCATGAGGAACGACCGCATGATGACTCTGCAGCACAACTCCTCTCCGCGAATGGCTCACCCCTTTGCATCATGCCGTTCGACACCGCAACGTCGCGGCTTGACGCTGATTGAAACGGCGCTCGCAACCGTCATCGTCGGCACCGGCGTGCTTGCGATCGTTGCAGCCCAGGTGGCATTTCATCAACAGAACATCTGGTCGAGCCATGCCGCAACAGCGCAGCGGTTGGGGAATGAAATTCGCGAGATGACGCTCAAACTCAACCGCCACGATCCGGTCACCAGCAACGCATATTGGGGCGCGGAGCCGAATGAAGACACGCTCGATGACCTCAACGACCTGGATGATTTCGACGGCCTGACGTTTTCAGCCGCCTCCGGCAATGGGCCGCTCAATGCGCGTCGTGAGGTCATCCCCAATATGGCCGGCTGGGCGCAGGTCATCCAGGTGGACATGGTTGATCCGAACAACATCAATGTCGCTTACCCCGTGCCGGATGAGAAAGAGGGCTATCCCGAAGAGTACCTCATGCGCGTCCAGGTCATAGTGACATATCAAACGGAAGACGATCAGGACCCGGAGGAAGTGACGCGTGTGTCATGGCTGGCGCCGAACTAAGAGGCGACTTGACATCGCAGGTTCTTAGGATTGAAAGGCAATGCAATTGAGGAGGCCGGAGTACATTCGATGATCTGCATTGGCAACTCATGCACGCTCGACCGACCCCGCGCTTCTGGCTGCAACGGCCTGATGCTCCGACGCGCTGGGCATCCTGTTGATCCCCGGTGCTCAAACGCCGTGGCGATTCGCCGTCGCGGCGTGTCGTCCGTTCTCGCGATGATGTTTCTTGTGATCTTCGGCTCGCTGGCGGCGGCCATGGCGGTGGTGGCGCACGGCAACATGCGCACCGCTCACTCCGGACTTCAGGTGTCGCGCGCCATGTCCGCGGCAGAAACCGGCCTTGTCTACGCGTCGCTGCGGCTCCAGACGGAAGCAAGCAACTTCATCATCGACAAAGGCATCATTGATGATGGCTTCGCCGAGCGGCTGTGGATGGGAACATACACCGCAGCCGATGGCAACATCGAGGGGCCTGACGAGAATACGCCCGGCATCATTCACGCTGTGCTCAACGCACACAATGCCGACGCTCACTCATTCAATGCCGTGCAATCCGATACTTCGCTCCCCGCCATCAACGAGCAATTCGGCACGCTGGAAGTGAAGCCCATCGCGCTCTCCGCAGGCGAGGAAGGCACGCCCGATCCAAGTGGTCCGTATTTTCGCCTGCGATATGACCCCGTCGTTGGGGAACCGTATATTCGCGTCACCAGCACGGGCGTGGATGGCTCCATCAAGCGCACACTCCAGATGGATTTTCGCATTACAAAAAAAATCGAGTTTGCCATCCTCAGCGTCAATCGCGTGATGATTGGAAAAAACGTGCTCATCGAAGGTCCGCTCGGCTCGCGCTATGGCATTGAAACGGGTGAATTGACGTGCGCCAATTGCCATCCGGCTCTGACGCGCAGCGACTTCTACTTCCTCGATGCAGACCTCGACGATCTGCTGGACGTCCTCTATGCCAGCATCGCTGAGTACGATCAAGATGGCGATGGGCGACTGCGGCCGAACCACCCGGCCGAGGGGCCCGGACTCAGTGGGACCGGGCTGACCGATCTCACGGGTGACGGATATGTTGACGACTTTGACGCGTTTCTCTCGCACTTCGATAGCAGCAGTGACGGCATGGTCGTGTACGACGCCGATCTTGCCGCCGCTGCGGGACTTGGCTCACTGGCTGCCGAGTTCACAGCTGACCTGCAGCTTGCGCGCCTGATCGATCGCGCCAACCCGGATCGCGATGGCGATGGCGAAATCGATGACATCGATACTCTGCTCGGCTACAACGACGGCGTTCTCGACAAGAAGGATCTGTACGCGAAGGTGCGCGGCCGTCTCGCCTTTGCGATCGCTCGAAATGACTGGGAATCGAACCATGAAGGCCAAAGTTACCAGGCCTTCGCTGTCAACGGCGCGATCCGGCCGGGCATTGACAAACCGGCTGTCACGTTTGAAGTTGAAGAGCAGGACATGCTCGAGATCACAACCGACATGTTCAACGACTCGCACAGTTGGTTTGATTCACAGGCAAGTGCGCCCTTCAACATGCAGGTCGCTGCGCAAGGCAGGACGTATCCCTCGACTGTCACAGAGTGGGAAGGCGTGCCGTATGGATCGCCGGCACCTTACGACTTCTACGAGAGACCTGTCTACGAAGATATGACGTTCACCAACGTGCGCATACCAATGGGACTGAACGCCCTTTTCGTCAATTGCACATTCGTCGGCGTCACCTTCATCGAAACCTGGGCCGATTGCGACGACGTTAACTGGAACTATGCGGGCGCGCTGATGGAAGATGAGGAGAACCCCGGCACTTATCTGCCGAAGTTTGACCTGACCGCATTTGTGAGTGAAGACATTGGTTACGTTGACGACACCCGTGACTGGTCAAACAACATTCGCTTCCATGATTGCACGTTTCTCGGCTCCGTCTCCGGCGTGCGGCCGATCGAGTACACCCACTGGCGCAACAAGATTCAGATGACCGGCGAGACCCGCTTCTACCTTGACCCGGATGATCCCGATCTGGCAGCTGATACGCATCCTGACGCAGCGGAGTGGAAGCAGACGCTCGAAGGGCTCAACAGCGCCGCA
This sequence comes from uncultured Isosphaeraceae bacterium, assembly GCA_964523675.1. GTDB lineage: Bacteria > Planctomycetota > Phycisphaerae > Phycisphaerales > SM1A02 > CAZFZT01. The sequence continues at coordinate 10,420 of CAZFZT010000083.1, forward strand.
ATCATTGAAATGTCCAAGAGTTCGATCCTGATGCCGGGCTGGTCGCTCGATGTCGGCTCGTTTACGAGCGATCCCGACGCCGATCCGGTCGATGTGCCTCGCATCAAGCTCAACGGCATCATTGTGACAGGCATTCTTGACATCCGCGGAAATGCAGATGTACACGGCACCGTGTTGATGACGTTTCGCCCAAGCCCCGGACACGGTCCGCTGGCATATTCACCGTTCGACTGCTCGACCTGCGCTGCGTCATTCAACACCACGATTGGGTATTTCGGACCGGAGGACGGCGATGGCGAAGGCATCGCGCCCGATCATGAAGACTTCGAGGGTTTCGGTGAAATCCTCATTCGTTACAACCCCGATGCGCTTCTACCTGACGGCATTCCCTGGCCGATCAAGGTCGAAGCCGTCACCTCCAGCTACTCCGAAGGAGGAATCTAATGAAGAGGCGAATGAACACGCGCGCCCGCCGCGCCTTCAACATGATCGAACTGCTGATCGCGCTGGCCATCAGCGCCGTACTGTTGACGGCCACGCTTGTCGCGCTCAATGCGTCGTATACCGCTTATCAGCGCACCACGCGCGAGGCCTCGACCCACACGGTCAGCCGGCTCGCGATGGATCGCATCCTGACGCTCATCCGGACAGGTGACTACTTCGGCCCCCTGCCTGCGAACCCGAACGATTCGCTCTTGACGAGTAATCTCATCGAGGTCGTAACGGTTGATGATGACGGTACCGAGACCGGACTCATTATCGAATGGGACGAGGATGAGGCGGCGCTTTACATTCGCACCTTCAATCCTGCGACCGGCGAGGTTGACGGCAACTACCTCCTGCTCGAAGGCGTGATCGCCAACGTCGATCCCGAGACCGAGTCGGCCATCCCGCCCTTTACCCTCGAATATGAGCTGGGGTATCGGCTCAATCGTGCGACCATCGATCTCACGGTGATCCCGGATGACAACCAGAGCGTCGAGATCGAGGGCAGTGAGGCCCGCCCCATTCGCCTCGTCGCTACCGCCATGCCCCGCCGGTCCGCCTATGCAGATCAGTAGCGGTCTCTGCCGAGAGAGCTGAGCCGCCTTGCTGGCGACGCTGCGGTGGTCGTGCGGCCTTACATGTGCCGTACATTACATTTTTGCATATTTCTCAGAACTCGCGCGCAGCGCAGCATCCGAATCTGCATATGTACTGGGGGGGACGGTTCGTGAGGCCGCACCGAGTTCTGTGAAACCATGCCCGAGAAACGCTCCAACTCGACACAGACCGATTGGTCGATGATCGCGGCCGCAGTCGCCGAGAATGTCGACACCAGTGCGGCGGAGGAAGCGATGGAGGGGCTGGCGAGACGGTACTGGCCCGCCGTATATGCCTACGTGCGCAGCACAGGGCGCGATGTGCATGAGGCCGCCGATCTCACGCAGGGCTTTATATGCGATGTCGTCATTGCCCGGCGGCTGTTTGAGGTTGCCGATCCGTCGCGCGGCCGTTTCCGCGCGCTGCTTCTCACCGCCCTGCGTAATTATCTCGCCAGCGAGAGCCGCTCCTCCCGCCGCCGGCAGCCATCCAGCTCAGGTGCAAGGAGCAGCGCGCAGCCATCAGCACACAGCGCGACGCCCCGAAAGCGCGAGCCCTTCAACCTCTTTCTGAGCGACCTCGACCGTTGCGAACCTGAAACCTCGCCGTCACCTGAAGCGGCCTTTGCAGCGCAGTGGACCGCACTGCTGGTGCGCAGCGTTCTAGAAAAAGTGCGCGAAGGATGCCTCAAAGATGGGCTGGAACCGCACTGGACCATTTTTGAGTACCGCGTCGTTCGACCGTTGCTGCTCGGCGATGAGCCGACGCCATATCATGTGCTTGCTGAGCGTCTGGAACTCTCCGAAACCGCTCATGGTCCAAACATGATGGTGACCGTCAAGCGCCGATTCGCCAAGGCGATGTACCTTGAAGTCTGCACAACGGTCGAAGGAGCCGCGCAAGCTGAAGGCGAACTGTTCGAGCTGCTGCGCGACATCGAAAGGCAATGAATGTACCGCGATGGAGCGGGTGGATCGCAGACCACGCAGCAAGTCCTCCAGAAATGCCGTGAACTCGGATTCGCATTGGCGGGCATTGCTCGTGCGGAACCGGCCGGCACCGGCGATGTGCTGCGCGACTGGATCGATCGCGGCAGGCATGGTGAGATGGCGTACATGGCGCGAAATCTCGATGTCCGCCTTGACCCATGCGAATTGCTAGTGAACGCGCGATCCGTGATATGCGTGGCGGATCGCTACGCAACTGGTGAACACGATCGCAGAAGAGATGGGCCGTTTGGCAGAGTCGCGCGCTATGCGCGCGGGGATGACTACCACACGGTCATGAAGAAGCGCCTGCACGCGCTGTGTGATGACCTCGCTGCGGCGTTCCCGGATGAATCGTTCCGCACGTGCGTCGACACTGCCCCCCTGCTCGAGCGAGAGTTTGCCGCCAAAGCCGGCCTCGGCGCAATTGGCAAGAACACAATGCTCATTGCGTCGGGTGAACTGCGGCAAGGCAGTTATCTGCTCCTGGGTGAAGTCGTAACAACACTCGCGCTTGAGCGGTCGCAAAGCATGGTTGATGTCAACCCCTGCGCAACATGCACACGCTGTATCGAGGCGTGCCCCACCGATGCGATCACCCCCTGGCACGTCGATGCCAGCCGCTGCATCAGCTACCTGACGATCGAACATCGTTCGCTGATCGATGAACAGTTCCACCAGGCGATGGGTGATTGGATTTTCGGCTGTGACATCTGTCAGGACGTGTGCCCACACAATCAGCCAACACGGCGCAAGCGCGCGGCCAGTAGCGTGCATCCGGCGTATGAGGAGCGCACCCCGGGCTTTGACCTGCTTGATGTCCTCGGCTGGGACGAACAGGCACGTCGGGATGCGTTCCTGAAATCTTCGATGAAACGCGCGAAACTCGCCATGATGAAGCGCAATGCCCTCATCGCTGCGGGAAATTGGGTCAGGAGTCAGCGGACCAACCGATCAACGAATCAGCAGGTGGCGCAAGTGCACAGCAGGATCGAAGAGATCGCGCGCGATGTGAACGAAGAAGAACTGGTGCGAGAAACGGCGAAAGCGGTGCTGGCGCGGCTCTCTCGAACCACAACATCCTGAGCGGCAACGGCCTTCGGAATCACACTGTCGGAATCCACGCGGCGAGCAGATCGATCGCTGCCTGAACGTCATTCTTGTCGATTGACTCGGTCACCGTATGGATGTAGCGGGTGCCGCAGACGATTGCCGCAGTTCGAGCGCCGGGGCCTGACTTCTGGATGGATGCCCCATCCTGGCCGCCGCGTGCCAGAATTGTCCGCTGATATGGAATCTTCTTCTTCTCTGCGATGCT
>CAZFZT010000084.1:0-13496 GCA_964523675.1 uncultured Isosphaeraceae bacterium
CATAGAGCCGTTCGCGCCTAGAATGATTGTCCGATTTTGCGGCAAAAGACGCCGTTTCCCTCCTCGCGACTCGCCCTCCTCTAGAGATGCCTATGCCTATGGCGCAGCAGCCCACCGCCCCCTCAAACGCGCTCCCCGACATCGACTCCAACGCTGCGGAGTTGTCCGACAACTACACCGCTGAGACCATTCAGGTCCTCGAAGGGTTGCAGGCCATTCGCAAGCGGCCGGGGATGTACGTCGGCGGAACCGGGCTCAATGCGCTGCACCATCTTGTCTACGAGTGCGTCGATAACTCCATCGATGAGGTCATGGCAGGCCACGCCACCACCGTCACCGTCCGGCTCGGCGTCGATGGCTCCTGCACGGTGATCGATGATGGCCGCGGCATGCCGGTCGATCCCATGAAACACGAGAATCCCGCCATCGACGGCAGGCCGGCGGTCGAAGTCATCATGACCGAGGTCCATGCCGGCGGGAAGTTCGACGGCAACATGTACAAAGTGTCCGGCGGTCTCCACGGCGTCGGCGTCAAGTGCGTCAACGCGCTCTCGGCGTGGACCGAAGTGGAGGTTGTCAAAAGCGGCAAGGTGTACCTCATTACGTTTGCGCGCGGCGAGATCGTCAAGCCCTTGCACGTCATCGCTGAACGAGCCGACGCCACCGACGAGAAGCCGCGCAAAACCGGCACCAAGATCGCCTTCCTTCCCGACAGCGAAATTTTCCCCGACACAGAGTTTCGCTATGAGACGCTGCAACATCGCCTGCGCGAATTGGCGTATCTCAATCCCGGCGTGACGATCCGCTTCATCGATGAGCGTGTCGACAAGGAAGGCAAGCCGCGCTCTGAGACTTTCCATTTCGATAACGGCCTTCTCGGCTATGTCGAACACATGAACAAGGCGAAGACGGTCGTCAGCCCCGCCGTACGCATCACGCGCGAGGATGAGGAGACGGGCATCGCATGCGACATCGCCATGCAATACACCGACTCGACCAACGAGCTGCTGCTTGCGTTCGGGAACAACATCATGAATCCCGACGGAGGCACGCACGTCCAGGGATTCAAGACGGCACTGACGCGCACGATCAACAATTATGCTCGCCGCAACAACCTCATCAAGGAGCTTGCGCCGTCAGGTGAAGACCTTCGCGAAGGATTGACGGCTGTGATCTCCGTGAAGCTCCCGGAACCACAGTTCAATAACCAGACGAAAGAGAAACTGCTCAACCCGGAAGCGGAGGCATTTGTCAGCTCCGCGATGACTGAGCACCTCGGCGCGTGGCTTGAGGAACATCCAGCCGACGCCAAGAAGATCTGCCTCAAGGCGGTGCTGGCGGCGCAGGCGCGTGAAGCGGCGCGGAAGGCGCGAGAACTCATCAAACGCAAGGGCGCGCTCGACTCCGGCGGCATGCCGCAGAAACTCGCCGACTGCGCCACGAACGATGTTGACCGTTCGGAAATCTTCATTGTCGAGGGTGATTCGGCAGGCGGATCCGCCAAGCAAGGCCGCGACCATGAAACGCAGGCGATCCTGCCGCTCAAAGGCAAGATTCTCAACGTCGAGAAGGCGCGCATCGACAAAGTGCTCGGCTTCGAGGAGATTCGCATCCTCATTCAAGCGCTTCAGTGCGGCATCGGCGAAGACTTTGATATCGCCAAACTGCGCTATGGTCGGATCATCATCATGACCGACGCCGACGTGGACGGCTCGCATATTCGCACGCTCCTGCTGACGTTCTTCTTCCGCCAGATGGGCGAGCTGATTCGGCAGGGCAAGGTCTACCTCGCGCAGCCGCCGCTGTTTCAAGTGACGCGCAACAAGAAGTCGCAGTACGTGCTCAACGAACAGAAAATGGCGCAGGTGCTCACGGATCTTGCCCTCTCAAGCGCGGTGCTGCTGGTGCGCGACGCGGCTGAACCGACTCGCGTTGAGCCGGTTCGCATTGAAGGCGATCGCTTGGGCGCTCTGGTCCGACAGCTCACACGCCTTGGAGAGTTGGTCGCCGTCGCCGAACGGCGGGGGGTGAAGTTTGCGACGTTGCTTGATTCGCGCCGCGACGATCCCGATGGCGAAAGCCGCCTCCCGATGTATCGTCTCTCCTGGCCGGGCGGCGAAGAGCTTTGCTGGTCTGAAAAGCAGGCGCGCGATCTCATTCGCGAGCACGATCTGATCCTTGATGACCTGCAGACCGACTCGAACGGTCAGGATCAATCCGCTGATGATCGGCGCCGCGTTGCCACACTGCGCGAACTTCATGAGAACCGCGAGTTGCAGGCGATCTTTGCCCGGCTCGCGGAGTTCGGCATCGAACCAAGCGACTATACGCTTGTGCAGGGGGAATCCGTCACTGGTGAAAAGCTGCCAACACGATTCGCCTGGTTGGTGGATGCGGGCACCGACAAAGAGTCGGTGCATGATGTGCCGAACATTCCATCAATCGTTCCGGTTTTGCACGAAGTCGGTCGGCGCGGCATCGAACTCAAGCGCTACAAGGGCCTGGGTGAAATGAACGCTGAGGAACTCTGGGATACGACCATGAACCCAGAAACGCGCACGCTGCTGCGCGTGACCTGGGATCAGGCGTCCAAGGCCGATGAACTGTTCACAACGCTCATGGGCGAGAACGTCGAGAGCCGGCGCACCTACATCGAGGATCATGCTCTTGAAGTCAAGAACTTGGACGTCTAGATTCCGGAGACGCACAGCGACTCAGTATCGGCGTTTCAATTGCTGCAAAGCTCGCTTCGTGCGGCGATGATCGGCGCGCTCGATCTCGCGCTCGATCACGCCGCGCACGTGATCAGCTCCGAACACGCGCGATAGCGCCGGCGCCAATCGCGAGAGGTCGCCTTGCACATGCGGTCGGCGGATCGCACCTTGAAGCATCAGCAGCACATCCTCGTCGCGCAGGCGCGAAATCTCCGGCGCCACCTTGTGCCAGAGCATGTCGAGGGCGCGAGCATTGCCGGCCATGCCTGCTTCTTTCCAAGCATCAAGAAACTCTTCCAACGTTCCCTTACGGAAGAGCGGTCCAAGCGCGGGCCCGGCTGCCCGCGAGGCGAGGCCGCGCTGCTGGGCAAGTCGCCAGAGCTGCACCGCTATCTCATCTCTGCCGAGCAACTCAAGCAGCGTGATCGACTCGGCGATCGATTCGCCGCTTTCATCGCTGTTGACCTGCCGCATCGTCTCGCGCACAACGTCGTTCAAGCGCGTGCCGTATTCCGCCTTTGACTCAATGCGCGGCTTCGAGCCACTGGCCGCGGGCGCTGCAAGCATGAGCGGGTCGCCGAACGTGTTCACCTTCCACGGTCCGCCAAACGGCTGCGGCGCTTCCCAGTGCCGTGCTGCGATGAGCATGGGCACGGAACTCCCCCACCGCTGCGCAAGCGGCAGTGGTGGAACAAATGCTGCGAGCAGCGGCTCATGCACCGAGCCAACGTACCCGTATGCACCTGCATCCAGGAAGCGCGCTGCAATTGACGTCTCTGTCGCGGGCAGTCGCATCGACCAACTGTGCGTGAAATGCACAACTGCCGGCTGATCAAGCAATGGCGTATCAAATGCAGTCATTCGCGCATCACCGGTCAGGTCGAAGAAGTCGACGTTTCCCTTGGTGTTGACAGCCAGGACATCGGTGGCAAGTCCGCTCTGGATCATGCGCAGCCATGCGTCTTCGCTCGCCCGGTTGCCGCTGTGAACGGACACTTCGAAGCCCCGCTGCGCAAGTAATCCGGCTGCCGGATCGACGTTCCAGTTCTGCCACGGCCCGTCATCGGGATATCCATCAACGAACGTAAAGGAGTTGCGCGGCAGAAAGAGCGAGCACATGGCGATGTACGCGCTGCGAATCTCATCTCCGAAGATCCACCCGACGAAGGCGTAGCGCGATCCATCATCGTTTCGACCGAGAAAGTCTGTCATCGCGGCCGGCTCCATTTCGCCGGTGTCGTGCCGCGGCAGGTTGACTTTCCCGGCAATAGTGGCGCAGATGGTGACCGTCTCTATCGTGTCTCCGAGCGCGTTGTACGGCCATCCATAGACGGAGAGTGAATGGCGAATCTGCTCTTCGATCTTTGCCGCCCGTTCGCGGCTGATAACCGAATCGGGGGAGCCAAAGTCCTCATTCACGTGCACGATCGGCTGACCGCGACCAGCAGCAAGCGCGACACCCGCCAGCCACGCCGGATCACCCGCATTCGACACGATCAGGCCGGCCGGCTCATGCTGATGCAGGTCAAACGCCATCTCAGGCGAATGCTTCGGCGGCTTGCCACCCCACGCGCGCGCGATGATCTCATTCGGGTGAAATGGGAGCGGATCGCCGCCAAGCTCAATTGGTTCGCGACGAATCACTTCGGCCGGCGCAAAGCGGCGAATGAACATCGGGGCAAAGTGCCTGTCTTCAATCAGCACCGGCCAGCGACCCTGCGGCGACCAGTTCGCAATCTCATCCAGATAGGTCGCCGCGTCCGGAACAAGTACGACACGATCGATGAGCGGGAAGAGTTCGTCAGCAGCGTGAACGCGCGATCCAAGCTTGATCGCCCAGTGCTGCTCTTCAGCAGGCGGCGGTTGTTGATCGCTCCATGAATTGCCAGTGGCCGCATCCGGCGCAAACGCGAGCGTGAGAACGACGAAGTGCAGTCGCGTCAGCATACGGCATTGTACCGCAGAAGACCGACGCACGTGGCATCGAAACCTTCACCGAATCACATCGTTCTTCGTATCGGGTTGAGGGTGATGTTTCCTCGACCGAGGATGAGCACATCTGCGATCTCAATCGCCTCCCGGAACGAATCCTGCGCCTGTTCAATGTCGACGGCACCTTGCAGTACCTTACCTTCAAGCAGATGCTCGCTCGTGGCGATGGCGTCACCGCATATGAGCACCGTCATTCCCGGCATGGACAGCAACAGGCCACAACTTCCCGGCGTCACGCCGGGGAGCGGAAAGAGGTCAACACCACGCGCGATGCGATCAGGGGCGGCGCCGCAGCGGCTCAAGAGATTGAGTTGTTCCTTGAAGAATGCGGTGAGTTGCTCATCGTCATTCTCCTCCGCCTCTCGCAATTTAGCGGTGATGGCCGCCTCCGCGCTGCGGAGTTCCGGCTCATAGACGAGCCATTCCGCACGCTCAAACAGCGTCAGGCCGCGCCTCCGCTCGGGCTCAAAGGATGTCAGAAACACATGCGTGATGTCTTCCGGCTTGATCCGCGAAACCTCGTTCAATCGAGCTGCAACGACCTGCGACGGCAATGACGGGTCAATGATAATGTTCGCCTCGCCCGATGAAATCAGCGTCGTGGTCGCATGGCCGGTGCGCACCGGAGCACGCTCGTTCCAGAGCGGATGAGCGGCAAGCGTGCCAATGGAAACAATTCGGTAGTCCATGAGGCGTGGATTCTACGTGCCTGACTGCCCGCGGACTCCCGTCCGTGGGTGACGACCGCCTGCACCAGCCCCACGCGCGGCAGTGCGCGAGCTTCTTGAGTCCGACTGGAGCATCTCCGCCAGCCGCATCGCATTGAATGGAGCATGCACCTTTGCATCATTGTCAAAGTACACATACACATCGCGCGAGGCGCGCTTGCGCGGCTTCAACGTCGTGAACTTCACAGCATCGCGCGGCTCTGCACCGCGCGACCATGATCGGATGCGCTTCGCCCATGCTTCGAGTTCATCATCGCCGTAGCCGCTTGCGTAGAGCTCCTTCGCGCCGTGCAGTCGGATATACACAAACGGCGCGGTAATCTCTTCGAAGTACGGCCATCGATTGGCCGCGTCGGCGATCACCCAAGCAATGTCGTATCTCCGGAGCATCCGAATGAACTCATCATTCAAAAAGGATTCGCTTCGCACCTCGACCGCGTGACGGATTCTCCGCTTCCGATCTGACTTCAAAACCGGGTCGCCCTTCACCCTGCCATCGTTTCTCCGCGCAAGCTGGGACGCTTCATCCGTGTTCGTCGGCAGCATTGAGAAGAATGCCTCAAACCGTTCGGCATCGAAACGCATGCGCTCGGGGAACTGCCAGAGAATCGGGCCAAGCTTCGCATCCAGCGCCAGGACGCCTGAGGCAAAAAAATTCGCAAGCGGCATTTGAACATCCTTGAGCCGCTTCATGTGCGTGATGTACCGGCTGCCCTTGATGGCGAAAACAAAGTCATTCGGCGTCTCATCATGCCATGCGCGAAACGACGTCGGACGCTGCAATGAGTAGAACGTGCCGTTGATCTCAATGGAGTTCAACTGCGTGGCTGCGTACTCGAGCTCTCGCTTCTGAGATAATCCCCTGGGATAGAACTTGCCGCGCCAAGGCGCGTAGGTCCAGCCGGAGATGCCGATGCGAAACTGCGGCACGCTTTATTATTGACCACAAGGACATGCTCAACAAACGGGATCGGAGTCATCAGTGCAGTCACCGCGCTGATTCCCGTAGTTAATGAACGCTTCATCATCCACCCGGCTCAGCTGCGGGGCCGCCATCACGCTCGGTCATCGTTGGCTGCTTCTCAGGCGGCCCATCGAGCGCGATCTTTACGATTCGGTGGCGCGTCATGCGCTGCACGCCGAGGCGAACTTCGTGCTGAGTTTCCAGGGCTTTCTCAAACTCACCGATGTTGGTAACCGGTTCATCATTCACATGTGTGATGATCTCATATGGCTTGAGGCCGCCGATCGATGCGCGGCTCCCGGGCTCGATCTTCGAAACGATCACGCCCGGATCATCTTCGGATTTCTGAAAGTGCCGGCGCACTTCGTAGGTGAGCTCGCGAACCGTCAGACCGAGCGATTCGCTCTTGAATCGCTTCGCTGCATCAAAGTGAGCCGGGCCGAGCTCAACGACGAATTCATGTGCTTGCACTTCGCCGTCTTGGAACACTTCCGCAGTGAATGGCGTTCCGAACCCGAGGTCGGTGAGCAGCTTGTTGAATGGGCTGCTCGCTGAGGGCCACGGCTTGGGAATATGTTCAAAGTATTCCTCCGGCACTTCGTCAAGCCGATCCCAAGGGAAGCTCGCTGCCATCGTGGCGTAGGGATCAGCTTCAACGTTGATCGGCCTTGGGTGGCGCGACGAATGAATGCGCAGAAGGATTTGACCCATCTCGAGACCGGCTGACGCTGCGGGTGAATCGGGATAGACGTAGGTGATCAGCGCTCCATGCGAACCGTCATCGGTGAGTTCACTCACGCTGTAGAGCCGAGCAAGCTCCTCGTCAAGCTCCTGCAGGTCAACGCCCAACCATGCCAGTCGGTTCTCCTCCTCTTCACTGAGCGGAATGTTGTTCTCATCGATGTGCTGAGGAAGCTTCGCAAGTACGGCTGCGATGTGTGAGGCCGGCGTGAGCCGTTGGCCCCCATGTCGCCATTGGCGCTCTTCGCCGGCCCGTTCCCGCCGCTCGAGCGGAAGCGCGAGCAACGATCCTTCTTTGTTGAAGAGGAAGAGATGAGTGACATCTCCTGCGACGTCCGGATACACCTGACGCCGCCATCCCAGCTCAAAGCGGGGAATGCGCGTGTGGTTGTAGTACGCGATGCGGTGCTCGCCATGCAGCATCACTTCCGCGCCAAGAAGGAGCTGATTGCGCAGGCTGAGCAACGATTCACCCGGCTGCGCCAGATGAAGCGGCCCACTCAGCGGTTCATCCAGCGTCGCAAGAAAAGCGTCGTAGTCGAGCAGCGAATAGGCGAACGTCGCTTCGATCGGCTCGCCACCTGGCGGATGTACGGTGATGTGTTCGAGGCGTGCAGTGGTGGTTGCTTTCATCCCTTCGAGCACAAGCAGCGTCTTGCTCTCCACAAGCAGGCCAAGCGTGTGCCGTTCCGTGGCGTCGTCTTCAGACTCATCATACATCCACGGATTTGAGGGACCTGATGAGGTCGGACTGCGCAGGCCAAGCGTGACGAGCAGAATTCCAGAGTCGGCCCACGCCTCAGCCGCGCTCTTGAGCTGCGCAAACTGATCCGCACTGATCCATTTCCAATCGTCAGGCGACCCCTTCCACCTGCCCTGCGAAGGAAGCTCTTCATTCATTGCCGCCCCGACAGGCACACCCTGCGCGTTGACGACGATGCCACGTGAACTGAGCGGCGTGAAGCGCATTCCTGACTCGCTGGTGGACGCAGCGGCTACGGGCAGCGGCGCCGCGTGCAGCAGCCATTCTCCGTTGACCTGCTGACTGCTCACGAGGAAGTACGGCCCTTCGGCCGACCCGTCGAACGACAGCGGCTCTGCCGTTTCGAGCGGCAGGTCCAATTCCACAATCATGGCATACTGGTCATCCGCATGGGCTGCAATGCGGCCCGGCACAACTTCGTCGCCGAAGCGCACTTCAATCTTTTGGATGAAGCGCGGCTGGAGAAAGACATCATTCGTCAAAACGCGCGTGGGTGAGAGCAGATAGCCCGCTGCCTCCAGTGGCCGCTCCTCCTCAACGTAGGTCGGACCCGACTGAACGTGATAACGCCCGCAGCCGGGACATCGTTCACCCCACCCAGCACTGGTGGGCGGCTGTCCCTTGTCGTACTGCAGCGTCAACTCAACGCGCACAATTGACGAGGCAACATGCTGCGCCGCCGTCGACGCTTCATCGGATTGAGCGGGAGCCGCGGCCGTAATCAGAGCCACGAAAGTGGTGGTGACGATAGCGAGCAGTGCCTGCTTCATGGTTTTTCCTTCGTTCAGATCGAATACCGAAAAAAAAAATATCTCGCAAGCGGGCGATAGTCTGCCCGCCGGATGAGTCTCACCGTCGTTCATGATCGCGCGAATAGTCCAGGACGATCTGACGCATTTGTCCATTGCGCAGCACCGTGAACCGCATTCGATTCTTGCCAGGCAAGTTTTCCATCGCGCCGGCGTGAATCGTTCTCACATCGTCAAGCGTCGTCACGGTTTGACCGTCAATCTCAAGCACGATGTCCTGCGTCTGCAACCGCGAACTGGCGGCATTCCCGGGATAGCGAATGCCATAGATGAATACGCCCTCCTTGCGGTAAAAGTGCAGCGTCGGATTATCGAACTGGTTGATCTCTTTGAATGTCATGTCCCATCGAGGACAGTCGAGTTCTTCACCCTCGACGGCGCCCTTTTCGCGCGGCGTCAATTCCAGCGTGAGCTCCTCGCCGCCGCGCTCGACGACCACTCTGGCAGGTTCGTCCTTCAGCAGGAGGCCGAGCAGTCTGTTGACCGCAGGCAACCCCTCCTCGGTGATGGCTGTCGTCTGAATTCCGTTGATCGAAAGAATGCGGTCGCGCGCCTGAAAGCCGGCTCGACGTGCAGGGCTCTCGAGATCAGTGCCTGCCACGATGACGCCTTCATCTCCTGGGAAGTAAATCTTACGATTGAAGTCCCGTAATGGCTGAAGCTGCAAGCCCGTCCATGCCCATTGCACCTGGCCATGCTCGCGGAACTGCGGCAAGAGTTGTGCGATGGTTTGAGAAGGGACGGAGAAACCCAGGTCGCCACCGACCATAATGCCGCGCGTGTTGATGCCGATGACTTCACCAGCCGTATTGACGAGCGGGCCGCCGGAGTTGCCGGGACTGATTGCGGCGTCGGTCTGCAGCCAGAGCGAGTACTCGCTGTTCTCCGGGAGGTAGCGATCCGTGCAGGAAATGATGCCGATGGCCACGGATCGCGACATGCCCCACGGCGCCCCCATCGCCATCACGAAGTCGCCTTCGGTAAGCTGACTGGAATCGCCCAGTTCTGCGAACGGCACGGTTGAGATATCGCTCGAAAAGTTGAGTTGCAGCAGCGCAAGGTCCGTGTCCTTGTCAGAACCGACAATGGTTGCATCAAGCGGAGTGCCGTCATAGAGCAGGCAGCGCACTTCGGTAGCCCGTTCGACCACGTGCCAGTTCGTCAGCACTTCGCCGGTCTCACTGATGATGACGCCCGAACCTGAGACCTCCTGCGAGATTCGCCGGCCGGCTTCGTGCGACTCGCGCAGCGCGCGAATGAAGACGACGGCAGGAAAGACCTTGGCCTTCGCGCTTCGGACCACCTCACGAAAATCCGAATACATCGCCGCCGGCGCATCAGGCAGCGCTTCATCGGCGGCGGGCGGTTGCACTGCGTTCGCAATTGCCTGCCCACCCACGCCATGCGCAACGAACGTGATAACCGCGCAGAGCAGCCAAACGCTGCGCACGGTCCCGCCATAAACTCGTCTTGTCAACATCGTGCTCCCTCGAATAAGTCGTTGGGGGAATGGGTGCCAAGATGGTACAGGAAGAAAGCGGCAATGGGGCAGCAGAAGCCGCGATCAGCACACTCTGCCCCCGTTCCCCCACTGCCTTGATACACTTCCCCTCGTGATACGCCTCCTCGCATCTACGGTCCTTATTACGCTCGCCCTTGCCGGCTGCGCTGCGCCACGCTATTACCCCAGCCGCGCTGGGGAGCCCTATCCCCGGCACCGCCACTCCACCGAAACGGCTGACGTTCAAGTGTTCCGCGACGGAACAGAGCTCGAGCTCGTCAACGCCACGCCTCATACGTTCAATGACTTCAACCTCTGGATCAACCAGCGTTATGTTCGGCACATCGACTCGTTGCCCGCGGGGGCGAGGCAGCGGTACTCACTCTGGGATTTCTATGATGAGCGTGGCGAGATCATGAATGCGGGCGGCTTCTGGCGTATCTACGAGCCCGACCCCGTGCGGCTAGTGCAGATGGAACTCGATGCGCAGTCGCCCCTGATCGGACTGATTGCGGTGCGGGAATACCGCCAGTCCGATGACCGGTGAATGAGCTGAAAATCGCGGCGGCCCATCCCTAAGAAGTCCGAGGCGCACCAGTAGCCGGCTACAATCGTGCCTGCGCGTCGATGACCTTCGAACGCCTCCCTTCATAAAGGAGTACGCCATGGCCGCACTGGAAGCACTCATCACTGCCGCCGCAGAAAACTGGTTCTGGAGCGTGTTCGGCGCGATTATCATCTTCTGGATCTTCGGCGGGACCATTGATTCCATTTGGAAGCGTTCCGCACGCGAACGATCTCGGCGAGAGATTGCGGCCTACATCGCTTCCGGCTCCATGACGCCGGAACAGGGCGAGCGGCTGCTCAATGCCGGCGAGGACGAGGAGTAGTTCTCGCAACGCTTTCGCAATACCATCCGTACTTGTCCAAGCGGCCGGAAGTGCTCGGTCGTCGCTTTTTGCATCAGGGATCCCCTTCAGGAACCTGTGCCGAGGATGCTATTCTTTAGGCAAATGACTCATCGCTCACTTCATCGAACGAACCGGGGGGCCGGCTGCCGGTCGTACGACGTCGATTCCAGCGGAACTCCGTGGCTCTCCGTGGTGACGCTCCATGCTTGAGTTTGCCGTTTACGACGAGAACGGACCAGCCAAGCACTGGCCGCTGGTAGGGGCGCACCTTCTGGGTCGCGATGATCTTGCGACGGAGGGCAAAGTCCAGTTCAACAGTGACACCGGTCGCATCGTGTGCCAAAAGCGCGGCAGCCGGGCCGTCGGGTTGTCGCTGCTCTACGACGCAGGGGCCATGGGGCGGCTCATGCTGCAAACCGCGCTGCTCCCCGATCGGGATGAGCCATACATCCTTTCTGTAGAACTTGCCCGTCATCGCATCAAGATGTTCATCGTCAAGAGCGAAGAATGGCAGATGTTCGAGCTCTCTGCGGGCCATCCTGCGATGGAGTTGTGGGAGAAGGCCCGACAACTCTTCACCCAGGCGGTCAACAGTAGCGACCCGGTCGCCGCCGATCGTCTCGCGAGGCAATCTCTGGAAGCGGGCATCGACGCAACCGAGCGGCTCGCGCTCGCGCATGCTGAGATTCTGCTTCATCGCCGCTTCGGCGCACGCCGCGCATCCTCTGCCACACTTGGCGTGCGCGTTTCGCCTGCCCAAGACAGCCAGGGCTTGCGCGAACTGGTCGGGCGCGATTTCGATGTTCTGGTTATGCCGCTGACATGGCGCGATCTTGAGGTGGAGGAGGGGCGTTACAACTGGGAATCGCTCGACCGCTGGATGAACTGGGCGCGGGAACAGGGGAAGCCCGTCGTGGCTGGACCGCTCATCGATTTCTCGCAACGGGCCGTGCCCGATTGGATGTACGTCTGGCAGCACGATTACGACACCTGCCGCGACATGCTCTACGATCACGTTGAACGTGTCGTGCAGCGCTACCGCAATCATGTCGGCATCTGGAATATCGCTGCGGGGCTCAACACCAACGAGAACTTTCGTTTCTCGGCCGATCAAATGGTTGACCTTGTGCGCATGGCTGCACTTATTGTGCGGCAATCCCGAAAGGGCGCCAGAATCATGGTGGAGATGACACAGCCCTTCGGTGAACATGGCAGTGAGCCGCGCGGCTCTGTCGCGCCCTTCGCATTCATCGAGCGGCTGATTCAAGAAGGCATTCGTATGGACGCGCTTGGCGTGCAACTGCTGTTCGGCGAGCAGCGCTCCGGACGAATGATGCGCGACCT
Source organism: uncultured Isosphaeraceae bacterium (assembly GCA_964523675.1). Taxonomy (GTDB): domain Bacteria; phylum Planctomycetota; class Phycisphaerae; order Phycisphaerales; family SM1A02; genus CAZFZT01. The sequence continues at coordinate 12,468 of CAZFZT010000084.1, forward strand.
TATGCAGATCAGCAATCTGCTTGATCGATTCTTCCTTATTGAAGTTCCCCTCATCGTCAGCGCGCTCGGCATGCCCAGCACGCAAGTTCGAGAAGATGGCGGTTGGTGGCATGACGCGATGTCACCTGGCTTGCAAGCCACGTGGGCCGGTCGCGTCTTTGCCATGGCCATGTCAAAGCCGTATCTGGAATCGATCTTCTGGTGCGAGCTCTTCGACCACCCCGGTTCGATTTTGCCAGGTGCTGGGTTGGTGTCACAGGACGGCAGAACCAAGCCGGCCTTGTCCAAGATCGTGAACCTGCGCAAGCGGCTCCGCAAGCCGCTCGGGCCCCTCAAACTTCCGAACCGGGCCGAACCAGCCACTCAGTAGCCGCTCGCGGCTGAACAGGGTCTCTTGAATACTGCCGCGCCAATGCCCGAAGAGCCACACCCGCCCCGACAAGCGCCGGGCTTCGCGATCGTACTCCTCGCGCTGGTTGTCCTGTTCAGCGCCGCCCTTGTTTCACATCAAAGACGCCCCATTCTCAGAGGCGATGCGCCCCCGGTTCGATCGCCCTTACTCAAGATCGACATGAACAGCGCAACGGAAGCCGAGCTGCAATTGCTTCCCATGATTGGACCGGCCTTGGCACAGCGGATTGTCGAGGATCGCCTTGCCCACGGCCGTTTCGAGACGCTTGACGACCTGAACCGAGTGTGGGGCCTTGGTCCGGCCACAGTTTCGCGAATTGAACCCTACGCCATGGTCGAATGACGCCTTTGCGCGCGAGATGCCGCAGGTTTCTTGCGGTGTCGAGCCGTCGATGGCGTACGATCTTCTTCACCAAGAGCACTTCACCACCGGCGAATCGTTCGCCGGCCGCTTCCCCGTGCGCACTCGACGTATGACTCCACGCTGGCTCCAGTTCATTTCATCGCAACCCTCGCTGAGGCAACTCACCAAGGCGATCGATGAGGCAACGCCAGCCACAACCATTTCTGCACGCGGCTCCGTTGGATCGAGCACAACCGCACTGGCTGCCGCCCTAC
>CAZFZT010000085.1:0-13264 GCA_964523675.1 uncultured Isosphaeraceae bacterium
CAGATGTAGTTCGTCGTAATGGGTGAACACTCCGCAACGTTGGAGCCGGCCACCCAGATGACATCCGTGCCGACCATGTCCGACCACGGGTTGGTGGTGCGATCAACGCCGAACGCCTTCTTGTTGGCCGCGCCCGCGCTCACCATGCACAGGCGGCCGTTGTAGTCACAGTAGGGCGTCTTCAGACAGACGCGCGCAAACTTGCCCATGAGATAGGTCTTCTCAGTGGTGAGCGATGCGCCGCTGAGGGTGCCGAACGCCGCGTGTCCGTAGGTGCTTTGAATGCGGTTGATCTCGGAGGCGACGCGCTGAATCGCCTGCTCATAGGGCATGGACGAGAAGCCGGAGCCATCCGCAGCGTTCGGATCGCGCTTGAGAGCGGTCAGCAGTCGATCAGGATGCGCCCCCTGCAGATAGCGTTTGACGCCCTTCGGACAGAGCATGCCGCGATTGAACGGAAACTCAAGCCAGGGCTCAAAGCCAATGACCTCGTTGTCCTTCACCTTGAGTTGAACGCCGCATTGCTGGCCGCAAAAACAGCAATGCGTCTTGACGAGTCGATCGGGCTCGACGCTGGTTGACAATCGCTCGCCGCTCATGAAGTTCGTGTGCGGACCGAAGCGCTGGATGACCTTGAGCCGATCGGCGGGAGCGTTCGCCATGATGCCATTGTACCGCGTTCACATTCTGAAAACTTGACAACGACGCCTCGGTTATCTTCTCATGCGCCGTCGCGGCCGGCAGCCCACAATGCGCTCTGCGCAAGCCCGTAGAGCGCGCGGCGGCACTTTGGGCAGACGTGCTGATAGTGGGAAGCTGCTTCCGCAGCGTCGCGGCTTGAACCCTGCCCATTCATCTCATAGGAAAACCCCAACTCGCGCTGCACCTGAACGAGGTCATCGCGCCACATGATGGACATGTACTCACTGGCGCATCTGGCGCAGACGGCCTTCTTCGTCTCGGGGGCGCGGTTGACATCCTTGTAGAACGCAGCGCCGAGTTGCGCCGGCCGCTGAAAGATGTGAAAGAACTTACCGAAGGGAAGCCACAGCAGCGTTACGATCACGGTCACTGCGTGCAGAATGGCGAGGAAGTCAAACGCGTAGCCCTTCATCCACGAATAGGACGCAGTAAGCATCAAACCCGTCACGCTGATCGCAAACAACAACAACAGTGGCAGAATGTCTTCTCCGAACTGTTGCACAGCGGCTGCGCCATGGTCGATCATGCGCCGGCGAAACGCCAGCATCACCCCCGCGATCACCAGCCACGATGACCATACGAGGCCGTGAAAGATGAAAAACGCGAACGGCGAGTCGGCAGGGAATGCAATGGTCGGGAAGCCGAACACGAACACCCGGTACCACTCGAGGTTGTCCGGCAACGTCTGGAAATGGATCCAACCCCACACGAGCGGAAAGGTGATCGCAGCCGCAAGGATGCAGCCCCACATAATCAGCCAGTGCGCGCCCCAGCGCAGTCGGCCACGCCGATAGATGAATCGATTCAGCGCGAATTCAACGAAGAACCGGTGCAGAAAATGAGCGGCGTTGCGGCCGAGGTTCGCCGGGTTGGTGAAGATCTGCCAGCCGCGCCTCCAGTACATGCGCGTGGGCGGCCGCTGAAGCCACATGCTGTAGCGATAGGTGATGCCGAACGCGGCGAAGAGCGTTGCGAAGGTATAGCCGACCAAGGCGGCATCGAAGTGTTCGAGGTTGCGAGAGCCAAGCACGATCATCGCACCCAGGGCAACGGTGATCACCACCCCCCACAGACCTGCCCTGAACTGTTCACGAGGAATCACGGCCATCGATGCTCCTGTCACATCTCAACTGCTCAAGGATACTCCGACATCGTATCCACGAAAGCAAAGATCGGTATCAGAATTCAGAGGGAGGAGAAGCATGGGCGTGTTGCCACGGGAGTGTGGATGTTCCGTCCACATATTGTTCATGCGGGCGAAACGCCCACACTCACCCCTACAGTTCTCCGGACGCTTCCTCTGCGCCTTCCCACTGGGAGACGGCTGCGGCTCAGGGTTGATTTGACAGTATTCGATACACTCTCCGCATGATCAAGCGTATTCTTGTGACAGGCGGTGCGGGGTTGCTCGGCTCGCACCTCTGCGATCGCCTCGTCGAGCAGGGACAGGACGTCATCTGCCTTGACAACTTTTTCACAAGTCAGAAGTCGAACATCGAGCACCTGCTCGGACGGTCGAACTTTGAGCTGATTCGGCACGACATCACGCATCCGATCTTTCTGGAGGTGGATGAGATTTACAACCTCGCGTGTCCAGCCGCGCCGGGGCATTACCAGTACAACCCGATCAAGACCATCAAGACCAGTGTGCAGGGGGCCATCAACGTCCTGGGCATGGCCAAGCGCGTCGGCGCGAAGGTGCTGCACGCGTCCACCAGCGAGGTGTATGGCGATCCCACGCCGGAGCATCACCCACAGAAGGAAAGTTACCGGGGCAATGTGAACCCCATCGGGCCGCGCGCCTGTTATGACGAGGGCAAGCGTGCAGCTGAGACGCTGATGTTCGACTACCACCGCATGAACCGGGTCAACATTCGCGTGGTTCGTATTTTCAACACCTACGGGCCGCGCATGCATCCTTACGACGGCCGCGTCGTCTCCAACTTCATTCGCCAGGCGCTTTCGGGATGCGACATCACCATCTATGGCGACGGCTTGCAGACGCGGTCGTTCTGTTACGTTGATGACCTCATTGACGGCATGCTGCGCATGATGAGCGCGCCCAATGAAGTGACCGGGCCGATCAACCTCGGCAATCAGGACGAGTTCACGATCCGCGATCTGGCTGAGCAGGTTGTTGAGCTTGTCGGATCGAAGTCGCAGATCGTGCAGGAACGTCCGCTACCGGAGGATGACCCGGTACAACGCCGCCCGGACTTGACGCTGGCCCGGCAGACGCTGGGCTGGGAGCCGACAACGACCCTGCGTGAAGGGCTCAAGCGCACGATCGAGTGGTTCCGCGGCATCGACCTCTCGCAATACCGCGCGCCCACGCCGAATTATTGAGCAAGCATCGCACGAGCGGGCTCATTCAATTGCTGCAAAGCACCGGCAGCTGCGGCCACCTGCACAAGCGGACTTGAATCAGCGAGCAGCTGTCGCAGCGCGTTTGCGCTTGCGGGGGAAGAGATCGCGCCCAGTGTCAGCGCGGCCTGCATGCGCAGCTCCGGGCGACTGCTCGTGGCGTATTCCAGCGGAACGGCAATGCGCGGCTCGCCGTTGGTGATCTGCGCCAGGGCAAGCGTCGCGGCCATGCGCACTTCCGGCGGCAGCTCGTAGCGTCCTTCATGCATGGCCAGATTTTCGAGATTCGGCACGGCCCGCCGATCATCGAGCCGGCCGCATATCTGAGCGGCAAGGGCCACCACCTCGGCGCGTTCACCCGGAGCGAACAGCGCGGCGCGAATGACATCCAGCTCGCGCTCATCCCCCAGGCGCACGATCGCCTCCGCAATCTGAAGGTCAACGATCTGTGCTTGTACCGTGTGAACTCGAGACATACCGCGACCGGCAGCCCGGCGAAGCATCGGGATCGCCGAGGCGTTGCCCAACTCCCCGAGAACAAGCGCGGTGTTCGCCTTGACCTCCGGCGAATCACTTACAACCATCCCCGAAAGCGGATTCAGATCCACATGCTCGCCGCAGCGGTGGAGCGCGTAAATCGCCGCGGCCCGCACCGATTCAGACGCATCATCAAGAAGGGGGCGCACGAGATGAGCCACGTTGTACAGTTTGAACTTGCCGATGCTCATCGTCGCGATGAAGCGCACGCCCCGGTTCTCATCTGCAAGGCCGCGCAGGACAGCCGGTTCGAGCTGACTACGCTCCGCATAATGCAATGCCTGAATGGCGTGGGCGCGCAGTTCCGGTAGGGGCGACTTGAGCGCTTGCTCGATGACCTGCATGGCCGCGTCGCGCAGTTCGGTGCGGTCAATGTTGACGTCAAGGTTACCCGTCGCGCCGAGCGCGGGCAGTTGCTCGTGGGTGATCGCGCTGTCTCGATGCTTGGAACTCCACTCTTCTGAGCCAGCGGAGGCGCATCCGAGGAACGTTCCGCTCAAGGTGAAGATTGCTGCGATGCGCGTGGCTTGGATGGCGATATTCATGCTGCGCTTCTCCTTCTTCGTGAGTGCTCACGTCTGCCGATTGGCGGCACGGGCCTCGTGTCTCCGACCGATCCATGTCGCGGCAAGGCAAGCCGCTGCGACTGCTACGCACAGCCAGGCCCAGAGGTCGCCGATCCTACCATAGAGCGTACTCCGGGCGTCAAAGGCGATGCCGGTGTAGAGGTACTCGGCCTGCTGCGGCGTGCCATAGGAACCTGCCCCTATTGAACCGATCAGACGCCCCGCTGAATCAATCGAGACGCTCACCCCGGTGTTCGCCGATCTGACGACCGGCACGCGGTTCTCGATCGCGCGGTACCGGCTGATCTGTGCGTGCTGAATGCGGCCAGCCCCATGAAAGCCGAACCAACCGTCGTTGGTGACATTGATGATGGCGTCAGCGCGCTTTTCGCCGTTGCTATAGACGAACATGCGATTGAGCCAGCCGACAGTGCTCTCGAAGCAGATCGGTGTCGCCAGTCGCGCGGTGCCGCCTTGCCAGTTGAGATGAATCAGGTTGAGTTCAGGATTCCGGTCAAGGTCGAACTCCATGCCGCGTGCGCCAAATGCAAGCAGCCGCTCTTCCAGCGCGGGCCAGTTTGAGAAGTACGGCATGGTTTCACCGAAGGGCGTGAGAAACGACTTGTCGTAACGCTCAAACGGTGGATCACCGTGAACCAGGTACACCGAATTGTAGTTGGCTTCCCACTCCGGCCGGGCGGTGCCATCGCCAAGGTCGTGCATGGTCAGGCCGAGCACGGCTGGACTTCCAACGAGCATGGGCGTGTCGATCATGCGCTGCACAGCAACGATGGCCTCCGCAAACTCGACCGGCAATGAGAAATTGTTCTCCTTGAGGTAGGCGATGGTGTCGGGCTCCAGGCCGTAGCCGGGCAGCATCGTTTCGGGCCAGACGACCAGATCGACGCGCTTGTCTTGCTGCGTGAGTTCTTCATAGGCATTGATCGTCAGTTGCAGGAATGAAGTCAGATCTCTGACCTGCTGCTCCGCCGTCCACCGGATCTTGTTGTCCTGCGGCAGATTGGTTTGAATGACGAGCATCGACGGTCCCGGTTCGAGATGCTGCGTCTGGTTCAACCGCCATGCGCCATATCCAAGATTCACCGCCACGATGCACGCCGCAGCTATCACGCCGCTTGCGGACTGACGTAATCGCGATTCTCCACCCCGCCAGCGCATCACATCAAGGATCGCCCCAGCCACCATCGCCACTAGAAAACTGATGAAGTACGCGCCGAACAGATCCGCGCTCTGCGCAGCGATCGGCGCTTCTACAATCGGATGCGCAAGGAAATACCACGCATACCCGTCCGCGATCACCTCGCCGCGCAGCGCCTCGACCGCCACCCAGACGATCGGCAGCGTCAACGCCATGGGCAGCCGGGACGTTACGGCTGTAGGCGCGAACCCGCTCACGTGTAGCCGCCGGAACACCCACACGAACAGGCCGCCATTGAGCGCAGCCATCGCCAGCACATAGAAAGGAAACCCGATGATGGTGACGCTGGCCATCCAGCGAGAAACGACCGCCCAGAGCAAGAGTTGGGAGCCGATTGCGAGGAGCAGGGCGAATCGCGTCGATGGTGCGCGTATCGCCAGCCACGCCAACGGAACCGGCGCCAGCATCACAAGCGGCCAGAGGAAAGTGAACTCGAACGCCGCCCACATCAGGAGCGCGTGTAGCGTGGCTGCCAGGATGAGGAGCGTACGAGGCGGCTGCATCGTGAGGTGAGCGATCGGCCGATTCTAGCAGGCGTTGAACCAGCCGGATTGAGGAGCAACAGATCACGAGGCATCATTGGCCCGGCGGACGTCCCTCATCCGGCAGGATGCGCAAGATCGACTCAACCACTTGACCGGCCGCGTGGTCTGCCTCAATGACGCTGTGGGCAAGCGATTCATACACCGGTTCACGGGCGGCAAGGACTTCACCAACCTCCTGGAGTGATCCTCGGCCGGTGATGCTTGGCCGATCGCCCGGCTCCTGGGAAAGCCGCCGGGCAAGTTCAGTTGATGAGCATCGGAGATACACAATGTATAGGTCGTGCTCGCTGAGAAGCGCTGCACGTGCCTCCGGGATGATCGGCGTCCCTCCGCCGAGCGCAAGAACCGAGGTGCCTGCCGCCTCATGAAGCAGTTTTCGCAACACACGCACTTCCGCCGTCCGCCACGCCGCCTCACCGTGGGACTGCCAGATCGCTGCAACCGTCGGCTCAGCAAACTCCGCCAACGTGAGATCGTCGAGGTCGCTGAAGGCGCAGTGAAGACGCTGCGCGAGGTTGCGCCCGATCAGGGACTTCCCGCAGCCGCGCGGCCCGATGAGAACGATGCGCATGACCGCCTTTATACTCGATCCGCAGCACTGCAGCGTCCGGTTCGTTGAGAGACAATCTGCTATCGCACTTCGTGGGAACCGCCGGCCGTTTGTGTACGTTCTTTGAGTACGGCCGCGTTTTCAGAAGTTCGCCCTAGTCGCTTGGCGCGAAATCTCCGCTGCGGCCGTGGCCGGTTTCGCCCCCTGATGCTGATCCCATTGAAGAAGGAAGAACCCACGTGCATATTCACCCCTACGGCTGGCTCCTCACCGTTCCGCTGACGCTCGCTTTGATCCAACTCGCCTTCGCACCGCGCGAGAACATTGTGAAGCGCGCGTGGTGGATACTGCGCGAAACCGAGGCCGAGGCGTGGTTTCGATTGGGCAGGGGCTACCGCGAGCCCGAGTTCACGCCTGCCTTCAAGGCGGCCTATGTCGCGGTGACCGCAACGATCGCAGCGGTCTCCATCGTAAGTTTCTTCACCTTCATCGAAGTGCTGCCGGCTGGTTCATGACTGGACTGTTCATGCGACCGCCGATTCGTCGCATCACTCGAAGCGTGCGTGTACAAGTCTGATCAGAGCCGCGACCGTTGGGGAGCGCCTCCTTCGCGCCGGAACGCCACAAAGCCGCAACATATCAACCGCCGCGCCGCATCCACGAAGCGCTCCCTTACGGTGGCTGCTCTGTTGCTCAAGCACTCGTGAGATTGAAGTGGAATCGGTGTCAGCCCCAGCTCGCCCTTCCAATTGGGAACGAACTAAAAGAGGACGAGCGAAAGATGAAACACAGGATTCAAGCGACCGTTGTCGGCGTCGCTTTCGCTGTGAGTGCGGCGAGCGCGGCGAGCCGGCTGCGCGCCGCGGCGATTCGCTCGGAGCTGTGCGCGTTGCCTGCTTGCGCATCGACATCGCCGAAGAATTCGTCGGCTTGACGTGCGTCGGCTCGCGCGGAACTCACATCTAGACCGCCGTCTTGCGGTGGTACATCCACCACTCGATCATCAGCAGCGCGAGGCACAGGCCGATCGCCCAGGGCCAGAGCGGAATGTAACGAGCGCCATCAGCGGAGCGGCCGGTGTGGCGTTCCTGGCCGATCTCGATCTCCTTCTGCACGGCGATGTGACCTTCCGTTTCGCTGAGCAGATTGACCGCCAGCGGGCGCATCTGCCTGTTCGAGGCGCCCGGCTCAGCCCACGTGAGGACGTGCAGGCCGGTTTGGATGATCGGTCCCCAGCTGAGCTGTGCTGGGTCGATCGGCGCGAGCCGCTCGGTTCTGCCGTCGGGCAGGCGCAGCTCAATCTCGCTTGCCGCAGCGGGCAGCCGGGCCGTGAGCGCCTGGCCCGGCTTGAATCCGACCGAAGTCAGCGCTTCGCCAGAATGACCCAGGAACTCAATCGCATTCTGAAGGAAGGTCACGTAACCGAAATGGAACGGCCAAGTCGTGTCGAGGATGTCGAACGTCGCATGCACAACATGCAGCGGACCGCGGCGGAGCGAGAGGATGACCGGCCCTTCAGTGGCAACAGCAAGCACTTCAACCTCATCACTCGGCTGCACCAGCCGCGCTTCATAGATGACCAGATCATCGAGGTTCACATAGCGCATGACGGGATGGGTGTCGCGCGCATCGAGAATGTGCTGCGGCGAATCAGACCGGCCGTACTCGTTGATCGGACTGTCAGCGAGCGGGGGGGCGGCTGCAAATGTGAGATATCTTCCGGGCGGCAGTTGGCTGGGCACGACGTTGTCGAGGACCACAACGTCATACCCATCGATCTGGCCGCCCGATGCGATGGCCTCGAACTGCGCAGGCGGCATCAGGTCAAGCCGCTCAATCATCGGCAGCCCTTCGAGCGCCATATGCAACAGCGACTTCTCGGCCCGATGTCTCGTCACCAGTGCGACCGAGAGCGGCTGCGGCGGCGGCACCACGAGCTGTGCGATGTTGTCGGATTTCAGATCGTCCTCACGAAGGTTGGCAACTTCAATCACCGCACTATGCGGCTGCTCGAAAGGGCTGAAGACGATGTTGTTGCGCCCTGCGACAAGCACGCCGGTGGAGGGATCATCTTCAGCGGCAGGAACCCGCACTTCACGAATGCCGCGTGCCGTGCCGTTCACCGAAAGCTGCACATCGCAGATGACCTCCGTACGGTTGAAGTTGATCAGCGACGCGAAGACCTCAATCGAGTTCGGCCGGTCGAACGGGCGCTCGGCTGCGATCGATGCGATGGCGATGTTATCCGGCTGCTCGGCGCCCACCGAGTGGAAGGTGATGGACTCGTTGCGAAGAACCTGGTCCGCAAGATCGGAGATTCGGCCATCACTGTACAACTCTAGATATGCGCCATCGGTCACCGGGGCCTGCTCATCAGGGTTGACGTTCGTCGTGAAGGCGCGGGCAAGTTTGAGCGCTTCATCGATGCGCGTCTCGCCATGCGTCTGCGGAATGCGGTCCACGGCGTCGAGCAATTGTTGGCGGGAATTGGTGAACCGTGCAAAGACCTCCGCACGATCGGAAAACGCGACGATCATCGCTTCGCCGGGCGCCCCGGCAAACAGCCCGCCGGTGTACATCTGCTCGATGCGTTCCTTGGCTGCGCGTTTGGCGAGTTCGAGCCGGGTGATGCCATCGGGCCCGTCGGTCGCGCTCATCGAGGCGGAGTTGTCGATGAGGAAGACCGTCCGTCCGCCGGCCGGCGTTCCCGCCTGCACGCGCGGTTGCATCACCGAGAGAATCAGCAGAATCAGCGCAAGCAATTGCAACAGCAGCAGAATATTCCAGCGAATGCGTTGAAACGGCGCGTTCGCCTGCAAGTCGTCGACCGATCGCTTCCACAATAAGGTGCATGCGATCGGTTGCGACTTGCGGCGAAGTTTCAGAAAATACAGCAGCAACAGCGGGGGAATCACCGCCAGCGCGAGAAAGAGTCCGGTGAGAGGCGTCAGCCAGGTCATGTGGGCGCGCCCTCCGGTCGCGACAAGTCCACAAGTCCAAATGTCCTCAGATCCACATCGTCGGCAGCTGGTGGCAACCAGATCCTGTGGACCTGTGGATTTGTGGACTTGTGGACCTGTGGACTTGTGGACCTCTGGATTTGTTTCACTTCAGCAGCCCTCGCTTTCTGAGGTAGTCAAGCAACAGGGCGTGCAGGTTTGTTGAGGTGTCGAGCGTGAGGTGCATCATGCCGCGACGGACGCAAAACTCGCGCAGCTTGCCGCAGTAGGCGTTGAGATTCTCCTTGTAGCGTTTGAGCAGTGCAGCGCTGACGGTGACTTCCGCCGTGTCTTCATCTTCGAGATCGGTGAGGCGCAGGTCGCCGGAAAGTCCTGCCTTTCCCGGATCAATTTCTTCGGGCGAAAGCACTTGCATGGCGAAGGTGTCGTACCCGCCGCCGGCCAGATAGCGCAGGCCCTTCTCGTAACCTTCCTTGAACATGAAGTCGGAGAGCACGACCATGACGCCCTTACCCTGGCGCGAGAGCGCAATCGAGCGCATCGCGCCCTCGAAATCACTTGTGCCGTACGGCTCAAGATTGAGCAGCCACGAACCCATCTCCTGCGTGCGCCTCATGCCGCGTAGGTTCGTAAGCGGCTTGAGTCCGTCGCTGTTGAACCCAAACAGCGAAACCCGGTTGTGATTGACGAGACCGATGTACCCCAGCGCCATCGCGAGCCGCTGGCAAAAGATGAACTTGCTCGGATTCCCCCAGTGCATGGACGCGCTTGTGTCGATGGCGAGGATGAGCGAAAGGTCTTCCTCTTCCATGAACATTTTGATGAAAAGCTTGTCCAGCCGGGCGTAGATATTCCAGTCAACAAAGCGCAGATCGTCGCCATGCGTGTAATGGCGATAGTCTGCGAACTCGACAGAGATGCCGCGCTTCTTCGATCGGCGTTCCCCCTGAAGCTTGCCGGCAAAGATCTTGCGCGACATGACATCGACCTGGTCAAGCTTCGCCATCAGCGTTGAGTCGATGAGCTCATCGACGCGCCGGGGTTTGGTTTCAGTTGGAATGCCAAAGGTCGCCATGAAATCAATTCACCACAGAGGGCCACGGAGGGCCACGGAGGAGAGCGAGAATGGTCAATCAGAGTACTCGGCGTGTGATGCCGTCTCTCAGTCGTTTGACGTTGAAGTTGATGAGGAGCCCAACGCGCAGGGCCGACAATCGGAGGTAGGTGTGAAGTTGCGCCTCGTGAATTGCGTGGAGTTCCTCGACGGCTTTGATTTCGACGACTACGGCGTCCTCAACGACCAGGTCTATCCGATAACCGCAATCAATCTTAATGTCATCATAAACGACCGGAAGAGCAACCTGCCGTTGGCATTTGACGCCGCGACGGTTCAGTTCGAATGCCAGGCACGCCTCATAGGCAGATTCAAGCAATCCGGGTCCAAGAACTTGATGCACGCGAATTGCCGCACCAATGACCGCCTCGGTTACACCTGCATGCACCAATTCCACGTTCATTTCGCCCTTTGCCCTCCTCCGTGGTTCTCCGTGGCCCTCCGTGGTGTAGATTCCCGCGGCACGAAGCGAATCAGCCGCTCCACAATGTCGTCCGTGCTCACGCCCTCCGCTTCCGCTTCGAAACTTCTACAAATTCTGTGGCGAAGCGCAGCTGGGGCGATCCAGTGCACATCCTTGAACGCCACTGCGAAGCGGCCGTCGAGCAGCGCGCGGACTTTCGCTGCCGTAATGATCGCCTGCGCTCCGCGCGGACTGACGCCGACGCGAATGTACCGCTGTGTCTCGGGATCAGCGTGCTCGCTGTTCGCATGTGTCGCCAGCGTCAGCCGAATCACATAATCCTGCACATGCGGCGAGACCACGATCCTTTGCGCAAGCCGCTGCGCCTGGAGAATGTATTCGCCATCGATCACCGGCTCGACATCCGCTTGAGCAGTGCGCGTCGTGCGGTGAAGAATCAAATTCATCTCCTTGCGCGTGGCGTATGGCACAATGATCTTGAGCAGAAAGCGGTCCAGCTGCGCTTCGGGCAGCGGGTATGTCCCCTCCTGCTCGATCGGGTTCTGCGTCGCCATCACGAAGAACGGCTGCGTGAGCTTGTGCGTCCTGCCGCCCATCGTCACCGACCGTTCCTGCATCGCTTCAAGCAGTGCCGCCTGCGTCTTCGGCGTCGCGCGGTTGATCTCATCCGCCAGGATCAACTGATGAAAGATCGGCCCGGGGCGGAACGAAAACTCGCGATGCCCCGTCTCCGGATTTTCAACGACAATGCTCGTGCCCGTCACATCCGCAGGCATGAGATCAGGCGTGAACTGAATCCGAGCAAAGGGCAGCGACAGCGACTTGCCCAGCGTCGAAATCAGCAGCGTCTTGCCCAGCCCCGGCACGCCTTCGAGCAGCACGTGGCCGTTTGCGAAGAGCGCGACCAGCGTCTGCTCGACGACATCATCCTGGCCGACGATGATCTTGCCGATCTGCGCCCGCAGCGTCTGAAAGACCTCGCGAAAGGCGCCGCACGCGCGCTTCACCGACTCAATGTCGTTGAACGCAACAGTCAGATTCGGCAGCGGCGGCGCAGCAGTCATGTTCGGCAGAGGCGGCGAAGCAGTCATGCGAGAAAGCAACCCCCGCACCCGCGGGAGTTGCGGAAAGTGTAACCGCGATGCGGCAAATCAGTGCGAGAACACACGCCTCGCCAGTTCACCAGCGCAGCCGCCAGCGCGGTTTGCGTCTGAGAATGGGGCGAATCGCCCTCACGATAACGCGGCGCGGTCGTGCGATGGCGTGGCGCCATCTCGTCCGATCGATGCGCGGTTGTGTTCTTTCGATGCGCGATTGTGAAAGACCACCCATCGGTTGTCAAAGATCGCGCTTCCATTGTGAAAAATCGCGCAGCGGTTGGCGCGCGCCAGCGGCTGGCGCGCGCCAACCACCCGTCGATTGTCGACACCAAGGCGCGAACTTTCAAAACCACCGCTCCAAAGAACTCTTTCAACGCTCCATCGGTGAGCATTCGCCTCGGAGGCGCGGAGGGCGGATCGGGGGATGGGAAGATTTCTCACCTCCCCGCGAACTGCAGGGGATCAGCGAGTGCAGAAATCCTGTTAGCTATCGGTGCCAACCGCTGCAGGGAGTCCTCATCAAGCGCGCGCAAGAACACGGCTCCATTATCGGGCATCTGGTAATACATCGCAAGTATGGCGTCCTTCAAATCGGGGCACCCAGTCGCGCTGCTCAACTTGGCGCGGTCGCTATCCGATAGCAAATCTTCAAGAGTGACCCGCGCCTTCCCTGAACCGTTCTCATAGTGGCGTATCCGCGATTCGACTGCTGGACCAAATGCGAGCTTGTAGGACGCTGCGGCTTTCCGACCGGCTACGTCGGTGTCTAACACAATTAGAAAACTGTCAGCATATGAGATGCACAACGAGATTAGGTCGCGCAACTGGTGTGCCCCCGCGCCTGGAACAAAATCGACGTTGCTCCAATTGAAAACGCCTGCTCGCTTAAGACCGTCGAATAGGCAATAGTCACTAATGCCTTCAAGAAGTATGCATCGGTCCATGCGGCGATTGAAGACTCCAGTTCGCATGCGGAGCGCGTGATACAACGGCGCAAGAGCTCCCTCGGCACGCTTGATCTTAGAGGAGCCGAACGCGTGTACTGAGATAACGCCAACCTCCTTCTCAACGACGCGTATCTGAGACACATTGATGACACTAGGATCTAGCAAGTGTTCCGAATGAGTGCAATAGATCGTCGTATTCTGTTCAGCAATCCCCTTGAGCATAGCAAGCAATTCAG
>CAZFZT010000086.1:0-13104 GCA_964523675.1 uncultured Isosphaeraceae bacterium
GCAGGGGTTTTTGCGTTAGTGGCCGCAATCATGTTCCGGCCCGTGCGAGCCGGTTCGTGCGTGTTCTGCGCTCCGACACCCTCACAGTCGGCTGCATCGCGCGGCGCTCGCCGGGAACGTTCCGCAAGCGTACGGCGCGCAAGTTGGCGTATCATCTTCGCCCATGCGCGTTGGACATGGATATGACTTACATCGGCTGGAGCCGCGGCCACCGGAGGGCAACGGTCGCCCGTTTGTGTTGGGGGGCGTCGTGTTTGAGCATCCGATGGGTCCGGTCGGTCATTCGGACGGGGATGCGGTCTATCACGCGGTGACGGACGCCATTCTCGGCGCATTGGGGGAGCCCGACATCGGTCAGCTGTTTCCCGACAACGACCCGCGTTGGGAGTCGGCTGATTCCGCTCTGTTTTTGGCCGAGGCAACGAAGCGAATGAGCGCGGCGGGATATACGCTGGGCAACGTGGATGTCACCATCATCTGTGAGCGGCCGAAGATCGGCCCTCGCAAATCGGAGATGGTGGCCAACATTGCGCAGCACCTGTCATGCGATCCATCGCGCATCAACGTCAAGGGGAAGACGCATGAGACAGTTGATGCTGTAGGCGAAGGCCGTGCGGTTGAAGTCCATGTCGTCGCGCTGTTGAGCCGAAGCGGCGCGTAGCTGAGGTGGGCGAAGCGCGTGAGGCGGACTATTCAGTTGCGGGCTGCGGGCGCTGTCCTCGGCCCTCGCCGCCCTGCGGCCCGCGCGTGGTCGCCTGATCCACAGGAGCCGCCTTGCCCTGCTGCTGATTGCCATTGCGCTCTGCAGGTGCGCGCCGTTGCTCACGTTCGGTTCCGGCAGTCGCCTCCTCTAACGCATCTCCCACGATCTCGCCTGCACTCGGCCGTCGAAGCAAGACGTGTTCACCCGGTTCGAGACCTGAAAGCACTTCCACGTACAGTTCGGATGCCCGGCCAAGCTGCACCGGCCGCGCCTCGAAGCCATGCCGCCCCGCCGGCACGTAGACATGGGCTCGCCGGCCGTCTCGGAAGATCGCCTGCACCGGCGCGTACACCGCGTCCTCGACTCGATCGACGAAGATGTCGGCTCGCGCTCGCATTGACGGCCTCAGCCCCGCCTCGTTTGCGCCGTTGAGTGCGATGCGGACAGTGTAATCACGGCGGTTCGGATCGCGCCAGCCGCCTGATTCCGCCAGAATCCCGACGTTGACCACTTCACCCTCAATGACTCTGTTGCGCACGGCATCGGAGACGACCCGCGCCTGCTGACCCGGCTCGATCATGCCCGAGAGCGCTTCGTTGACCTTCACCGCCGCCACCATGCGGGACGTGTCTGGCAGGATCATCACGAGTTCATTGCGCGAGAGTTCCGTTCCAACCTGAGGGGGATCGACCTGTCCGCCCCGCCGATTGCGATGCGACTCCATGCTTGAGGCATAGACCACCAGCCCATCCGACGGCGCAACGACGGTGCAATGCTTCAGCTGAACGCGCAAATCATCCAGACGCTCCTGCTGACTTTCTAAATTATGCTTTCGGCTGCGGACGTCGGCTCGAGCGGTTTCGAGTTCGGCGGCGTGGCGCTGCTTGACGCGCTCAAGCTCCGCTTCCGCTTGCTTGAGGTCCGACTCCTTCTGCTTCTTCTCCTGAAGGTACGTGAACTCCTCGTACACTTTCTGATCTCGCACGGCCTGCTTGACCCGCGCTTCAGCTTCGATCATTGCAATCTTGTCGCGCCGCAACTCATCATGACTGATGAACTCCTGCTCTTGCAAAAGTCGCGATTGCTCATAGCGATCCGCAAGTCGGCTGTAGTTCTCCATTGCAACCGTCACCGCCAGATCGAGCGCCTCCCGCGTGGCCTCGACTTCGCCCTCGCGCCATGCGTCAAGCGCGAGTGTGGCGAGTTCCACATCAAGTTGGGCGCGAGCCAGCTCGGATTCGGCTGCGTTCTGACGAATGGCAAGGTTCGCCTGGGCGGAGATGTATGAACTGTCAGCCGAGTTCACCGCATCCTCCGCATCTTTGATGCGGTTGCGAATCTCCTCATCGTTGAACAGGATCAAGAGGTCTCCCTTCTTGACTGTCAGGCCCTCATCGACGACCTCACTAATGACCGCCCGAACTTCGAGTTGATTTCGAATCTCGATCTGCTGAGCGGCCTCAAGTTCGCCTGAAGCCGGCACAACGATGTCGAACCCACCGCGCTGGATCTCAAAAAGGTCAGCCGCGCTGCGCGAGGCGGCGTCGGAGCCGTCGCGGCCTTGCACGAACACGACGCCAAGCGCCAGCGCCGCCAAGAGCGCAACGGCTCCGACAATCAAGGTCGTGCTCAGGCCTCTGGAACGGGTGGTTCGTGCTGGATTTGTGGTCATTTCTAGAGGGATAAGAGCCAGAATGCGGAAAACATTTCCCCACCCCGAGAAAGCTTAGTCGGCTGGCGCAACCGGTTCATTCACAGATCAAAGGGAAATGGAGATCTGAGCGAACACACAAGTGGCCACTCCCCCGATCACGGCTGCGCCAATTCCATACCGGTGAGCGGAAGGATGGTTCCATCGGGAGCGACCCGCAGTTGGCCGCTGCTGAGTAGATAACGCAGAATTGCCACCTGAAGGTCGCGTCTGGCTGTGTCGAGGTCGCCCTGGGCCCGCAAGAGCGCATCGACCGCTTCAGTCCGGTCACGCGGCGTCGCCCGATCCGGGTCTGCCCGAATGGCCTCCAGAGCGCGCTCGGCAATTCGGACGTTCCGCTCCTGGATGCTCAGCGAGAACATCGCCCGGTCAATGTCGCGCACGGCGCTTCTGGTTTCAACCACCAGCGAGTCCCTCAATCGATCGTACTCGCGGATCAATCGCTCAAGGGTGATCTGCGCCTGGCGGACATTGACTCGCTCAATTTCTCGATCCAGAGGCAAGCCGAAGGTCACGCCGCCGACAAACTCGCCGAAGCCCGGCCGCAGTGAGACGCCGCCGCGCCGCCGCCTGGGATCAGTGGGCACGGAGGCGCTGCCGAAGAGATCAAGGTCTGGCAGGAGCAGGTTTCGCGCCACCGAGACGCCGCGCCTGGCGTCGTCAACTTCATCGCGCGATGTTTGGAGATCGAGACGGTACATCAACGCGCGAGCCACTGCCTCATCGAGTGTGACTTCCGGCACGGCCAGCCCGGGATCAGAGCGCACGATAACCACCGGCTGAAGAGGATCCATGCCGATGCGCACCTTGAACCGCTCCAGAGCCAGGCGATACGCCTCAATTTGATTGTTGAGCGCGTCCCGGGCGAAGAGTGTCGAACGTTGCGCAAGGGCAAGGTCGATCGGCGTCTCCCGTCCGGTTTCAACGAATGCTTCCGAACGGCGTTCGAGCCAGACGAGTGATTCAACCTGCCGCTGCGCGTTGTCGATCGCCTGGACACGGACAACAAGGTTGAGGAAGTCCTCGGCAATCGAGACCAGAAACTCACGGCGGAATCGCTCATAGTCGCGCGCTGCATACACAAGGCCGCGCTCCGCTGTGATTCGATCTTCCCGCGCGATGTCCCCTGCACCACGTAGCAAGGGAACAGTTCCGCTGAAGATCAACTCCGCCGCCTGCGTCGTTCCGTCCTGCACTCTGCTGTGGAGATCGGCCGCCCCGAAGGCAAGTGCTCCGATGGCGATCTCACCGCCATACGGCAAACGCTGCGTCACCTGCAGTTCGTTGACGATCTGAAATGACGTGTCGAAAAAACCGTCGTCACCCGAGCTGACGATTTCCGCACTGACCTCATTGAAGAATCGCGGCCCCCAGAGATGCCGTTCGACGAGCAGCCGCAAGGCCGCAAGAACATACTCTTCCCGGGCGAAGCGGTGCTCCCGGGCGTAACGATTGGCATAGGCGAGCGCGCCAGGCAGATCGAGGTACACGGCATCTGCCGGTGGCTCCTGGCCCGGTACCCACTCGGCAAGGCGAGCCACAACCTCCTCTGCCTCCACCCTCGGCTCGAAGATGAGATCGGCCGCACCCGGATTGGTTGTCGGCGGGCGCTGTCGGTAGCGAGTCCGATGGTTTGCGTCTCCAACTTCACGGTCGATCGGCACCTCAGGGCGGACGGCATCCTCGCCCAGATCGGTGCTCGTCTCCAAAATGAGCCGCTCCACCTGCCGATCCACCCGGGAGAGGCCCGAATCAGTTGCGCATCCCGATATGACCAAGGGCAGTACGAGCAGAACATGCAAGCGGCGAATCGGCATCAATCTCCTTCTCTATTCGGTTTGTGTCAAGGGTAGAGTCCAAGATAGACCGCCTAACGAAGTGCGACAAGACATGGCAGAGTAGTCACAGCACTTTCAGCTAAGAACGGCTCAGAAAAAGCTATTCAACACGGAGGGCCACGGAGGAGAGCAAGAGATTGAGAGATGAATACGGCTGAACACGCACTGACAATTCCCCCTCCCATCCTTCAAGAACAGCCCTTCCCCATGGCCCTCTGTGGCCCTTCGTGTTTCGATCTGATCGGTGCTCTGAGGGTCATACAGACGAGAACGGGAGGCGGAGAAGGCGAAGACGCGGATGGATCGTCAATGCCTCGGACCCCCCTGCACCGGCGGCCTGGGGATCGACTGTATATTGCAAAATCTGCCGTTTTCGGCACAATGCGGGCTACACCCTCCTCCACACGCCCTTCATGCCCAGCGTCAACTACAACGGACAATCCTTTGCTATCGATTCGCGGCGTCACTGGATCGTCGGTGCAGCGATCGAGTACGCACGCACCGAGCCCTCATCATGGAAGAGGTCGATTGAGCAGGCGCGCGATGCCGGCTTCAATACGATTTTGACCTCGTGCCCGTGGGCCCTTCACGAGCCGCGCCCAAACCGCTTTACGTTCGAGGGGCCGGCGGATGTCCGTCGTTTCGTCACGCTCTGTGGCGAGGCGGGCATGCGCGTCATCTTGCGACCCGGCCCTTACGTCGGTTCCGGCTTTGACGGGGGCGGCCTTCCCGCATGGCTCGCCGAGATTCCCGGTATCGCGCTGCGCGAACAGAACGAAGCATTCCTCGAGCGCGTCATTACCTATCTTCGACGCCTCATCTCTCAAATCGATGATCTGCAGGCCTCTCGCACCGCCAGCCGCAGCATGCGCGGCTCCAAAGCAGAGCCGGCCGCAGGTGGACCAATCATCCTCGTGCAGAGCGAGCATGCCTGGCTGTGCTCGAATCCGAAGCAGGCCGAGGGCTACTTGCGCGAGCTCTCGCGCGTCCTGCGTGAGAGCGGCGTAACCGTGCCGCTGATCAATGCAAACGACCTCTGGCAGGAGTCGCCTGGCACGATCGACACCTGGCGGGGTTATGAAGATCTCCTGGTGCATCTGCGGCAGCTTCGCTCCTTTGAGCAAGGAGCGCCGCTACTGGTCAGCGATTTCAAGATGGCGAAGCCGACGGTCTGGGGTGCTTCAGATCCGGCGCTGGACCCGCCAGCGCTCGTGATGCGCCGCCTCGGAGAGTGTCTGGCGGCGGGCGGTCAGCCGGTCGTCAATCCCTTCGCCGGCGGAACGAACTTCGGCTTTCTGGGTGGGCGGTTGGCAGGTGCGGCTGATCGCTTCGTGACCAGCAGCGCGGCTGCCGGGGCCATGCTCGCAGAGGACGGCTCTCGCACCGAGCGTTACGCGCCGCTTCGTCGATTGCTCATGTTCGCCAACCACTTCGGCCATGTCTTTGCTGAGCTGGACCCTCTTGATCATCCGATCAGTCTCGATGTCGCGGCCACAGAAGAAGGCGGCCGCAACCGCTCTGCGAAAGCAGCGGAACCTTATGCGGCGGTGATTCCGCTGCGCGGCTCACAAGGGCGCGTGGTGTTCGTCTTTGCCGGCGAGGGACGTCGAAGTCTGACGCTTGTGCTGGATGATGGAATCCGTATGCCGGTTCACCTGGGTGACCAGGATGTGGGCTGGCTTGTCTTTGATGCAGACTTGGCGGGCGCGGGGCGGCTCGATTATGCAAACCTGTTTCCGTTTGCGATCGTCGAGCGTTCACTGCTCATCCTGCAAGGCCCCGCCGGCTGCGAATGCTTCGTTTCGGTCGGCGGCGCCCCCTTGCATGCGCAGGTGCCGACGGGCGAGAAGCCGCTCGTCCTGCCTCATAAGGGTTTGCACGTCGTCATCTGCAATCAACAGCAAATCAATGCTGCGCACATTGATTCGGCATCGGGCGTCTTCTACGTTGGCGCCTCCGGTCTTGACGAGGAGGGCCGCGTCATCCCGGAGCCGGAATTCGGCACCGTCTGGATGATCACGCGCGATGGCGCCATCGATGCTGTGGCCGGCGAGCAACTCTCGCAATCCGCGGAAAGCACCGCCAAGCGGCGGCAGACCAAATCTGCTCCCAAAGCGCCCCGGCCGAAGTTGATCGCGCCCTCCAATTGGAAGGCCGCGTCAGCAGATGCCTATACGCGCGGCGAGTCGCCACGCTACGCAACGACCGGCGGACCATGTTCGCTCAACGGCTGCGGCGCGCCGACCGGCTACGGCTGGTATCGCGTGAGCGTTACCTCGAGCTCAGCACGCAAGCAGCTCTGCCACTTACCCGGCGCTGCCGACCGTGCTCACCTTTTCGTCGATGGCGAGCCGATTGGAGTGGTCGGCGTCGGCGCCGGAGCACGGCCTGCCCCCTTCGAGTTGCGGCTGACCAAAGGCGAGCATCGCATCGTCGCACTGGTCGACAACATGGGCCGCTTCGCCGATGGCAATGACCTTGATGAACGCAAAGGCATCTTCGAGCATGTGTTCGAGATCAAACCGCTGCGGTCGATCAGACCCAAGCAGATCAAGGCCGACCCGATCGATCCCTTCGCACTGCGCGGCTACATTGCGCTGCGCACCGCGGGGCAGCGCAGCGATGGCCGCCAGATTGCATGGGCATTCGCGCACACACGAAAATCTCCCATTCTGCTCGACGTTCAGGGCGCGAAGATCAGCGGCACGTTTCTCCTCAACGACGTTCCCATCGCCTATTTCGCAGGAGAGACCGGTTCAGGAACCCTGCGCCTGTTACTCAGTCGCGACCATTTCGAATCGTTCAAGCGCGGCAAGAACGTTCTCCGCTTCGCGCCAGATGCGCGGCAGGATCACGCGATCGATGACATCACGAAGCACACCACGCTTTTCGAATGCACCGAAACGATCAGTGATAATGGCACGTGGGCGTTCGCCAAGTGGGAACCGCCTCCCACCACGTTGTATGAAGCAGTCGCGCCGACGGCTGGGCGAAAGCTTCGTGGGACGCCGTGCTGGTGGACCGCAACGTTCCTTGTGCCCGAGCGCCTCGAACCGACCTCATTCTGTCTCGAGATGAAAGGGCTGAGCAAGGGGCAGGCATACATCAACGGCCACAACCTCGGCCGTTACTTCACGGCGACCGCCACCGGCAAGCAGGTTGGCCCACAGACGCGGCTCCACGTGCCGCTCGCCTGGATCAATCGCGAAGGTGAAAATGAAATCATCATCTTCGACGAACATGGCTTCGATCCATTCAAGTGCCGAGTGATCTGCGGCGTCCAGCGATGAAGTTTCAACTCATTGACGAAGTTCTCGAGCAGTCGCCACAGCGCATCGTCGCCATCAAACAGGTGTCATTGGCGGAGGAGTATCTTGGCGACCACTTTCCGGGCTTTCCCGTACTGCCCGGAGTCATGATGATTGAAGCCATGGCGCAGGCGGCGAGGATTTTGCTCGCGCATCACGGCGATCGGCCCGACCCGCGCCTTGTCCTCGGCGAGGTGAGGGCGCTGAAATTCGGCAACATGGTCCGGCCGGGACAGCGATTGGAAGTCGAAGTCACCCTGATGAAGGTGAACGACGATTGCTCCTACACCTGCCAGGGAACTGGACGTGTGCATAGCGCCACTGAGGCGGAGGCACGTGTCGCGGTGTCCGGCAAGTTTACAATGCGGCCGATCCGCACAGTCCGGCCTGATTGACTGAATCGATGCTCCTCGGCGATCGCTTCTCCGGCGACTCGGGTGGGGCGTGAACTGCTTGCCGTCGAAATCCCTGTTCCTGCGACTGGCTGGGTTCCTAGAATCAACGCTGATGCGCGCACGACCAGTGGAGTATCAATCAGGCATGAGCTGTTCCGAAGCGGAGGACTGCGAATGACGCAGTTTCACAGCAACGGGCGCAGCCGCACCGAAGCGCCGCGACGGGTCCGTCACGGCCTCCGGCTCAAGTCACGTGAAGGGCCGCGTGCGGAGAATTGGCTCGCAGTGCGCTGGTTGAAACTCATTGATGAAGTCTTCGATGATGAGCAACGTGAGGAGGGGCTCGCCTACGCGAAGTCCGGGCAGACGGTTTCGCTCGAGATTTTGGGCGGCGGCCACGCCGGTATCGAGGCCCGAGTGCAGGGTCGCGCGCCGAAACCGTACGACACTGCCGTTCACCTGCGCGCGCTGACCGATGCACAGTGGAGTGAGCTCATCGGCCTGATGGCCGGGGAAGCGGTCTACGCAGCGAAACTGCTTTCAGGTGAGATTCCGCCTGCGCTTGATGACCTCTTCTCATCATTGGATCTTCAGCTGCTTCGGCCACAACCAGACGCCATCCGCGTGGAGTGCACCTGTGACATTGCCAGCAGCGGCCGTCCGTGCAAGCATGGTGCAGCTGCTGCGCTTCTGATGGCTGATCGCCTCTCCGATGACCCCGCGCAGATCTTCGATCTACACGGCATGCCGAATCAGCGGGTGCTCGAGCGACTTCGTCAAGCACGAGCCATTCAGACGCAGCGTTCCACGCCGTCAAGTGCGACACCCGCGCTGCCGGGCGATGCCATACCAGAGGCACAGGTCGAGCCGCCGCCGCTTGAAGCGAGTCTGGATGACTTCTGGCGATGCGGACCGCAGATTGCAGAACTCGAACACGCGCCCCCGCCGCAACACGTGGCGCACGCGCTGCTTCGCCGACTTGGACCATCACCGATGAAGGGCAAGTTCCCGCTGGTGGGGCTGCTTGCAAGCATCTACGACGAGGTTTCTGCCGCAGCGATCCACATTCGAGACCGGGCCGAGCGGGTCGAGGAGTAAGCGCCGCGCGCGTGCGCAACGATGCCGGGCCGCCCGCGCGCCGGATGAGCGATTGAGATGCAAACTGTTCACACCACGAGCGACTCGAACGAAGAAAGCGCCACCGGTTCTCGCGTAAAAAATGCCTCGGCCGTTCGCGTCTGACTCGTTCCGCCTCCCGGCAAACGGCTGCCGAAGTACACGTTCATCGCATCGATCCACTCGACGATTGTGCGGTTCTTTTCTGCGACGACAAACTGCGATTCGTAAGCAAGGATCGCCTCTCGCTTACGCTGCTCGAATCCTGTGATTTCGTAGAGAAATGACGGGTTGGCGATATGCCGCAGATGCGTGCAGTAGTAGTAGAACACCCATCGCGGGAAGATCGCCTCACCGGGCAGGTTCGTCTTCGTCAACTTGGCGTCAAAGCGTGCATCTTCAACGATGCGCGTGGTGGCGATGTGATCCGGATGAGCGTCCTCGAAATAGGGCGTGAAGAGAATCTCTGCCTGATGCTGGCGAATGACGCCGGCGACGGCATGCCGCGCTTCGAGCGAATGAACGAGCTCTCGGTTGGGAAAGTTGAGCGTCTTCCGCGCGACTCCCAGAATCTCTGCGGCATGGGCCGACTCGACCGCGCGCTTCTCGCGCGAGCCGTGCGGCGTCGGTTCACCATCCGTCATGTCCAGCAAGAGCACATGGTGCCCCTGCGCGGTCAGCCGCGCAATCGTGCCGCCCATTCCCAGTTCCTGATCATCCGGATGCGGACCAACGACGAGTATGTTCATGCGGAAAGGGTAGCACAGCAGCTCCCAGTGATGGATTCACCGTCCGCGCTTCGTGCGATAGACCCACCTGCCATAGTCGACGATGGCGCGAAGCCGCGCCGTTCGAGGCGGCATGCGTGACGGGTCAGTGCCGAACGCGGTTTCATAACGCCATCGCCAATAACCGCTACGAAGCCGAAATCGACTCTTGGCCGCAAGAAGAAGGAGTTCACACATTCCGCCGATTGTGTCGATGAAGTGTCGCATGGCTTCCGCGCTCCATCATACGCTTGCATGAGAACACCGCCGAAAGTTGAAGACGATCGCTTGACAAGCAGCACATGACACGGGACGATTCTCCATGGTTCGATTTGCACCCGGCCGGAATGGGCGCATACTGAACAAACGCGGGTTGTGAAAGTCAATCATCATTGCAGGCGCCGATCGCAAGACTCCGACCGATCGGCGTCTGTCTTTTTGGCGATGCAGTTGCTCAGCGCGGCCACTCTTGTTGTGCAGGAAACGTCTCCTCGCATCGCCGCACAATCTGAGCGACATGCACCGACAGTTGTTGATCTCGCGATTTCTGCCCTACACTTACGCTCATGGCTCTCCAGACCACCCTCTATCAGCCGGGCAAGCGCGTGCGGGTCATTCAGCAGATCCCCATGCGCGATACGACGTGGGCCGAGGTGACCGAAGGCGTCATCACGCGCTATCAGCAGTCGAAAACCGGCTCGTGGTTCGCGCACGCCAAGGACGATCAACTCTGGCTGGATCGGCTTGAACTGCGTCTTGATGATGGTGAGATCACGATCCTGAACCTTGACCAGTACACGGTCATCGAAGAGGTGGAGCCGGCCAATACGGCGGGCGGGCATCAACCGTGAAACGAATTGCTTGGGTGGAGTAGATCGACGACCTGTTGAGATGGAACAGGTCTCTGGACCTGTTGAGGTTTCGTCGGCCCTCCGAGCCGGCGACTCTCTCCGGCTCAGAGAGCCCGAGAAACGCACACGGCTCGGAGAGCCGTGCCGCCTCCATCCATACCGCTACGATACACGAAGAATCCAGACGATCGAATCAGCTTCGTCCAGCGAGAGCCCCGTCATGAGCACCATTCAACCGCCGAAAACCGCGCCTGTCACCCCGTCCAAGCCGGACCCGGAATCCGTCACCATCTCCGGCTACGTCGTCGATCCGGTGTACGGCCCACATGAAGCCGCCACGCAGACGCCGGACGGCAACGCCCACCCGCGCATCGGCTCGCCCGGCGAGTTTCCCTACACCCGCGGCGTGCACAAGGAGATGTACCGTAAACGTCTCTGGACCATGCGCCAGTTCGCCGGCTTCGGTTCGGCCGATGACACCAACAAGCGTTTCAAGTACCTCCTCGCCAATGCGAAGCACGGAAAGGCCAACACGGGCCTTTCCACCGCCTTCGACCTGCCCACGCTCATGGGACGCGACAGCGATGATCCGCTCAGTGCCGGCGAAGTCGGCCGGTGCGGCGTCGCCATCTGCACCATCGACGACATGCACCGGCTCTATGCCGACATCCCCGTTGATGAAGTGACTGTCTCGCAAACCATCAACGGCCCGGCTGCGATCATCTGGGCGATGTACCTCGCCATGGCGCGCGAGCGCGGCATGGACTGGGCGAACATCGGCGGCACACTCCAAAACGACATCCTCAAAGAGTTTCATTCGCAGAACGAGTTCATCTACCCGCCGGAGGCATCAACGAAACTGGTCGTCGATACGATCGAGTTTGCGACAAAGCACACGCCGCGCTGGAACTCCGTTTCGATCAGCGGCTACCACATCAGAGAAGCCGGCTCGACGGCGACGCAGGAACTTGCCTTCACGCTGCGCGATGGCATGGAGTATGTCGAGTGGGGAATCAAGCGCGGCCTTGATGTCGATGCCTTCGCGCCGCGCCTGTCTTTCTTCTTCAACTCGCACAACGAGTTCTTCGAGGAGATCTGCAAGTTGCGGGCAGCCCGGCGAATATGGGCCAACGTGATGAAGGATCGCTACGGCGCGAAGAACGACCGTTCACTGCTCATGCGAACCCACGTGCAGACGGCCGGGTGCTCGCTCACCGAGCAGCAGCCGCTCAACAACATTGTGCGCGTCGCGTACCAGGCGATGGCCGGTGTGCTCGGCGGGTGCCAGTCGCTGCATACGGATTCAATGGATGAGACGCTTGGATTGCCGACCGAGACGGCTGTGCGCGTCGCGCTGCGCACGCAGCAGATTCTCGCGCACGAGACAGGCGTTCACCGCACCGTCGATCCGCTGGGCGGCTCGTGGTACGTCGAAGCTCTGACCGATCAGATGGAGAAGGATTGCCTGGCGATCTTCGATGAAATCGACGACATGGGCGGCGTGATCGAAGGCGTTCACAAGGGTTACTTCCGCAGATCGATCGCCGAGGCCTCCTACCGCTTCGGCCAGGAGATGGAAGCGGGCGACCGCATCATCGTCGGCATCAACGCGTACACCGAAGGCAACGAAGATCATCAGGTCGAAATCCTGCAGATCCCGCACTCCGTCGAAGAGCACCAGTGCGACCGCCTCGCGCAGTTCAAGAAGAATCGCAACGCTGCCAAGGTGGAACAGGCGCTGGAGAATATTCGCCTGGTGGCGCGCGGCGATGGCAAGAAGGTCAATCCTGTCGATGCGGACTTCTATCGCGAAGCCGCCAGCGAGCTCGCGCAGGACAACGTCATGCCCGCGCTTATCGACGCAGCGCACGCCAAGTGCACACTCGGCGAAATGGTGCAGGCCATGGCCGACGTGTACGGCCGCTATACCGGCGGGCCGGAGTGGTGATGCATAGATAGCCCCGGCCTTGGGGGGGAGACTTCGCGACCACAACATGAAGTTCATCGACAACAACCTCGACGCCCTTCGCGACCTCTGCCGCCAGCACCACGTTCGCGCGCTGTACCTCTTCGACTCCGCGACGCGAGCCGACTTCGACCCACAGCGCAGCGATCTTGATTTCCTCGTCGAGTTCGACCCCGCCGCGCGCGGCGTGGGGTTCGACGACGTGTACTTCAAACTGCTCGAAGACCTTGAGAATCTCTTCGGCCGCGAAATCGACCTCATCGAGCGGCAGGTGATTGAGCGGTCGAAGAACCCGTATCGCCGTGAGAGCATTCTCGCCCATCCGGTGCTCCTCTATGCTGCGTGAGGAACGACGCAGATTGTTAGAATGCTAGCCGCATGAGATTGCCGAATTGCGAGCAGGCAAACGTGCCGACAATCAAGATTACGAGGTACCTGCTTTCATCCGA
>CAZFZT010000087.1:0-12944 GCA_964523675.1 uncultured Isosphaeraceae bacterium
GCTGGGATAATGACGAGATCCTCGCCAAGTGGTACTCCGATGCCGGAGAGCATCAACAATGCAAAGACCGCAATCGGACCGTACTCACCAATGTTTGTGGCGATGAACTCTTCCATAGCGCGGCGGGAGAAGTGTACACCGGATGCGCATGCCATTGCCGGCACGAACTGGCGAGGGTCGTATCGACGAGCGACGTGGAGTTACCTTGCGACAAACACTTTGCAGGTGTACGACACCTCGTGCTGCTGGCCCGGCTCAAGCGTCAGGTTCCAATGCAGTTCGCTACGGGGATTGAATGATTGAATGCCCTCCGTAAGCAGCCGCACATCAGGCGTATTGTCCAAACGTGGCCGGAGCCAATGCAGCGAGTGCGAGCGCAGTTGCGAGGTGCTTCATGATATTCTCCTTGTGAATGATGCGAGCGACCGTGTCGGTACTCGCAAACCCGCAAGGAGGTTCAATGGCTATGGCGTCGCTATTGCCGGGGTATCGGGCGGGGCGCGGCGCACCCGAACCCCCGAATCGCGGGCTTCCGCCACGGGGCTATCGCTACGCTGTCATGAGCGTAAGGAAGCGATCCAGGTTCGCTTCTTTCTCGATGCCCATGATGCAGGATCGCAACTCCTCGCATTTTTGCTTGCCAACGACAGATATGCCGAGGGCGTTGAACTTGACTGCGATTTCCTCCTCGGTCATCGGATCGCGCGGGTCGCCCTTGGGAACATCGACGCGCTCGGCATGGCTGGTTCCATCCTTCATGGTGATCGTGACGCGGCTCGGCTGAAACTTCGGGAACAGGGACTCGAATTCGTCATTGGGCACGACCCTGATCTTGTCCATGACGGGGATCAGGGCCGGGTCGTCGATGCGCTCCTGCTTGAACTGCAATGGCGTCACCATGCCATCCACGAGACCAACCGCCAGCGAGTAAGGGAGCGAGTGATCGGCCGTTTCCTTGGAAGTGGGGCGATACTTCGCTGGGTCGCCGAGAATGTCCGCCGCTCGCGCAATCACTTCCACTTTGATCTCCTTGACATCGTCAGGGTTGATCGAATGTTCCTTGACGATCTTCATCATGGCCGTAAGCGGTGCGTGTGAGAGCGCTTCGATCGGGAACGATTTCATACCACAGTCGAGAACCCTGTAGTGACTGCTTTGCGAAGTTGGCAGGTCATCGGTGAGCATGTTCAAATGGAAGGTGCCGCCGAATTTCTCGAAGCAGTGGATGAATGACTCCTTGCCGTCAATGACGTGCTCTGGCCCCGTATAGCCGAGTTGTGCGAGCAGCGCGGCTTCGACGCCTGAGCGGGTGCCCATGGGATCGACGGTATTCTTCATATTCGTCAGTTTTCCGGCCGTCACCGCGCCGAGGCACATCGAGGGTGAAGCGCTGATGCCGACCGCCTGCTGAATCTTCTCCGGCGGCAGATTCAACATACGGGCCGCGACGAACGGCGAGCACATCGCGGTGAGCGTTGCATGATGCCAACCGTACTCACGGATGCCTGGCTCCCCGAACTCTGCGAGTCGCATCTCGATTTCATACGCGATGATCGTCCCGAGAATAAGGTCTTGGCCGGAGAGACCGTTCATTTCGCAGATGGTGAGCGCTGCGGGAATAATGTCCGATGGATGTGCTGGGTCTGCCTTCCAATAGATATCGTTGTAATCCATCGCGCGGATGCACAGCGCGTTGAGCAGCGTCGCCATGACGGGGTCAGTCTTGAAGCCGGAGCCGAATACGGTACAGGTGGGCTTGCCGCCCATGTTCCGCGCGTGCCGGAGCATGATGGCCAGATCATGCTGCTGCGAACCACCTAGCGCACAGCCGAACGAGTCGTACAGAAACAGTTTCGCGCGATGAACGGCTTCGTTCGAAAGATGTTCGAAGCGAAGGTGGGCCGCCCACTCGGCAAGTCTGTAGGAGATGAAGTCAGTGTTCTTTTTGGAGGTGTCGTGAGCCATGGGTGGGCATCATAGCGATCGCTTCGGCGGTCACCACCTCCAGCTGACGTTGTCGCTGTCGACTACCGTAAGTTCGCCAGAAGGGCCAGGACAAGGGCCACGATCAGGAGCGCACCGACGCTGATCAGTAGTCCCAGCGTCCAACGTTGCATACGCCTGATCGTCTCGACCAGCTGCGACTCGCGCTGCTCGGTCGAACGGAGAAAACCCGACAGCACTTCAGTAGAGCGGTTATTGTTCTCCGCCAGCCCTGTGAGTGCGCTGCTGAAAGAGCCCAAAGTTTCAGTCATGCGTTCAGCTGAATCACGACCAGTGTCGAATTGCTTCTGTAGCAGCTGCAGCGTCTGTGCTTGATGCCCCGTTGACGAATGAATCTGCTTCAGCGCTTGCCCAAGCGTCTCATCGCGTTCGCGGCTGTGCACGAGGTGTTCGTTCATGACCTCGAGCAGTTTCGCGTTCTGACGATGCACCTCCGGCAGGGAGTCGATCGCTTCGGGTAGGCGCTCCATCAACTGGACCAAGCGTTCGGTACGCTTGTTTTGTGCGTCAAGATGATCGCCGATCTTCTGCACGAGGTTCATCACCTCCTCATAGCCGCGCTGAACCTCTGCCAGAGATGGCTTGCGGCGCTGCACAGGGGCGATGCTGCGATCTGCGTCGGTGGGATGATCGACTGCTCCGGCCAGGCCTTCTGCCTGAGTCCCAGTAAGGTCAATCTCCACCGGCTCGGCGTTGCGCGAGCCCTTGCGAAACAGTTTACGGAGTTCCTCCATGAACGGCATAGTTGCTCCCTTTGTTCATGCACCACTGTACCCCGGAGCGTTCGGAACCGTCAACAGGACAGAGGAGTCAAACTAGGAGTTCAGCCCTAATCACTCCCTTGATTCGTGGCGAAACTACGTTGGCAGGTGAATCTGTGGAAGTTCGCAGCCGGTCCTGCAAGGATAAGGGGGAATCGTCCCGGCCTGATCAGTCTCGGTGTTGCACCTTAACTCCAAGTGGCGGCGACCTTCGGTGGAGCCGACGCGTAGGAAAAGATGAGTCAGACAGTTGTCCCACGAGCACCACAGCGAAGGCAGGATTCGAGCGATCCTTGACTCGGCCATTGATGCGATCATCACGGTCGGGTCACAGGGGTGCATTGTCGAATTCAACCAAGCAGCGGAACGCGTCTTTGGTCTCAATCGGGAGAAAGCCATCGGAGCGTCGGCGGTCGAGGCGCTGGTACCTCCCCGGTACCAGGAAGATGTGCAGCGTGAGCTTGAGCGCTACATCGAAACGGGCGAGAGTCCGATTGTCGGTACATACGTGGAATTGCCGGGCTTGCGGGCGGATGGCAGCGAGTTTCCTGCAGAACTTGCGGTAACGGTCACTTCGACCGAGGAAGGGGAGCGGCTGGCGACGATCTTCGTGCGGGACATTACCGACCGCGTGGAGGCGGAGAAGCGGCTCCAGCGCCAGCTTGACGAGCGCGAGGCGGTTTACGCACTGAGTGAAGCGACAAGTCGAGCGGCGAGCATCGCAGATGTAGCTGAGGTTGCTTTGGATACCCTCGCACGGTTGCTTGGCACGGAGCGCGCTGCAGTGCTTTTGCTTGATGAATCCGGAACGATGCGATTTGCTGCTTGGCGCCGCTTGTCGGAGCAATACCGGGCACTCGCCGAAGGGCATTCGCCTTGGCCACCTGACGAAATCGCTGCACAGCCGGTGCTTGTTCCCGATGTTCTTCAAGATGCGTCGCTGGCGCCGCTGGGGCAAGACATCGTTGCTGAGGGCATTCGGTCGCTCGCATTTATTCCGCTGACATACGAATCTCGCCTGTTGGGAAAGTTCATGATCTACTGCGACGCTGTACATGAATTCTCAGCAGACGAGGTGCGACTTGCACAAACAATCGCAAACCACGTCGCGTTTGCCATCGGGAGCCAGAGACGGCGGCAGGCAGTGGAAGAGCAGCGTTCGTTTCTTAGCCAAGTACTCGAAATCAATCCAAACCTGACGTTTGCGAAAGACCGTGAAGGGCGCTTTACGTTGGCGAACCCGGCGGTTGCAGAGCTGTATGGCACAAGCGTTGAGTATCTTCTTGGCCAGACCGACGCGGATTTCAATCCGAATCGCGAAGAGGTTGAGCACTTTCGCAAGGTTGATCTAGAGGTCATGGACACGCTGCGCGAGCATGTTTGTGAAGAGGCGGTCACGGACTACCGCGGCCGAGTTCACTGGCTGTACACAGTGAAACGGCCGATCATCGGCCAAGATGGAAAGGCGACACACGTGCTCGGCGTGGCCGTTGACATCACCGAACGAAAGGGGACCGAAGAGGAACTGACACGTCATCGCGAACACCTCCAAGAACTGGTTGCGGAGCGGACGCGCGAGCTTGAGCGATCGCATCAGCAGCTTCGGCAGTCCGAGCGACTGGCCATGATCGGTACGCTTTCAACCGGACTCGGTCACGACATGGGCAATCTGTTGTTGCCCCTGCGCGTGCGGCTGGATTCAATGGAAGCAAAAGGACTGCCGGCCGAGTTTCATGAGGACACGCGAGCGATTCGCATCTTTACCGAGTATTTGCAGCGACTGTCGAACGGTCTACGGCTGCTGGCGCTTGATCCCAATGAACCGGGGTATGGGCGCGATACGACGGATCTACATGAGTGGTGGCCGGATGTGGAGCCGGTGCTGAAGAACGCGCTGCCCTCACGTATCATGCTGGATTCACGTTTCGATGAAAAGTTGCCGAGAGTCTGTATCGCCCGACATGTGCTGACGCAGGTTGTATTCAACCTGGTTCAGAACGCAGGTGAAGCAATGCGGGAACAGGCCTTCGGAAGGGTTTCCATCTCCGCCCACGCAGACCCGGCTGGCCATGTTGTGCACGTTGACGTGAGCGATACCGGTCCAGGGATGTCGGCGGAGGTGGCCAGCCGATGTATGGAACCCTTTTTTACAACCAAAACTCGCGCCATTTCGACCGGGTTGGGTCTTGCACTGGTCCACGGCATGGTGCAGCAGTCAGGAGCGCGCATCGAACTCAAGACGGAAGTTGGCCACGGCTCCACATTCACACTCGATCTTCCCGTCGCGCATGCTGATCGGGTGTCTCGTGATCGTCAATCCGGCTCGCTGAATGCGCTTGTGTCGCTGCAGGATGTCCGCAGCCGAAGCCACATTACGTCGGTGCTGCGCTCGCTCGGCTTTGGTGTTGAGCACGGAGATCGACCAACTAATGCTGCTATCGATGTCTGGGTGGCAGACTCGGATTCCAAGACCCTGCGGCTTGCGCGTGAGTTCGCTTCGGCGGGTGAACGGAAGCACGCGATTCTCCTGGGAACGGTGCCGCACGGAC
Organism: uncultured Isosphaeraceae bacterium; assembly: GCA_964523675.1. Classification (GTDB taxonomy): domain Bacteria; phylum Planctomycetota; class Phycisphaerae; order Phycisphaerales; family SM1A02; genus CAZFZT01. The sequence goes on from CAZFZT010000087.1 coordinate 5,315, forward strand.
CGGATTTCAGTCGTATCATCGAACTGCCGAGACAACCGAAGCCCTCCGAGATCTGGCGCGTAGCGCGAGGTATTGCCGAGCGCTTTGAACTTGAACGAAAGGATTCCGGAACATGATTCAACGTGGCCCCGGTTCATCACCTTCGCAACGGGCACGAAAGCCAATCCGCGTCCTGTGTGTCGATGACAATGACCTCGTGGCTGAAGGTATCCGCATCAAACTCGACATTGAGCGAGGCGGTTTCGAGTGGATCGGGCAGCTGCGCGATGCCAATCATCTCGTGCAGGAAGCGTTCCGTACAAAGCCGAACGTCATCCTGCTGGATATCGACATGCCAGGCAAGGACGCCTTTGAGGCACTGCATGAAGTGAGTGAGCTCTTTCCCAACGTCCGCGTCTTGATGCTGAGTGGACACGTGAGGCGGGAACTGATCGAAAGGGCGATCGAGGCGGGCGCATGGGGCTACATCTCTAAGCACGAAGGAGCTGACCTCATCATCGATGCCATTGAGCGGGTAACGAATGGCGAGTTCGCCCTTGGACCGGATGTCCAGCGCGAGTATCGACGGACATGAAGTTGAAGTGGTTGCCGCTTGCGCTCACGCTCAGAAGCCTTGGTTCGGCAGTAACCGGAAGCCTGCGATTCGAACTTGGCGTTCTCCGCTGAACAAGGGCTTAGCAGGTTGCGAAAACCGCGTCCGTGGGGTACAACGGCGACTTTTCCAAGCAATTGGGTGTGAAGAGATCCTCTTTTCAATGGCTCAGCAGTACGTCATCCAAGCTCGAGGCGGCGCGACAGACAACGGTCTCGCGGTAATCGGCACACGTGGCGAGATTACAAGTGAACTTTCGCGGTTCAACACCAGCACCGATGGGGCGGACCCGAGCTCGCTGCATGGGCCGGGGATCCGAATCGATTTTCCGCCTGGCGAGGAGGACGACGGCTCGCCGGTTACCCAGATGTTGTTGACCGTCAACGAGGAGGAGATCGGCTGGCTCGTTCTTCATAAGATCGCAAAGGAGTTCCAGTGGACGATCGTCGATACCTCGTCCGGTCGGAACTGGAGTCCGTAAACAACCAAGCCAGGCGCTGGAGACGAGATGCCGCAAGAAACAAAAGCAGTACTTCATCAGACCCAGCACGCCGCAACGCAGGGGCTGGAAGCAACGGCCGAAGACCCGGTGGCGATGCGCAAGGCCATTGAACTGGCCGTCGACTACCGTGGCGATGTGACGATCTCGGTCCGCTCCGATTTTGTTCTGCCGTCGGGAGTGGGAGAAGTCGATTCGTCGATCTCGCAGATCGAATGTTTCATTTTTGATATCAAACGTGAGCGCGGTGAGGTGGTGGCGGTACGCGCCATCCCGAAGGATCGCCATGAGAAACTTTCGATTCCGGTGGAGGCACTCACATCAATTGCTTTCACCGGCCGGGATACCGCTGCTGGGCGTAGCTTTGAAACGTGGATGAAGAACTACGTTAAGAAGAAGCTCGCAGGTGAAGAAGCGAGTATTCATTCGGAAGTGATGGACTAAAGGAGGAGGAAAGTGGCGTGCCACGAGATGTGTCTTCCAACAGCGAGGGCTCGAGCAGCCCTCAGCCGGCTTCTGCTGCAGATTGCGTACGAGGAGTAGGAATCGAAGGGCCTTTCTTTGTGTTGGTTGATCCTTCAGCAGAGTCGCTACCGGGCGTATCACTGCAAGGTTGATGTGCAAGCGGTTTCCTCCATTCACCATTGACCATCGAATCCTTTAATGCACATGCTCCTCTTCATTGCTGGCGGCGTCGCATTGCTGCTATACGCTGTACGGACGCTTCGCCGAGGGTTGGACCGGATCTTTGGCAGGAGGTTGGGTACATGGATGCAGCGGCTGGGTGATCGACCCGTGCTTGCGTTTTTGGGAGGGCTCGGCGCGGCCGTCATCGCGCCGTCAAGCACAACGATGTCGCTCCTCGCGGTGCAGTCTGTGCAGGCGGGGCAAATGACGGCTGCTCAAATGCTGCGCGTTATGCTCGGCGCGAACATCGGCATGACGGTCATGGTGCAACTCATCGCGCTGAACCAGCAGATGCTCGCGCCGCTGCTGCTTACCGTCGGCGTGATTCTTTACCTCTACACCAAAGCGCCGCGTAGTCGCGGGATCGGTGAAATCATTCTCAGTATCGGTCTGATCTTCATCGGGCTCGGGCTCATTCAGCATGGGGTCCCCAGCAATCTCTCCGGAACTGATCTGGAGAGGATCATCTCCATCGCTGCGAGTTACCCCCTCGCAATCGCAGCGATTGCCTGCATCATCGCAATCTTCATGCAGTCGAGCACCGCCACGATCGGTCTTGCCATTGGTCTGGTCATCACCGGGGTGGTCGGCTTCGACATCGCGCTACCGGTGGTCCTCGGCGCAAACGTTGGCATTGGCGTGACCACCTTGATCTTCGGTTGGACACAAGTCGAGTCGCGTCGTTTGGCGGCCTCCAATCTGCTCCTGAAGGTATTGATCGCGTTCCTGGGATTATTGTTGATCTCTCCACTTGTTGCGTTGTTGCAAGGCGCGCCGGGTAACGCAGGCACCACGGTGGCAATGGCGCATACCGGCTTCAATGTCATACTCGCACTCGTCGGTATGCCACTGGCGAGCATCATCGTTCGCGTCATTGCGCGTGTGGTACCGGAACCGGCGCAGGAAGCCGCTGCGTTCGGGCCACGTCATATCAGACTGGGTGCGATCGGCGATACATCAATCGCGCTCGGCCAGTCGCTGCGCGAGCTCATGCATGTTGCCGAGATCGTGCGCAGCATGCTTGATGACATCTGGAAGGCGCTTGAGAACAACGATGAAGCGCTAGCTCAAGAGGTCGGTGAACGCGATGATGATGTGGACCTGCTCGATCAGGAGATCAAGCGCTTTCTCACGAGAGTTGTACGCGACGAAGCAGACGGCAGTCATATCTCCGAGCAGATGCGACAACTGCGTTATCTCGCTGAATTGGAAACGATCGGCGACATCATCGACAAGAACATCTCTGAACTGGTTCTCAAGAAGATTCGCCTCGGCGTGCAATTCTCACCTGAGGGCGAACAGGAATTGGACGACTTCCAGAGGCGAGTAGCCGAGAACTTACTCATTGCGGATACTGCATTCACCACACGCGACCGTAACCTGGCCCAGCAGTTGCTCCGGCATAAAGAGCGGCTCAATCGTGATGAGCAGCGACTTAGAGACCAGCATTTCGGGCGGCTCACAAGGGGGATGCGGCAGACTCACGAGACGAGTGCGATACACCTCGACCTGCTGACGCACTTACGAAGAATCAACAGTGCGATCTCACACGTCGCGTATGCAGTGCTTGAAGAAGATCGTGGCGCAGACGGGGTCGAAAGAGGGAAGGGGGCTGAATGACGCCGCATGCCCTTCATTGATACCCTGCTTTGGTTCGACCTTGGTCGGCCAAACCGTGCACCCGACAGCCATGACGAAGCAGATCATCGAAGCAGACCTAACGTGGGTGGACGACGCATTCGTTCCACGAGTGCGGATATCTATCAGTGACGACGGGCGTATTGACGCGGTGGGCGAACTTTCAGATCGAACTCCGACGCGACGACTGACGCGCAAGGCGATCATTCCGGGTTTCGTCAATGCGCACAGCCACGCGTTTCAGCGTGGCCTTCGTGGAAAGGGAGAGCGCTTTTCGGAACGGCGGCGAGGAAGCTTCTGGTCCTGGCGCGAGGAGATGTATCAGCTTGTTGAAGCGATTGACGAAGAGCGATTGTATGCACTTTCACGTCAGGCATTTGAAGAGTCGCGGCTTGCGGGTATCACAACAGTCGGTGAGTTTCATTACTTGCACCATGACCAATCAGGAGCTGGATTTGCGTTCGATGAGATTGTGCTTCGCGCAGCTTCCGATGCCGGTATCCGCTTGGCGCTGTTGAGCGGTTTCTATGAAGCTGGTGGGCTGGATCATACAGGTTACGCGCCGCTTTCAGGCGGGCAGAGGCGATTTGCGACGCGTTCGATGTCGGAATATTGGCAACAGATTGATCAACTCATGGATGTTCTTGATTCAGCGACACAATCAATTGGGGTTGTCGCCCATTCGATCCGTGCCGTTCCAATTGACACCATACGAGATCTGTACCGTGAGGCCTGCAGGCGCGGCTTGCCATTTCATATGCATGTGGAAGAGCAGCCGCGCGAAGTTGAAGATTGTGTACGGCATTATGGGAAGACGCCGATGGCTTTGATCAATGAGCACCTCCAGCCGGGCCCAAATTTTACGGCAGTACATGCCACGCACACAGCTGAGGCAGATCTGGACGAGTTCATCTCGGCGGGTGGCAACATCTGCATCTGCCCGCTTACCGAGGCGAATCTAGGTGACGGTCTGGCAAACGTGCCATGGATTGTAAAACACGGTGGGCCAGTCTGTTTTGGGACGGACTCGAATGCGCGAATCTCGATGATCGAGGAGATGCGCCTCCTCGAATACGGGCAGCGGCTGTTGCACCAACGCCGAGGCATTGTTACGGACGAATGCGGTCGGGTCGCTCATCCATTGCTCGACTATGCGACGATCCACGGCGGTAGGTCGCTTGGCCTGCGGTGCGGCACGATCAAGCCCGGGATGTTCGCCGATCTGGCAGTGGTTGATCTCGAGTCACCGGCTCTTGCGAGTGTGGACGCTGACTTCCTCCTTGACGCCATCATCTTTGGTGCCGATAACGGCATTATCTGTGCAACGAGCGTCGGTGGCACATGGAGTGATGCTGTTGCAATGGAAGATGTCGAGTAACCCGCTGCCTCAAGCGGCTGGCTTGGCTGGCGTATCGTCGGCGGCGGCTTCGGCCCCGGTAGCTGATCCAGATGCCGGCCCTGCTGAAGGACTCTTTGGAGTTGGCACGCGGACCATCGAGCCGCACATCTTGCAACGGACAATCTTGCCGCGAGCGTGGGATGGCACTGCAAGAACTCGCTGGCAGCGCAGATTCGGGCACATGATCCGGATAGTTGGCTCGTTCGAAGTCAACGTTGCTCTCCTGGTCGCATACTGTACGTGTTCTCGGACGGTCGGGGCCGATCCTGAACCGCGTAGGTATCGGCTCAAATCGAGTGCATCTTGACAGCGGCTGTCGGGAGCGACGAGACGTTGTCGGCAGCGACAACCATATCCCTTTGGAGAACTCTCGCGTTTCCGGACCGGTGTAAACTTCCCACCTGAACGGGTGTCGGCCGAGCCGAACCCTCGCCATGTCCCGCAAGATCGATAGAGAGCTATCTATGTCAGAACATACCGCAGTTGTTGGCCTCCAGTGGGGTGATGAGGGCAAAGGCAAAGTCGTCGATTTGTTAACGGCGCGTCATGATGTCATCGTTCGCTATAACGGTGGCGCAAATGCAGGCCACACAGTCGTTGTGGGCGATCAACGATATGCCCTCCACCTGATACCTTCAGGGATTCTCAATCCGGATAAGACATGTGTAATCGGCAACGGCGTTGTCGTCGATCCTGAAAAGCTGATTGAAGAAATTCAGGGATTGCGCAGCCGGCATATCAACGTTGGAGAGAACCTGAAAGTATCTAATCGTGCTCATGTCGTGATGCCGTATCATCAGGTGCACGACGCAGCAATGGAGCGGCTGCTCTCCGGGGCCGCGCCGGGCAGTGCAGTGGGCAGAGGCGTAGACATGTCGATCGGTACAACCAGACGTGGCATTGGACCGGCCTATGCGGACAAAGTTCACCGCTCAACGGCAATACGTATGGGTGATTTACTCGATCCAGACCTGCTTCGGCGCAAGCTGGATGTCATCTGCGCGATACGCTCGGTGGAATTGCGGGCGCTTGGGGTTGATGCGCCGCCGCTCAATTCAGAGCAGCTCGCTTTGCAGTTTTCTTCCATTGGAAGAGAGTTAGAAGCGCATATCATCGATACTATTTATTTATTACATGATTACGTCAAGGAACATAAGTCGATCCTCTTTGAAGGTGCAAATGCATGTTTATTAGATTTAGATCATGGTTCTTTTCCTTATGTTACAAGTTCGAATTGTTCGACATTGGGAATTCCGGCGGGCACAGGGATTGCGGGCCGGTATGTTGGGCGGGTCATGGGGATCATGAAGGCCTACTCCACGCGCGTCGGCGCCGGACCCTTCCCGACGGAGCTTGACAACGACATCGGCGAACGCATCCGCGCGCGCGGACGGGAATACGGCACCACCACCGGCCGCCCAAGACGCTGCGGCTGGATCGACCTCGTCGCCGTCAAGTACGCCGCCATGATCTGCGACGCCACCGGCCTCGCCGTCATGCTCCTCGACGTACTCTCCGGCTTCGACGAACTCAAACTCTGCACCCACTATCGACTCCCAGACGGCTCCATCACCGACCGCTTCATCCCCGATGCCGCCGGTCTCGAACGCGTCCAACCCATCTACGAAACCATGCCCGGATGGACCGAAGACCTTGATAACGTCAGCGGCAACGATCTCTCCGCGCTCCCCGGCAACGCCCGCGACTACCTCCATCGCATCGAACAACACGTCGGCGTCCCCGTACAGATCGTCAGTGTCGGCCCGGAACGATCGCAAACCCTCGTCATGGTCTAACGCCGCTGCTCCTCCGCCTGCCTGAACATCCATCCGCCGCCGCTGCGCCGCCTCTCCCTATCCTTCGGCGATCCATTCCACTGTTCATTGAGAGCTCCGTATGACGCAAGCCGAGTCGATCCCATCCGCCATCGCGCCGTTCGATGTTCCCCTCGAACGACGGCCGCGGCACATCGCCGTCATCATGGATGGCAACGGCCGGTGGGCCACGCAGCGCAACCTCCCGCGCACCGCCGGTCACCGCGCCGGCGCGCGCGCCGTGCGCGACACCGTCACCGAATGCGGGCGGCTCGGCATTGAAGTGCTCACGCTCTACTCCTTCTCGCTCGAAAACTGGAAGCGACCGGCCGAGGAAGTCGCAGCACTCATGCAGCTCGCCTTTGAGCAGCTCATCACCCAGCGACAGGAACTCGCCGACCATAACGTGCGCTTCATCCAGATCGGCCGGCGTCAGGGCCTGCCCGAAACGGTCCTTGCCGAACTTGATGAAACCATCCGCGCCACCAGCCACTGCACCGGGCTGACGCTCGCGCTCGCGCTCAACTACGGATCGCGCGCCGAAATCACCGACGCTGTGCGCGCGATCGCGCAACAGGTGCGTGCAGGCGACATCGATCCGCAAACGATCAACGAAGACACCATCGCAGAACACCTCTACACAGCCGGGCTTCCCGACCCCGACTTGCTCATTCGCACCGCAGGCGAGCGCCGGGTCTCGAACTACCTGCTCTGGCAAATCAGTTACGCGGAGATTCATGTGTGCGACGCCTATTGGCCGGAGTTCTCGGTCGAACACCTGCACGAAGCGATCCGCGATTACGCCAGCCGCTCGCGCCGGTACGGCGGCGTCACTCAGATCGACGCAGAACCTTGAAACCAACCTGCTCCACCGCCCTCTGCGGCGTCCCATCCGCACCTTCCTATCGTCAGGTGCGGCGTCGGGTTCTTTTCTGATATGCTTTCCTCGTGGAGTGGCAGAACCTTCCGAACCTGGTGCATGGGGTATGCACGTATCACCG
>CAZFZT010000088.1:0-12907 GCA_964523675.1 uncultured Isosphaeraceae bacterium
CGGCGTGAGCGACTCTACTTTTGCTGGTAATGTCGCAGCAGACGACGGCGGCGCGATGCGAAGTGTCGGTTCGACCGTTCAGTCCTCAACATTTACCAGCAATACCGCAATGCGAGGCGGCGCAGTCTATGGCAGCGGCATGTTTGTTATGGCCAGCGACTTCATCGACAACTCGTCGGCGCAAGGCGGTTCTGCAATCTACAACGCTTCTCCCGGAACATTGACCGTCACCGGCTCAACCTTCGCCGGCAATACCTCGACCTTCGGCTCCGGCGGCGCGATTCGAAATGCATCTGATGCGTTCATCACGCAATCACTTTTCACTGGAAACACCGCCGAAGCAGGCGGCGCGATTCGAAACAGCACGGGAACCGCAATCGTCTCGAACTCAACCATTTCAAAGAACACTGCCTTCAGCGGTGGCGGCATCTCAAGCGCAGCGTCTGCGAACGCCGGCTTTGAGAGTGTCGTTTTCTGCGGCAACGAGGTAGAGCATGTCGCCGGTTCGTGGGCGGACCTTGGCGATAACACATTCGTCGAAGACTGCGATGTGCCGTCCGTTCCTGGCGACCTTGATGGCGACGGTGCAGTGGGTGTTCCTGATCTGATTATCCTGCTCGCTACATGGGGCGAGTGCGAAACGTGCGGCCCCGCGACCTGTCCCACCGATCTAGATCACAACTGCAGCGTCGGCATTCCGGACCTGCTCACTCTTCTCGCGAACTGGACCTCTTAGAGCAGCACGAGATTGGATCGGGGAGTGTGGGCGTTCCGCCTGCATGAACAACGTGCGAACGGAACTTTCGCATTCCCCTCGCCGATGCAATTGTACTATGCCTGCTCTAGCCGCGACCTCAAGCGCGGTCGGATGAGCATTGCTGCAACTCGCCGCTCAGATGAAGTGGATGCGCCTTTACGCATCGTCGAGCAACTCGACGGTTTCGAACGTCTTGCCTTCGAGCATTTCAAGGGATGCGCCGCCGCCGGTTGAGACGTGCGTGTACTTGTCTGCGAGCCCCCACTTGTGAACCGCCGCCGCGGTGTCGCCGCCGCCGATGATCGAGACCGCGCCAGCTGCTGTGGCCTGCGCGATCGTTTCTGCGACCTGCTTCGTTCCGACATCGAACGGCTGCGTCTCGAACGCGCCCATCGGGCCGTTCCACACGATCGTCTTCGCGTTACCAATGATGTCCGCAAACTGACCCGTCGTCTCCGGGCCGATGTCAAGGCCCATCCATCCTTCGGGGATGGATTCCTTCGTAACCTGCACAGGAGTCATGCGTGTGATCTGCTTGCCGCACACGTGATCCCGTGGAAGGATCAGGTCGGTATGACTGGCATTGGCGTCATCCAGCATCTTCTTGACCTGCGGCACCATGCCGGCCTGCACCATGCTCGAGCCAACTTCAAAGCCAAGCGCCTTGATGCAGGTGTAGGCCATCGCCCCGCCGATGAGGATCGTATCGACGCGGCCGAGCAAATTCGTGATGGCGCCGAGCTTGTCTGAGACCTTCGCCCCGCCGAGCACTGCTACGAACGGTCGCTGTGGGTCTCTCAGCGCTTCGGAGAGGTATTGGAGTTCCTTCTGAAGCAACAGGCCAGCCACGCGCGGCTTGCCCTCCATCACCTTGGGAACCGCATACATTGAGGCGTCCTTGCGGTGGGCGGTGCCGAACGCGTCATTGCAATAGATGTCTCCAAATGCCGCGAGTTGCCGCGCAAACGACTCGTCACCCTTCTGTTCCTTGGCATAAAAGCGAAGGTTTTCGAGGAGAACGACTTCGCCCTCGCCAACCGATTCAACCGCCCCGGCCGCTTCCGACCCAACGCAGTCATTTCCGGCAAAGGCGACCTTGACTCCCGGCAGCAGTTCAGCAAGCCGATCGGCTACCGGCTTCAGCGAGAGGTCCGCTTCAAAGCCGTCACCCTCGGGTCTGCCCAGGTGGCTCATAAGGACGAGTCGCCCACCACGTTCAACAACCGATTTGATGGTCGGCAAGGCCTCGCGAATGCGTCGATCATCGGTGATCTGCTGATTCTCATCAAGCGGCACGTTGAAGTCGACACGCATGAGGACACGCTTGGCACGGACATCAATTTGATCGATCGTTCTCTTGGGCATGGGGCGTGGAGGGGCGGAGGGATGAAAGCGTTAGGACGTCAGGCATCGAGGGAGCGATTGCTCCCTGTGCTCGGTTCGGCCGGATGATATGGGAACGGCTAAGCCCCTGCCACCGCAATCGGCCTGTAACGGCTGTTCATGGCTGGCGGTCCGGTAACGACTTGCATGTGGAAATCTCGGGGATCGTTTTGTTGACCTCGTGCGAATGGTGCCCCATACTCGCAGTTTCTCGCTCAACGCGATCAATCTCGCCCCTGGTTGCTGCAATTGCCTTTGTTGATCACCCCTTTCGGAGAAGAGAAGAGGAAGAGATGGTATCCATTCACACTTCGTTACGAACCGCATTTACCGTCACTTGTGTCGTCGCTGCGCTGCCAGCCGCCGCCGCCGCCGCCGACACCGTTTCGATTGAACTGCGGGCTGCCCCGCGCCAGCAGCACATACGCCCGGGCCAATCGACCGATGTGTGGGCATTCGAAGGCACACTCCTCGAAGGGCCGGCCGGTGCCCTCCAGACAATTCCGAACTCCTACCTCGGGCCGATCATCCGCGTTCACAAAGGCGATCGCCTCAACATCACCTTCATCAACAATCTGCCCGACGAATCGATCGTGCATTGGCACGGCATGGATGTGCCTTCCATCATGGACGGCCATCCGCACGACGCCATCGGCACAGGTGAAGTCAAAGAGTACACCTACGAGATCATCAATCGCGCGGGCACCTACTGGTTCCACCCGCATCCGCACGGCGCCACCGGCCTGCAGGTGATGCGCGGCCTTGCTGGCATGTTGATCGTTTCCGATGATGAAGAGCAGGCGCTTGATCTTCCCAGCGGTGAGTTCGAGTTGCCGCTCATCCTGCAGGATCGCCGCTTCGACGCAAACAACCAGTTCATCTACCAGATGTCGATGGCTGGGTATCTCGGCGATCACATCCTTGTGAACGGCCAGCCCGACTATTCCGTCTCCGCTGCGACGCGCATGTATCGCCTGCGCATTCTCAACGGCTCCAATGCCCGCATCTATAAACTTGCCTGGAGTGATGGCACGCCCGTGACCGTCATCGCCACCGACGGCGGGCTGCTGGAGGAGCCGGTCACCCGGCCGTATGTCATGCTTGCCCCCGGCGAGCGCATCGAAGTGTGGGCGGACTTCACTGGTTACGAGGTCGGTACGCAGGTGAAACTCAAGTCGCTTGCATTCCAAGGCGGGGGCGGTGGGTCGCCGACGCTTCCCAACGGCTCCGAGTTTGAGATCATGGAGTTCTCGATCGACCGCGCGGAGCGTGAAACCCGCGTCCTCCCGGCCGTTCTTTCGGACCTTGAGCGACTTCAGATGAGCGAGGTCACCAATGCGGAAAACCCGCGCACGTTTCCGCTCACTTTCGAGCTCGGACAGTGGCTGATCAACGGCGCGCCGTATGACATGCACGGCGTTGCAGAGAATGAAATGACCACGACGAACACGCTCGAAATCTGGAAGTTCACCAACACCGATACGGATATGGTCACCCTGCCGCACCCGATCCACGCGCACGGCGCGCCGTACCAGGTGTACAGCAGGTCGATCCTGCCGCAATTCGCCGCGAACTACGCGACGGTGAGCGAAGGGTACGTCGATGACGGCTGGGAGGACACGATTCTGCTCATGCCCGGCGAGAGCATCACGCTCCTGAAGCGCACCAGCCGATATCCCGGCATGTTCCTCTTTCACTGCCACAACCTCGAACACGAGGACATGGGCATGATGCGCAACTACATGCTCATGAAAACATGCCCCGGCGACATCAACGACGACGGGTCGGTCGGCGTGCCCGATCTACTTGAACTGCTCAGCGCATGGGGCGCAAACCCCGGCAGTCTCGCCGACATCAATCAGGACGAAACCGTCGGCGTGCCGGACCTGCTCGAACTGCTCAGCGGCTGGGGCGCATGCCCTGAGTGAATAGGCCCTTTGCCCGATGAATAGCAGCCAAAAGCCGCGTGGCGGAAGCCCGCGGTTATGCGCTGGCAATCGGGGATCGGCAACGGGCCAACCGCCAAAGGCCAACAGCCATGACTTGACCCACCAATCCGAAACCCGTAGAGTTCGCTCAGCGGACCCTGTGGGGGCGGTCCCTTCAGGGAAGCGGCAAACACCTTCTGCGGAGGAGTGCAACATGTACAAGTTACGAGCTATTCGAACGGCCATCGCGTCGGCGGCAATTGCTGCGCCGATGGCGATCTTCACCAATTCACATGCTGATGAAACATGCACGCCACGGTGGGATGATCCCATCGGCCTGCCGGGCGCGTTCAATCCGCCGATTCCGCTGTATGAACAGGTCATACACAAGGTGGCGGTCGCCGCTGATCTTGATGGTGACGGCGATGCACTGTACGTCGCCGGTAAGTTCACACATCTGGGCGGCGTCGAAGTCAATGGCATCGCAAAATGGAACCCGCAGACGCAGACTTTTTCGCCGCTGGGACAGGGGCTTGTGCTGACCTCCCATTTCAGCACTACCTCGGTCCACTCAATCGTTACCTTCGATGACGGTTCGGGACGTGCGATTTATGTATCGGGTACGTTCGAAGTGCCCGGCGTTCCGGGCGCAAAGAACATCGCGCGGTGGGATGGTGAGGAATGGTCCGCCGTCGGTCAGCAGGAAGTGTATGAAGTCGGCGATCTGATCGTGTTTGATGATGGCACCGGTGCTGCGCTCTACACCGTCGCATGGCCCGCCAAGGGCAAATACCTTGCCAAGTGGAATCCGAATGCGCAGGAATGGTCGTTGTTGGGCCAGCCCATCCAGAGCCTCGGAGGGCACTCGGACTCGCTTGTGCTGACAACTTTTGACGATGGGAACGGCTCGGCACTTTATGCCGGCGGCAGCTTTTTCGTCGTGGATGAGCTCACATTGACCTTCGGACCCATCATGGGCGTAGCCCGCTGGGATCATGTCAAGCAAGAGTGGACTCCCGTTGGAGGTGGCGTCTCCCCCACCGTCTACGCGCTGGCGGTCTACAACGACGGCAGCGGCGATGCGCTGTACGTTGCTGGGGATTTCTATACCGCTTGCCATTCCGACCAAGACTGCATTGCGGTCAATAACATCGCGCGGTGGGATGGCAAGGAGTGGACGGATGTCGGCGGCGGCTTGGACGGGGGTTCTGATGACGTGCGGTCGCTTGCGGTCTTTGACGATGGCACTGGCGAGGCGCTCTACGCCGGCGGCCAATTTCAAATGGCAGGCGGACAGCCCGCGAATGGTTTTGCGAAATGGGACGGCGAGCAGTGGACGCCTATCCCGCTTGTCGCGAACCAGAATCTGTTTTCCCTCACAGCGTTCGACAACAACGGTTTACACGAGTCACGGCTCTACGCGGGCGGCGGCTTCTACGCCGTTGGCAAAGTGCCCGCCTTCAACCTTGCCGGTCTTACATGCCGACCCACCTGTCCCGAAGCAGAGCACGAATGTGGCGATGTCGGCGAGACGCCGGGTTGCGTCAGTTTCGGCTGCGCGAATCAGGTCGCCAGGATCGATCCGACCTGTTGCATTGAAGACTGGCATGCGAGTTGCGCTGCGCTCGCCGCCGATCTCTGCGAGACCTATCAGCTTGATGACGGATCAACCGACTGGCTTTTCACTGTGCAGATTGCGACGCATACCATTTACATTAATGAGTTTACGTCCCGCGCCGGCGCAGAAGCTCTTGATGAGGTTCTGATCGACTTTTGGCCGGACCACGCCGAAACTTGGGACACGGCGGAACTTATCAGCGACCTACCGATGACGTTGTACCTTTGGCGCGACGCCGTCGGCGAAGGCAATCCGGCCGATGCTGTACTCATCGCTTCACAAGAAATCATTGCAGGGCCGTGGATGGCCGCTCCGGTTTCCATCGAGATTGATCCGGCGTACGTCGGGCCGGCTGGCAGCCGCTTCTTCATCGGCCTGCAGCTTGAGATGCCAAGTCAGTTCAAGGTCGTGTCACTCGACGTAAGCGCGCCTTCGAGCAGAAGTTGGATCGTGGCGTCGAATACGATGATCGATCCAGCCGACATCGGAGCGACGGCGTTTGTCATTGAACGGCTCGACAATGACAGCACGTTCCCAGTGAACGGCAACTTTCCAATCCGCGCAAACGGCTTCGCCTTCACGCCTGCGCCCGGCGACCTCGATTACGACGGCTCCGTGAATGTAAGTGACCTGTTGCTCCTGCTCCAAGCATGGGGTCCATGCACCATGCCCACCTACTGCCCCGCCGATCTCACCGGCGACGGCACGACAGGCGTGGCTGATCTTCTTGAGTTGCTCAGTGGCTGGAATGCAGGTTCATGAACTAGACACCAGGAGCACTGAACCGAAGAGCAAACTCGGGCACAGCTCAATTTCGAAAAAAAGGCTTCTTTGCGCGCAATCTCCATACGGACCTGGCATATCTACATGTAGCGACCTGCGCGACTTGAACGCAACCTCTCAGGGACCCCAATGTGACGACAGCTGTCGTGACTCCCCGCTCGGAGTAGCGGTATCGAACTCCCTTCGGGACTGGCGAACTACCTTACGGAGAATTGAAACATGTACGAGTCTCGTGTTATTCGAACGGCAATCGTGTCGGCAATCGTTGCTGCGCCGATATTGACTCTCTCGATCTCATATGCTGATGAAACATGCACGCCACGGTGGGATGATCCCATCGGCCTGCCGGGCGCGTTCAATCCGCCGATTCCGCTGTATGAACAGGTCATACACAAGGTGGCGGTCGCCGCTGATCTTGATGGTGACGGCGATGCACTGTACGTCGCCGGTAAGTTCACACATCTGGGCGGCGTCGAAGTCAATGGCATCGCAAAATGGAACCCGCAGACGCAGACTTTTTCGCCGCTGGGACAGGGGCTTGTGCCAATCCCATCTGGGGATACGCACGGAGTTCGTTCAATCGTGAGTTTCGACGATGGTTCGGGCACTGCGCTCTACGTCGGCGGCGGGTTTAATGTGCCGGGCGTTCCCGAAGCACGCAACATCGCGCGGTGGGACGGCAAGGAGTGGTCCGCCGTCGGCCAGCAGGAAGTGGATTACGTCGGTGCACTGATCGTGTTCGACGACGGTACAGGTCCGGCACTCTATTCTTGCGGTTGGTTCGCACCGAACTCAGGAAGCCAGGTCGCAAAATGGAACCCCGAGTCGCAGCAGTGGATTCCCCTGGGAGGATTCTTTAGCGTCGGTATGTTCCATGCTCTCACTGTTTTCGACGACGGCAATGGGCCGGCCCTATACGCTGGTGGAAGCTTTCTTCTATACCATGAAACAATCCTCCACGACAGTGAGTTCCGGGGGCTGGTGAAGTGGAATCACGAGTCCCAGGAGTGGGCCGCATTGAATGCAGGCCTAGTCGGAATAGTGAACGCCCTCATCGTGCATGATGACGGCAGCGGCGAAGCGATCTACGCAGGGGGCTACCTTCACTTCGCTCGCAACTCGTGGGACGATGTCGTTGATATCCACTCACTCGCGCGATGGAACGGAAGTCAGTGGTCCAATGTCGGCACTGGTTTCTCTGGTGCCCACATTCAGGCGCTGGCGGAAGTTGAGGTCGGTAGCGACAAATCGCTTTATGCGGGCGGACATATTCTCGCAATAGGTGGAGTGCCCGCGCGAGGGCTTGCTCGCTGGGACGGCTCAGAATGGGAGGGGTTATTCCTGAACTCACCGGGATACGTCAGTTCGCTTGCCACCTTCGATAACAACGGCGCGCACGAGCCACGGCTCTATGCTGGCGGTGACTTCACCAAGGTTGAAGGTGTACCAGCTTTTAATCTGGCCGGATTCACTTGCGGGCTCCCCTGTGTTGAATCACAAACTGAGTGTGTTAATACTGGGCGTGATCCCGGATGCGTCAGCATCGGTTGCGCTCGCCAGATTGCCGAGATCGATCCAACGTGCTGCCTTGAAGACTGGCACCAGGGCTGCGCGGATCTTGCCGCACTCTTATGCGCGACATACCAGCACGACGATGGCGAGAACGACGCCTTGTTCTTGCACAACGACACGCCGCAGGCGATCTACTTGAACGAGTTCGAGACTCGCAAGGGGGCAGAAGTCATCGACGAAGTCGAGATTGACTTTTGGACTGGTTACATTGAGGGCGCGGTCATCATTCCCGCGCTCAGCGAGGTGCCGATGACGCTGCACATCTGGCGCGATACAGTTGGCAATGGCGATCCATCCGACGCTCTGCTGCTCGCTTCACAAGAGGTGAGCCAGGGGTCGTGGTCACCGGAGCCCGTTGTCGTCTCCATCGATCCGGTATACGTCGGCCCGGCAGGCAGCCGGTTCTTCATCGGCGTGGAGTTGGAGGCGGTCCATGATGCGATCCTGCCGTTCTTCCTCGATGTCAGCGAGCCGACGGGGCAAAGTTGGTTTCTTTCAGCAAGCGATGACCTCGACCCCGCGGACATCGCAGCGACTGCCACGTCAACCGATCAACTGGATGTGAACAGCGATTTCGCATGGAACGGCAACTTTCCAATCCGCGCAAACGGCTTCGCCTTCACGCCTGCGCCCGGCGACCTCGATTACGACGGCTCCGTGAATGTAAGTGACCTGTTGCTCCTGCTCCAAGCATGGGGTCCATGCACCATGCCCACCTACTGCCCCGCCGATCTCACCGGCGACGGCTCAGTCAGCGTGCCCGATCTGCTCATGCTGCTCGCACAGTGGGGATAACAGCCCTCACCTCAATTCAATGTCCGCCACGCCTTGCAGTAATGCGAGGCGTGGCTCACTTTTGGCGCTGCCCAAGAAAGTTTGGATTTGCGGTCGAGACTTGACACTCGCATGAGTAGCATCGACTGGACTATTCGCCGAAGACCGTGACCCGTTCAGAAAGGAACCCCTCATGATGCAAGTCACCGAACAGGCCAAGTCACACCTCGCTGCCGCCCTCGATGCGGCCGCTGCCGATGAAGAACGCGATCAGTCGTGCTTTCGGATTGTGCAGGGAGCGGACAACCGGCTGGCGATGGAACTCGATCAGCAGTCAGACGCCGACACCATCGTCGAGCACAACGGCAAGCCGCTGCTGGCTCTTGACGAGTCGGTGGAGCAACTGCTCGATGGCCGTACACTCGATGTGCAGGCCAATGACCAAGGGCAGCCGATGCTCACCTTGAGGTAACATTCTGTTCCGATCAAGGGTGTAGTGCCCTCGTGCCTGCACATCCGTCAACGTTTTCAAGCCGCGCGTCCATGCGGATCCGATTGCTCTACGCGCAGAACATCTCACAGTTCTTCGTCGTTGGTGCGGTGCGGCAGGCACTGCGTCATCATCACCCCACAGCCGCTTGCGGTTTCGCGCGCTCGCCTGCGCCTTTCAGAATCCTGTCCCCGATATCGCGCCGCCAATGTGCGCCTTTGAAGTGAATCCTCTCACACGCCGCGTTCGCCAGATCGCGCGCTGTGCGAAGATCATGCGCCAGCGCCGTCACACCCAGCACGCGCCCGCCGCTTGTGACCACCTCACCGCCTTTGACCGAAGTTCCTGCGTGAAACACGTGGACCTCACCGCTGGGCCCCGACATCGCCTCGGCCTCCTCAATGCCTGTGATCGAACGACCGGTTTCATATGAACCGGGATATCCCTCCGAGCACATCACCACGCAGCACGCCACACGATCATCAAAGTCAAAGTCAACATCCGCCAGCCGGCCAATCGAAGTTGCCCAGAGCACCTCAATCAGATCACCTTGAAACCGGGCCATCAAGGGTTGACATTCCGGATCACCAAAGCGGCAGTTGAACTCCAGCACGCGCGGCCCGCCGGGCGTCAGCATCAAACCGGCGTAAAGCACACCCCGGTACTCGATGCCGTCCCGGCGCAGCGCATCGATGGTCGGCACCATGATCTCCCGTTCTACAATCGCCATCGTTTCGCGATCGATGACCGGCGTCGGGCAGTAGGCGCCCATGCCGCCGGTGTTCGGCCCGGTGTCACCTTCAAACGCCTGCTTGTGATCCTGACACGGATCGAGCAGCCAGATCATCCTGCCATCCACCAACGCGAGGACGCTCACTTCCTGGCCGGTGAGTTTCTCTTCGATGATGATTTTGGAACCCGCGTCGCCGAATTCGCGCTGCACGAGCGTACGTTCAATCGCTTCGAGCGCTTCATCGACGGTGTCGCAGACGATTGCGCCTTTGCCGGCTGCAAGACCGGCTGCCTTGACGACGCATGGCAGATCACGAGCGATCACGAAGTTCCTGGCGGACTCAGCATCGGTGAACGTGCGCGACTCGGCCGTCGGAATCGATGCGGTGCGCATGATCTGCTTGGCGAAGGCCTTGTCCGCTTCCAGTTGCGCAGCGGCCTTGGATGGGCCGAACACGCGCCGCGTCGGTGTCTGCAGCGCATCGGTGATGCCCTGCGCAAGCGGAACCTCCGGTCCGACCACCACAAGATGGATGTCATTCGCTTCACACCACCGCGACATGCGGAACGTGTCGCGCATGTCCATCGCCACCGGACACGGCTCGCCCAGCGATTGCAGCCCGGCGTTCGACGCATCAGAAAGCCACAATCGTCCCAACCGTGGCGACTTGCGCAGCTGCCATGCCAACGCATGCTCGCGTCCCCCGCCACCGATGAGCAGCACGTTGCAAGTCGATGGGCACTGTTGATATGGCGCCATAACGTGAGTGTAGCATGGGTCGTGGCTGGAGGTTCTTCACGAAGCGCTACTGCTCAGCTACCGCTCAAGAGTCGATCAAGCAGCGCATCGCACGCGGAATCGACGAGCTGGAAGACCTGCTCAAACCCTTCATCACCGCCGTAGTAGGGATCGGGCACCTCTATGGCCCTGGTGGCCTGGTCATGCGAGAGCAGGAGCGATACCTTGGATGCCGGCGCGCCGCTCGACAGGAGATGATCACGATTGTCAGCATCCATGCAGATGATGTAGTCGAACTCGTGAAAGTCCTGCTTCGTCACTTGGCGGGCCCTGCTGACAAGCGCGATGCCATAGCGCTCAGCGGTCTGCCTCATGCGATGATCCGGCAATTCGCCAGCATGCCACCCGCCGGTGCCGGCCGAGTCGATACTGAAACGGTCCGCGACGCCGCGCTCGTTCACCTTATGAAGAAAGAGCCCCTCGGCCAGCGGACTGCGGCAGATATTGCCCATGCAGACGAACAGAATGGAGATGCGCTGCGGCATGGGGGAAAGATAGGGGGAGAGGGGCGAAGGGGCGAAGGGGCAGAGGGGCGAAGGGGCAGAGGGGCGAAGGGGCAGAGGGACAGAGGGGCAGAGGGGCAGAGGGATAAAGTGACCTTTCGACCTTTCGACGTTTCGACGTTTCGACCTTTCGACGTTTCGACCTTTCGACGTTTCGACGTTTCGACGTTTCGACGTTTAAACTCTACCTCTCACCAACCATTGCCTAGACCCGCACCATCCATCTTCCTCATCGTCTGTGCCGTCATAGCAGTGGCCCTTGTCGCATGCCGGCCGAATGCGCCGGTTGCTGCCGACGATAATGCCAGCGGCCGGCTGCGTGTCGTTGTGACGATACGGCCGCTCGAGTTGATCGTGCGCGAGCTGCTTCTTGATTCTGCCCTTGCGGAGCGGGTTGAGCTGAGCACAATTCTCGCGCCTGAGGTATCACCGCACGGCTTTGAACCAACAAGCGCGCAAGTAGCCATGCTCCAGAGGGCGGACCTTGTCATCCTCAACGGGCTGGGACTCGATGACTGGGCCGCTCGCGGCCTGCCTGCCAGAACGCGCTTGGCGCGATTCGATGATGTCGTCGATCTCGAAGCGGAACACGAGAACCTGCACGAGCATGATCACGCCCATGACCATGCACATGGACCGGAATGTGACCACGGCCCGATTGATGAACACTTTTGGGTCGATCCCGAACTGGTTCGCGCCTTTGCAGCACTGCTTGCGCGGGAGATCGAGCAGGGCCTTGGCCGTACCGAGCCCGAGGCGGAGGCAATCGCAGCATTACGCGAACGCTTCAATCATGTTGTTGCTCGTGTTGATGAGGATCTGAAGCGGCTCTTGGAGGCACACCGAGGCCGGCGCATCGTCACGCACCACAACGTGTTCTCGCGCCTGGCGAATCGGTACGGTCTGGGTGAACCGATCGTACTGCGACGGCTTGCAGCGCTTGAGCCGTCGCCGGGCGATCTGCGAAGGGCGATCGAGCACATTCGTCAGGAGCACATCCACGCAATTCTCATCGAACCGCAGTTCGCCGCAGCCGCCGCCGAGCGCGTACGAAATGAAACCAATGCAGCGCTCATCGAGGTTGATCCGCTCGGCATCGATGCCGCCACCTGGTCCGACATGATGCGGAGCATCGGCGGAGCGATTGCACGGTCACTCGAGCAGAACGTGGCTGATTGACGCGACAATCGATCGCAGCCATCAATCGCCGAACGACGTGCGCACTGCTCGGGCGACGCGGATGAGCGGGTGATCGATGGGCACAAGCCGCTGCTTATTTGCTGCGAAGGTGATTTCGACATCATCGAGCGCGCCATTCTGCATGACGACCATGCGGCCTCTTGCGCCGGCCATCAGCAGTTTCAGCGCTCGATACCCGAAGCGCGAGGCGAGGACGCGATCGGCTGCGATCGGTCCGCCGCCGCGCAGCACGTGGCCGAGCACGGTGGTTCGGGTTTCGATGCCCGTGCGCTGCGCGATGTCTTCACCGACTCGCTCGCCGATGCCGCCGAGGCGCACCGGATCGGCGCTGGTCTCGTCCCGCCGGGCCACGACCTGCTCGCCATCCT
>CAZFZT010000089.1:0-12058 GCA_964523675.1 uncultured Isosphaeraceae bacterium
TGTTTACATCATGTTCCTCCCTGCAACGGGTGTCGTGTCAATGATCGTGCCGGTTTTCGCGCGTCGTCCATTGGCCGGTTACATCCTAGTTGTTATCGCCATCGTCATTATGGCGTTCCTGAGCTTCGGCCTGTGGGTTCACCACATGTACGCGACAGGGCTGCCGACGCTCTCAATGAACTTTTTCGCCGCCGCAAGTCTGCTTATCGCCATCGCCAGCGGAATCCAGGTCTTTGCGTGGATCGCAACGATCTGGCGCCGGCCGCTCATATATAAGTCTCCGTTTCTCTTCATCCTTGGCTTTCTCTTCATCTTCGTCGCGGGTGGGATGACCGGCGTCATGGTGGCGATCGTGCCGTTCGATTGGCAGGTGCATGACACCTATTTCATCGTTGCGCACTTTCATTATGTGCTCATCGGCGGGGTGCTCTTTCCGATCTTTGCCGCGCTGCATTACTGGATGCCCAAGTTCACGGGTCGTCTACTCAGTGAAGCACTGGGCAAGTGCAGCTTTTGGCTGACATTTCTCGGCTTCCACGTGACGTTCTTTCCCATGCACGTTATGGGATTTCTCGGCATGCCGCGGCGTGTCTACACCTATAAGGAAGTCCTCGAAGTCGATGCTTACAACCTGGTCGCCACGATCGGCGCGTTCGTGCTGGGCGCAGGTGTGGTGGTGATCGTTGTGAACCTGATCTGGAGTTGGCGGCGAGGGAAGCAGGCGGGGGCCAACCCATGGGGTGCGGATACGTTGGAATGGTCCATCAAATCACCGCCACCGATCTACGGCTTTGAGCAGCCGCCGGTCGTGGCGAGCGTCAACGCGCTTTGGCACAAGGAATCGCCGGATGAGTCGGCGCGAAGTAAGAAAGCGCGGCAGGGCATGCGGAGAGAGCCGGCCGAGTGGCGCGCGACGCTTGTTACCGATGCGGTGACAGCGGAGCCACAGGCAATCCAGTTTCTGGCAAGTCCTACGCACCTTCCCATCATCGCGGCACTTGGCCTGCTTGTGACGTTCAGCGGAGTTCTGCTTGATGCGTATCTTCTTTCACTGGGCGCGGCCGTCTTCACGGTAGGCGTTGCAGTACGTTGGTTGTGGCCTGGCGCCTCTCATGTGGAGCGGCTGCAGGCGAGCGACATCGAAACCAGAACCGGATTGCCGCTCTTTGCCACGGGTACACGTTCTGCGCCGTGGTGGGGGGTTGTCTTTTTGCAAGCATGCATCGGGACATGTATTGCTGCGCTGCTCTACTCATACTTCTTCATACGCCTGTTCTCCGACCGTTGGCCGCAAGGTGATCTCCCCCTGCCTCAGATTGCCCTACCAGCAGCGGGATATGGATCGCTGCTGCTTGGAAGTGGCTGCATGCTCTTTGCGCGGTCCGCGTACAGCGCAGCGAAGCTGAAGTCGGCACATGCGGGTCTTGGCGGTGCGCTTTGCTTGGGTGTGGTGTGCCTGGTTGTTCAGGGTGTCGTGCTGTCTCGCGCCGGCTTTGCGCCGATTCATAGCGCCTATGCCTCCATCTTCCACCTCATCATCTGGATTCACGTATTGCTCGTCGTGGTCAGTCTTGCACTGGTCGTGGCGACACACGCACGGCTTGTGCATGACGGAGTCAATCCGCGCAGCTACGCGCCTCTGACGATGCAGGTGTCCTCTCTCTTCTGGCACACGGCATCGATTGCCGGAGTTTTCATTTATGGAACGTTGCACCTTTCTCCACATGTACTTTAGATGGCTCAATTAGAGATTCAATCAAGGTCGAAGCGGAGTGGTTTGTGGTTCGGTCTCATGGGCGGCGCCGGTGCCTGGACCTTTCACCTGCTGCTTGCCTATCTCATTGCAGAGTTCGCATGCGTCGCCGGCCTCGATCACTCAAATATCCTCGGCATCACCCGACCGGCGTTGTGGCTGCTCGCAGTCTCAAGCTGCCTCATCGTGGTGTCTCTGGCCTCGACGATCGTGGCGTATCGCAGCTTGACGCGCATTGAACGAGCCGGCGCGGGCGATCGCGCAAGCTCCGCCGATCGCTACCTCGCGCGGACCGGCTCCTGGTTGAGCGGCCTGTTCACGATCATCATCCTGATCGAGAGCATTCCCATTTTCTTCTATCTCGACCGCTGTTAGGGCAGGCCCATGATGACGCTACTTATACATGCGCAATTGCATCATCATTCTCAAGCCGGCGAATGGTGGTCGCTTTGGAACCTGCGACCCGAGGTGCTGGCTGCACTGGTGCTGCTGCTGTCGCTGTACATGCTGGGAACGCAACAGCTTTGGAGAAACGCCGGGCGCGGCCATGGCATCTCGGTACGGCAAACCTGGTCCTTTGCCGCAGGCATCTCTGCGCTTGTACTCGCGCTGGTTTCACCGATTGATGTCATCGCTGAGGATCTGAATTCAGTGCACATGATTCAGCACATGCTGCTCATCATGGTCGCTGCGCCGCTACTTGTGTTTGGATCGACGGTCACTGCGGCGCTTTGGGCGTTGCCATTGAACATGCGGCGTCGCTTCGGCGAAGCGACCTTACGCCTGCGCAGGTGGCGCATCCAAGGGTATCTGCTGTGGCAACCGCTTCTAATGTGGGCACTCTTCGCGCTGGTGCTCTGGATGTTGCATCTACCGAAGTTGTACTCAGCCGCGCTTCAGAACAGGATGCTGCACGACCTGCAGCATGTCGCATTCCTTGTCGCTGCGTGCCTCTTCTGGCGTGTGCTTCTCGATCCGATCAATCGGCTGCGACTCAATGCCGGCCTCGCCGTGATCTATCTCTTTACGACGACATTACATGCCAGTGCGTTAGGCGTGTTCATGGCATTCTCACCTCGATTGTGGTACGACGATTACGCGGGGACGACGGTTATGTGGGGTGTCGATCCGATCTTCGATCAGCAGCTTGCCGGCTACATCATGTGGATGCCTGCCTGTCTGCTCTACGCGATTGCAGCGGCGATCGTCTTCGGTATCTGGCTGACTGAGCCGCAGCGGCCGCGCACTGCTCGCGCCACGCTGCATTCAGCGAAGGGAGGTTGATGGATCAGGCAATTGGCGCGGCGCCTGAGGCATCTCACAAGAGTTTTCATCTTGCTTCGTGAAAGGGATAC
Source organism: uncultured Isosphaeraceae bacterium (assembly GCA_964523675.1). Lineage (GTDB taxonomy): Bacteria > Planctomycetota > Phycisphaerae > Phycisphaerales > SM1A02 > CAZFZT01. The sequence goes on from CAZFZT010000089.1 coordinate 3,109, forward strand.
GCGCCTCCGCCGGCCATCCACTCGAGCGTCGCTGCAAGGCGGCTGACCTGATCAGCGGAGCGATGAGTATTGCGCACTCGAATCCGGCCTTCAATGCCGATTTGCTTCGCCTTCTCCGGATCATCGAGCAGTTGCTGGATCACCTCGGCCCATTCGTCCGCACTATCACCTTTGACGGTCAATCCGGTGGCGCCGTCTTCGACCACATCAAGGAAGGGATCGTCCCGCGCGATGACGGCCAATCCGCATGCCATGGCTTCAAGCAGGAGAGACGTGAGTTCGCCGCGCCGCTCAGGCATCAGGATGAGATCACATTGTGTGAGCAGCCCGCGATGCTGAGCCGCGTCTTCTATGCCGCACACACTGCCGAGTAGATCGTGCCGCCGCGCGATACGCCAGACATCGTGGCAGTTTCCGCCGCGGAGTTCCATGACAGTCTGCAGGCCAGGATATGGTGACGGCTCGCGCAGCAGTCGAGCAAGTCCTGCAAGCATCGCTTCATAGGCAGCCAGATCGTCACACGCGCCAATGACCGCGATGCCGATGGAATGGGGATAGCGCGAGAAGATGCTACGAGCTTTCTTTCGCACTGGAGCGCCCATGGGAACCAACGCTATGAGGGAAGGATCGATGCGTTTGCCCAGCGCAGCGGCGAGCGGCGCTGAAGCCGCCACATAGGCGCCGATGCGCCGGCCGCGCCGACCGCCGGGCCGTGGCACTTCCTTGAGCAAGCGTGGCGACCATACATTCAACGCGATCGGCCGCTCGATCGCTTCAGCAAGATCAAGCGCGAGAGTCCAGGAATCCCGGCCGATTGCATAAAGCACATCTGGTGTATCGCGCTCGAAGTGCTCCGCTAATCGGTCTACGCGAGCCCGGCGCCACCAGGGCAGCACCTTCATCTGCGTTCGAACAGCCGGAGTGAGTGCGATACGCCCTTCACTCTCGGTGGCGGCCTCCGAGCGTAACGTCTCCGGCACAATGCGCGTCAAGCGCATCCCTTGGTCGATCAAGCCAACGCACAGCCGACGCAACATGGCGTGTTCGTGGGTCAACCGCTCTTCGTCAATGATGAGCGCGGCATGCATGTGCTGATTCTACGGCCGAATGCTCGATCCAAGCTCATGGGGAACCCGCCGGCCGGTGCAGCGAAATGAGCGGCTGCCACTCAAGCCACGCTTTTTCCGGCTCTGGCGCAATCTCGAAGCGCGTCTGATCTTGAACCATCCCTCCGGCTCGCTCGGGCGATGGTGTGGCCATGGCAACGCCACCGGTGACGAGCGTTTGCAGCGAGTCGATTTCAAACGTGAGGCCGCGCCAACCAAGCCGCGCCGTATAGCCGCCGGCATCCCAGAATCTACTGTTCTCTCGAACGAGCGGAACGTACGGTCCTTCAACACGCGCCCGCGCTTCGATGGAACCGGCATCAGGGGCAAGTTCAACCGATGTAATGGTTCCAATACGAAACTGACGATACAGCAGCGGTGCGCCGGGGGCAAGACTGCCTCGGTTCGCTGCATAGAGGACAATCTCAAGATCATTCTGGCCATCGGAATCAATCAATGGCGCATCAGCCAGGCCGATGAAGTGCATGGGTCGAGCTGTCGATGGTCTGCTATTGTCAATTGAGTTTGCAGGAGGTGCGGCGGCGATGTATCGCGGTCCGACGATGGTGTCGAGGCCGGCGGCTCCTTCCAGTCCGACGCTTGGCCTGACGATCCAGAACCTGGTTCCCGGACGGGCGAGCGCTTCCGCGCTGCGATCAAGCTGCGCTGTCACACTCAACCCTTGAAGGTCGTCATTGAGCGCTATCTCGCGCACCTTGCCGACGCTCGCGCCGCGAAATCTCACGGGGTCGCCGACCTTCAGACCATGGACCTGATCGAATTCGATCGAGATGTCTATGCCTCGCTCAACCCACGCCTGCCAGAGGATCCAGCCGACGGCCAACAACGCGATAACCGGCACGATCCACGCGAGGGAGATTCGCCGACGCGGTTTCAGCTCAGCCCTCGGCAGGTTGGAAGCGTTGTCCGGGAGTTGTGAGATTGTTGCAGCCATTCTCTTCGCCAATCATACGTTCGCTGCTCAGATGGAAGAGGTCGTGGGGCCTCTTCAAGATCGGCGATTCTGGCGCAACGGCGGTGAGGGAACTGACCGGGGATTTGCTCCGCGCGTACTGGGTGAGGTTGTCAACCGGTGTTACGCTGCCTTGAGTGCGGCTACCAGTTCGAGCAGCGCCTTCTTGCCATCGCCGAACATCATCAGTGCGTTCTCCGCCGCGAAGAGCGGGTTGGGAATTCCAGCGAAGCCGGGGCTGAGCGATCTTTTGACGACCACGGCAGTTTTGGCTTGATCCACATTGATGATCGGCATGCCTGCGATTGGACTGCTTGGATTCGTTCTTGCTTCAGGGTTCACAACATCATTCGCACCGATGATGATCGCGACATCGCACTGGCCGATCATGGCATTGATTTCATCGAGGTCCTTGAGTTTCTCATACGGCACATCGGCCTCAGCAAGCAGCACATTCATGTGTCCCGGCATGCGTCCGGCGACCGGATGCACGCCATACACGACCTCCGTGCCGCGCGCTTCAAGAACATCCGCCAGGTCGCGCACTGCATGTTGGGCCTGTGCCACAGCCATGCCATAACCCGGAACCACCGCGACCAGGCGGGCTGTTTCGAGGATCATGGCGACTTCATCAGGCGATGTCGCCTTCACCTTGCCTTCGTACACGGCATCTGCGCTCGGTCCGCTGCCGGTCGGAGCCATGACGCCAAAGAGCACGTTGGTCAGCGAGCGATTCATGGCAGCGCACATGATTCGCGTAAGAATCAAGCCGGAGGCGCCGACGAGCGAGCCGGCGATGATGAGCAGCGTGTTGTCGATGACGAACCCCGTCGCCGCCGCTGCGACTCCCGAATAAGAGTTGAGCAGCGCGATCACCACCGGCATGTCCGCCCCGCCGATCGGGGTAACGACAAACACGCCGAGGACCAGCGCGGTCAGCACAATCATCCAGTACAACCACGGCTCGCCGGACAGAATGACAAAGGCCAGTGAAATCGCAAGCGCAGCAGCAGTGAGCGCGCCATTGACGGCAAGTTGGCCGGGAAAGACCGCTTGATCGATCCATTTCTTCTCGCGCAGTTTCACAAAGGCGACCAGCGAGCCGGTGAATGTCACCGCGCCGATGATGCCGGACGCCGCAGCCGCAACAAGCGCGTACAACGCTTGATCAACTTTGAGCACAAACGCGCCTGCAACAACAAACGAGGCGCCCCCTCCGAAGCCGTTGAACAGAGCGACAAGTTCCGGCATCGCGGTCATCTGCACTTTGACAGCAAGCACAGTTCCGACGATTGCGCCGATCGCAAGGCCGGCAATGATCCACGGCCAACCGATAAGCTGCTCAAAAGCGAGCGTCACCAGCACGGCAATCAACATGCCGAGCGCCCCGAGCAGGTTGCCGCGCACAGCCGTGCGCGGATGCGTCAACCCCTTGATGCCGAGGATGAACAACGCTGCGGCGAGGAGGTACAGGAGAATTTTCGCAGTCTCGTGGTCCATCAGTGCCGCCACAGAGTCACCGAGAGCAAGGAGACGGCGCTTAGTTGAGGAATAGCCATGTCCGATTGATTCTGCATTGTTGTGCTCACTCGATCAGCTTTCTCTGCCCTCTGGGCCTCTGTGGTGATACTCACTTCCTGGTCTTGAACATCGCCAGCATGCGGTGCGTGACCATGAAGCCGCCGACCACGTTGATTGTGGCGAGGATGAGCGCAATCATGCCGAGGATGGTCGCCAGCAGGGTCGCTTCCTCCCCGGCTGCGACAAGCGCACCGATGATCGTGATGCCCGAAATAGCGTTCGCGCCGCTCATCAGCGGCGTGTGCAGTGTGGGCGGCACCTTCGTGATGATCTCGAAGCCGACGAAGACCGCTAGGACGAAGATGGTGATGAGCAGGGCAACGACCATGCCGGTCATTATCGTCTAAATCGCCGATTCCGCCACAGACGGTTCAGCAAGACGGCCTCCATCCATCCAACGTGTCGGCGCGGGCGGCCAGCCCGGCGCTTACCACCAGTACTGAACGGTATACGTGACGGTGCGCTCACCGCCGGCCGCGATGGTCAGTGAATCTTGCGCAAGTCGATCTTCTCGTACTCGTCGCTCGGTTCGATGATCTCCCAGTTCACCCAGCGGAAGAGCGTTTCGCGGATGGATGAAGGTGACTTGTTCATCCCTGTGATTGGCGACCTGAATTCTGAAACTTGCGGTAGTCTCGCGCTTCGAGGTGTCTCGCGTGAAGTTCGTCTGCGTGGGCTCACCCTCGATGTCGAACGCCCGCCGGTTATTACAAGAATCTCTTCATCCCGTGGCGTGTGTTCGATGACATCTTCACCAACGAATTTGGGATGGATTCAACCTCTGGGCGGAAGCGCCCGATCCACGCAGTTTCCGGCTGATCGACCTGCCGGAGATTCTTCCCGAATGGAGGGAGTTGTGCGGGCCAGGCCGGCGCGGAGTGCCGGTTCATTGATTGCCTGAGTTTCTGTCGCAGCCAAATTCCCTCGGAACTGGCTGGTGTGGGGGGCGTATTCTTCAATGAGGCCGGTGCCGAAGCGGGTGCGGCTGTCGTTTTGCGGTTATCCTGTGGCGAGGAGTCCACTCATGAACAATCCAGCCCCTTACGTCCTCCGCACGAACTTCGCACATGATCGGGGTATGCGCCGCGGGGTCAGCATGCCTGAACTCATGGTCGTCATTGGCGTCATCGTCGTGCTGCTGGCGATCTTGTTGCCTTCGCTGCGCACAGTTCGAGGCCAGGCCAACATGGCCAGTTCAATGAACAATATGAGGCAGATCGCCACGTTTATGACGGCCTATTCGCGCGACAACCGTGAAACGATCCTGCCGAGCCGATTTGACTATCGAGGCGATGAATACACCTATAAGGGGATCGTGCGAGCACCGGAGACGGGAGGCAAGGCAGTTGATCCTCAGACAGGTTTTCGTCATGTGGGATCGTGGGCTGATATCGTTTGGACGGAGAATGAACTCGGTAGTTTCCCGACCGTCATCCGCTCGTTGGGACACGACTACAGCCGTGATGCCCCCGATAAACCGTTGTACAACGAGGTCGGGGATGATTTCGACAATCCACTCCGTTCCGCTGTCGCCAACACCAGTGATTCATCTGGCGATGCCCGCGCCACGCCGCATGGCACCGGCGCGAAGGAAGTCGGTTATCCGGGTTTCTTTGCGGCGAATGACTTCTTCAGCGCAGCGGACATCCCCGGTTCGCCCTTCGGCGGCACTGGACCGCAAAGCGGAAAATGGTGGTCGACCGGTATGATCAAGATGCCGGAGCGGTCGTTGTACCTCGTTGATTCATTCCACGGTGAGGTGATTGGCGCCAACGACGCAGCGTACAACCCTGTGCCGCCTGCGTCCGGCAATGCAACCGCCCAGATTGACTTCCGGTATTCCGGGTCCACGCTAATGCTCATGCTTGACAACAGCATTCAGACGCGCGGCCAATGGCTGGTGGAGCCCGGTGAGTCAGCGCTTGCCGTGCTTGAGGAGCTCGGCGTGCGCATCAAAGATCTCGACAAGCGTAAGTCAGTTCCATAACGACGGGGCTATCGAACGCCGAAGGCGTGTTGGTGCACAGCGGCGGCGTCTCAACGGCTGCTGACCATCTAATCGCGCAGCTCAACGGTCCAGTACGCATCGTTGAGAAACGCTTTCCATGACTGGTACTTTTCGTTGCCGAGGCGCAGCGTGATGGAAGGGTTGCGCTTGGGGCGCACCGGTCTGCGCATGAGTCGCATATTCGCCTGATCGGGCGTGCGGCCGCCCTTTCTGGCGTTGCAGCGGACACAAGCGCACACGAGATTTTCCCAGGTGTGAGAGCCGCCCTGAACGCGCGGGACGACGTGGTCCAGCGTCAATTCTTTCGTGGAGAAGTGCTTGCCGCAGTATTGACAGCGGTTGTTGTCGCGAGCGTAGAGATTGCGCCGATTCAACTTGACCGCCTGTCGAGGCAGGCGGTCATAGCCGAGCAGACGGATAATCTTTGGAACGGCGATGTGGATCCGCGGCGTACGGATCCAGGTGTGTTTCTCCCGCTCGAACTCATGCCGGAGATTGGCAATCTCCGCCCATGTGGCAAAGTCGTAGTTGCGGTAATGGCCGTCCTCGACCGCAATGACCTCGGCGATCTCCTTACACAGCATTGTGAATGCACGACGCGCACTAATGACTCTAACCGCTGTGTACATGCGGTTGAGCACCAGAACCTTTTCATCGAGTGCGATGGAGAGTGCGGTCATAGTGCGGCTGGCAAGTGCTGCCTGCCGGCTGCCACACGGCAACCGGCCGGGGCGTTTGTTCGGACGATACTAGCAGCGCAGCACCTGCGCAGGCAAGTGCCCGCTTGAGTTGCCGGCGATCGAAGGGCAATCGGTTAACGATTCAAGTCGCTGACGAGGTACAGAATCGGCTTATCGTGAATGGGACTTGCTGCCATGTTCCGGAAACGCGCTGGCGGGGTTTGACCTCTGAGATGCGGCCACTGCTGGTGATGGAGGGCCGCTCTGGATATCAGGTCTTGAAATAGGTCCATGGCACTAACGCCGCGAAGATGAGAATGACCACCGGCAGGAACACGCTAGCGATGGGAGCGATGCCCGGAAGGTCGGCCATCATTCCGACAGCTGCCCCCAGCATCGCGGGCACGGCAAGCGCGGCGCAGAGAATGCTTTGCTTGAGCAGGTTCGCCGGCTCACGAAGAAGAAAGCAAGGCAGTGTTAAGGCCAGCACAAGCAGGTTTATCAGGACCGTTGCAAAGCGGGCATAGCGATACCGCATCAGCAGCCGGGCATCGGCACCTCCTCCCGCCTCAAGCATCTGATCGATCTGCCGCAGATTAAGCATTGAGGCGAACTCACCATGGCGTCGCATGGTGAGCAGTGACGGATCAAGGTCTGTCGGATAGGCATCGAGGGGCTCGCCCCGAGAATCGTTGCTTCCAAGTCGCACATCGTCATCGAGCCGCACTGCCCGGCCGCCTCGCAGTTGCCATGCATTGGCGCGAGCATTCCAAGTCGCTTCTTCCGCCGTGATGCGCCGCTTCGTCAGGCCGCGCTCGTCGCGCTCGATGATGGTTGGCCATTGCAAGGTGTCGGTAGCAGGGTTGAATGAAGGAGACTGCAGCAGGTTTCCCTGCGAGTCCGGTGTCAGCGGTACAGGGAATTCGCGCACGGAACCTTGGCCGATCTGATCATGCCCTCGAAGAAGCAGCGGCGCGACGCGCGGCATCATCAATTCCTGATTGATAAGGCCAACAATGCTGAGCACGAACACCGCGAAGAAGAACGGCATCGCCACACGATAGAGACTTACACCCGAGGCCATCATGGCAACGAGTTCACGATGTCGGTGCATCTGCGCGAGGGTGAACGCCATGGCACCGACCGCGACAAGGCCGTGCAGGAACGCATAGAACTGAAACACGCGCGGTAGATGGAAGTCAGCGGCAAGCGCCAGGAACTCGGCCGCCACATCGACCGCGCCTCCTGATGACCGCCGCCGCGCGACATCAACGAACTCGTCGAGCTGCAGAATCAGATCGATCGCAGCGGCAAAGAAGAACAGCAACGTAAAGAGGATGACGAAGTTCGTCAGGAAGCGACTAAGGATGGATCGATCCAGCAGGAACACGTCAGAGAAACAGGGTCATTGAGGGGGGGAAGGAGCGCGAATGGTGAATGGTCGCGGCTAATTCCTGGATAGCCGCCAATACACAACCAGGAACAGAATCGCAAGTACGGCGTTGCCGCCCCACATGACGCCCAAGCCGACCGCGATATCTCCGTCTCGGACCACCTTATCGCCGCCTGAAATCATGATGAGGTTGAGAACTGAAGGCAGGAACGCCCAGATATAGATGATCAGCGGCAGCGTGCCACGCAGCAACATGGCGAGGGCGGCGCCAAAGATGAGGAGCAGCATGGCCGTCACCGACTGCGCATATCTTGCGAGGATGCGGCTTGTAATTTCACGATCCAGTTCGTCGAGTCGTCTTGCGAGCCGCGCGACTTCGGTAGCGGCATGACCGGATTCTGCCGCACGAGCCATCAGTTCTTGAAGAGAGTCATTCGCCGCGACCGAAACCGCAAGCCCAGACATCTGAAGGGAGTCATACCCGAGCCGGGCGCGATTGTTGCGAAGACCGCCCGCCCCGAGGTCGTGAACCTGCACGTTGAGAAGTTCAAGATGAAAGAGTGGGTTTCCTGCATCGTCGTAACCGGTCCGGCTCACGATGACCTGCTCCGCGTCCATGCCCCGGCTCAAGGTGGCGCCTTCGTACTGTCGTACGGGCACCAGATCGCGCTGATTCATCATGAATCGGCTGTCTTGAAAAACGTCGGCGCGCACCACGAGCCGACGGCGCGAAGGGCCGCGTTGAATGAATTCCATCTCACCTCGTTCCTGGAGACTGCGCACAATGGCGGAGCCAATGTCATGGTCCAAGAGCGCGCGCTCTATGGCCTCGCGATCTTCGCGCACCTTGATGTATCGCTCCGGTTCATCGCGCAGGGCGAGCAGTTCCGATCGAGTGCGTGCTCGGAGCGAGTCGCGAAGTCGGCTTTGGATGACAATGGCGCCCGGGCCTTCACCTTCACCCCACCCACCCCGCTGGCCGGTATGGGCTTCAAATGCCACCGTGTCACTCATTGCAATTTTCAGGTAGGTCTCGCCGAATCGCCGGTGCAGGTCAACGATCGCTTGGGCGGCAGTTCCATCTTTGATGATTCGATTCTTTGAATCGAGTTCTGCGACTGCAACTCGAAAGAGGGCAAAGCGCATGTCGGCATCGGTGTCGCTGGGATTGGTGATGATGCGGAGGTCGTCTGCATACACCTGAACGTT
>CAZFZT010000090.1:0-11838 GCA_964523675.1 uncultured Isosphaeraceae bacterium
GACGAATGGCTGCGAGATATTCCTTGCGGCGCATGACGAACTTGGCAATGCCGACCTTCTGGGTGTCGCTCATCGCGCGGTGGAGCAGGTGGTACGCCTTGGCGCCGTTGCGATCGGGTGCGAGATAGTACGGCCGATCGTAATACACCGGATCGATGTCGGCGAGATCGACGAAGTCTGTGATCTCGATGGCATTTGCGCCTTTGCCCCCACCCCCGGAAACAGCCCCGGAAGCAGCCCCGGAACCCGGTCTGATGGCGTCGAGTTCTTCGTCGGTGATGAGGACGTACTGATCCGGCGCGATTTCGTAGCCGCGGCTGGTGTTGCGGTAGTCGTATTCCTCGCCGGTGTCGGGGCAATAGAGCTTGCGGCGGAGGCGGCAGCGGCCGTCTTTGCTGAGCATGTGAAAGTGAACGTTCTGCTCGCGCACGGCCGGGTAGAGCTTCACCGGCACATTCACGAGGCCGAACGATATGGAACCGGACCACATGGCGCGGGGCATGCTCAATGGTTGGCTCGATGATGCGACCGGCCGTACCCGGATCAGCATCTAATCTGTTCGGCATCACTCTTGAGCACATCCGGCAGGCACACAAAGAAGACCACGCGGGCGCCGGTTGCGCCCGCGTGGTTGAAGGAAGAAAGCGTGTGCCGTGATGGTGATTTCAGTTGCGCGTCGGCGTGGCCGGCCGTGGGCGTTGCGGCTGGCGCAGCGGCGGGCGCTCATGATCATCGCGACGCCTTCGTTTGAGGTCGCTTTCGGGTCCGTCCGGCGGATGCCGAACCGGAGCAAGCGCGGCCGGCGCATTCACAAACCGCCCGGGCCTCTGCAGGACAGCATCGCCCGCAGTGCCATACCGCGCAGGTGAGCGAGTTTGCCGGACAGAACGGTGCTCGAAAATCATGTTGTGTTCGCTCCTGGAAGTTTGAGTGATGATGCCGCGAAACGCCACGGATTTGTGCATGAAGAATAAGGTCGGGGTCAGGCGATGTCTCTAGGGCGGGGTTCCGGTATGTCGATCTGGCAGTGAAACCCACCGCCGCGTTCGCCACAACATGGGGCGCGATACTGACCTCAACGTGCGCGGATGCCCTCGTAGCGTTTGCTGATGATTACGACAACTGATCGCATCTCTCGCGGACCGGCCGAAAGGGTCGTTCGCTACGCTGTGGTCGGGCTGGGCTGGATTGCGCAGATTGCTGTGCTCCCCGCCTTTGCGAACGCATCGAACACTTCACGACTTGCAGCGCTGATTTCCGGCAATGCTGAGAAACGCAGAAAGCTCGGCCGGCGATACCGCGTACCGCTTCTGCACAGTTACGAAGAATACGATGCGTGTCTGCGCAGCGGTGAGATCGACGCGGTGTACATCGCGCTGCCCAATGATCAGCATCGCGAGTATGCCGTGCGAGCAGCCGAGGCGGGGATTCATGTGCTGTGTGAGAAACCCATGGCGGTCACGGAACGGCAGTGCCTCGACATGATCGAAGCTGCCCGCGCGAACAACGTCAAGCTCATGATCGCGTACCGCCTGCACTTCGACCCCGCGAACATGCTGGCCGTGGACATCGCCCGTTCAGGGCGGCTGGGCGATGTGCGCGTGTTTCATTCCATCTTTTCCATGAGAGTGAAGGATGATGAAAACATCCGCGTTCAGCCGGAGCATGGCGGAGGCACGCTCTATGACATCGGCATCTACTGCATCAACGCAGCGAGGTACCTCTTTCAGGATGAGCCGATCGAAGTATTCGGCATGAGCGCGCCCGGTAGTCGATCTTCGCTCGGACTGGATGGCGTTGACGAGATGACCAGCGCGATCCTGCGCTTTCCCGGCGATCGACATGCCGTCTTCACGAGCAGCTTCGGCGTCAACGACGTCTCAACGTATCGCATCGTTGGCACGACGGGCGAATTGCAGGCGGAGCCCGCGTATCAGTTCCAGGGGCCGCTGAAGATTCAAGTGACAACAGGCGGGCGCACCCAGCGGAAACGGTTTCGAGAACACGATCAGTTCGCGCCGCTGCTCATGCACTTTTCGGATTGCATCTTGCGCGGAGGGGAGCCGGAGCCATCAGGCGTCGAGGGGCTTGCAGACGTGCGCATCATCAACGCGCTTTATGATTCAGCGCGGCAAGGCCGTCCGATTCTGATGGATGAGTATGTGGAGGACGTGGTGATGACGCCGATCCGCCGGCCGAATCCGGAGCAGTCGATGCAGGTTCCCAAGCCGCGCCGGCCGCGTCTGATCAACGTGAAGAGCCCCGCCGGTTGACTCGCTCGTTGATGATGCGCCACTCGAATTCGGTGCGGCATCCGTACGGCCGGTTCTTTAGGGAACCGAGCCTATAGCGGCGCATGCACCGCTTGCGTTGCATGTCGCATCACGTCGTAAATTTGATGGAGATTGGGTGACGTTCCCGTTCGGTGGGTCGGTGCCGGGGATTGCACTCCACCGCTTTTCATTTTTCATAGGCCTTTTCATTCGGGGTGAATGATGACTGACGCGCCTCCCATCAGGGTCATGTGTGTTGATGACAATTTTCTCATTGCTGAGGGCATCTCGATCATGCTGCGCATGGCTGGCGGCTTTGAATGGCTGGGGCAACTGCCCACCGCAGATGATCTGGTGGCCCAGGTGCGCGAACATCAACCCGACATCGTGCTGCTCGACATCGACCTGCCCGGCCGGGACGCCTTTGACGCTCTGGACGAACTCGATCGTGAGTGCCCCCACGTCCGAACGATCATCTTGAGCGGGCTGGTGCGACGGGAGTTCATCGATCGGGCGGTTGAAGCGGGGGCATGGGGATATCTGCTCAAAGGGGAAAGTGCAGCGGAGGTTGTCTCTGCCATCTGCCGCGTCATGCAGGGTGAGTTCGTGATGGGGCCGGAAGTGGAGACGCTCTTTGCCCGGCCTCGGGTATGAAGCGGCGAGAGAGACCACGCCTAGCCGGCTTTCATGCCAGTTCCGTGAAAAAATCGGGATTTCGACGGATGCGCATGCGCTCCGTTTCATGCGAAAAGAAGCGCATACGATCGCGGTGGATGATGTCTTTCGGGGCGCGCTACTGGGCGAGCCGCTTGAACCGCCTGCGGCACATGCTGGAATGGAACCTGTTTGACTGTTTTGAGGACGATACGAGTACTTGCTGTTGGAGAGCCCCTCCTCATCGAGGGCCGATTGGCAGAGGCATCGCGCGTGGCGCAAGTGAACTGTGAGGTTGTTGCATTGGATGACGGCAGTGGAGGCGGCGAGCCGAATGTCATTGACGTCATCGTGACTGACGAAGCGAACCTCGGCGCCGCGCGGCAGTGCATCGCGAGCGACTCCGGACTTCCATTGCTCATTCTTTGTGGCGGGGCGCCCGGAGATGCCGCGCTTGAACTGCTGCGCAGCGGCGTTGCGGAGCTGGCCCGGGATGATGACGCCGTTGCGATCGCAAGCGTCCTGCAGCGCGCTGCGAGCCGTTCATCTGCGAGCAGCATGCGCTTCGATCGCGCTCATGCTCACCTCCAGCAACTCGTCGAAGAGCGCACTCGCGAGCTTGAAGAGGCGCATCAACGCCAGCGCGTCTCCGAGCGCATGGCTGCCATGGGAACGCTTTCCACGGGGATTGGTCATGACATCGGCAACCTTGTGCTGCCGCTGCGGATCGGACTCGAATCGCTTGAAAGTCGCAAGCTGCCGAAGGGTTGTGAACCGGATCTCAATGCCATTCGCAAGGCCGTTGAGTTTCTCCAGGGTCTGGCGAATGGCTTGCGCTATCTGGCGATGGACCCGGAAGATGCCGGCCTTGGCGCACGGCACAATGATCTTGCCGAGTGGTGGTCTGACGTTGAACCGCTGCTGGAGAACTGCCTGCCGCGCGAAGTCAAACTCGTGCGCGACTTCGCAGATGATCTGCCTTACGTCTCAATCCCGCTGCACCACCTCACCCAGACGGTATTCAACCTCGTGCAGAACGCAGGCGATGCGATGCGAAGGCACGGCCCGGGGCGGGTGTGTGTGCGCGCGAGAGCAGTTCAGCGCGAGGATTCCGCTGACCCGCAGATCGAGCTGCAAATCATCGATGATGGACCGGGCATGTCGCAGGAAGTGCAGCAGCGCTGTCTTGATCCCTTCTTCACGACCAAGTTCCGCGGCGTGCGCACCGGGCTTGGGTTGTCGCTGGTACACGGGCTGGTTCATCGGGCCGGCGGCGAAGTCGGGCTAAAGTCCACCCCCGGAGGCGGCACGACGTGGACGCTCACCCTTCCTGCCAAGAAGCGCAGCGACCGTCAGCCACCCGGATCGCGACCGACGGCGCGCGTTGAGCTGCGCGATCACCGGATGCGTGCCTATGTGGCGTCGGTTCTCAACTCGCTCGATTTCGACGTGGCGCTTGACGGCGAGAGCGCGCGGACGGCACTGTGCGTCGTCGAATCCGGCTCGCCGCTGGCCACGATCGCGCCATCGCTGCTTGACGATGATGAGCATTTGCGCATCGTATTGTTCGGGTCCGCGGAGTGTGAACATCCACGACTTCACCAACTTGGACCCGGGCCTTCCTCCGCAGCAATTCGGGCGGCCCTGCGCGATGTCCGATCGGCGCTATAGGCGAGACCATGAGGATCAATGCGCAGCGCCGGCGGTTTCCCGCTTCACGAACTTGAAGAAGCGGCTGGTCTCGCCGCTGGCGAGTTCTTCCTGATAGAGGAAGGCGAGGTTGTTCTCATCGAACTTCTCGAAGAACTCATCCCATGAGATTACATACCAGGGCACATCGCGCTCGAGGAAGAGAACCTCATGCCCGGCGTCGGCCAGCGACCGGGTCAACGCGCGATAGGTCGTCGCATGGCCGTTGCCCCACGATGAAGTGATCGAGAGTCCGAGGAATGTGAAACGAAGCGTCGGCTTGGACATAGGCGCTGCGCAAGGGTGCGGCGGCTGGTGCGGAGGCGTCATGGCATTCCCGCCTCAGCCGGCATGGCAACGGGCGTTGCGGCTTGCGCCAGAAGTTGAGTCACCTGCGCAGCGCGGTGGGCGTAGGTGTGATTGGCGAGAATCCGCTTCCGCGCAGCTTCGCCGATTTCACGGGCATCAGCGGGACTCAGCCATCGCAGCAGTTTGACCACATCATCGCCATGCCGCGCGACCAGCACTTCCACGCCTGGCTCGAGAAACTGTTCGATTCCCTCCCATGCATCGGTGATCAGGCACGCGCCGGCTCCCGCCGCTTCAAACACACGTGTCGCAGGACTGAATCCCATCCGAGCCATGCTTGACCGGCTGATGTTAAGCACCGCGCGCGGCGAGCAATTGAAGGCGTTGTGTTGATGCGTGTACACATGCCCGGCGTACTTGATGTTGGCCGGCATGCACTTATCGCCCCAGCCGCTTCCTCCGAGCAGGAACGTATTCGACGGCATCGCGTTGGCCGGCTTGAAGAAGAACTCATCGACGCGCTCCTCACGATCAGGCAGCCGGTTGCCGAGGAAGGCCAGATCGCACTCGTACTCCGGCTCTTTGGCGACGGGATAATGTGTGGAGGGATCGAGCGCGTTGTAGATCGGCACGCACTGCCGCGCGCCGAGAGAGAGGTACGCCTCGATCACCGGTTGCCCGCCGCCGTAGGTGAGCACCATGTCATAGTGTGGAATGCGCTCGCGCAGCGGGTCGTCCGGATGCATCGCGATGCTGTGGAGCGTAGCCGGCGCATCGACGTCCCAGAAGATGACGCGCCGTTCATCAGTCCGCAGCGACAATACTTCGCGTTCGAGCAATCGATCGAAGACGCCGATGCCGCTCGCCTTGACGATGACGTCAGCGTGCTGCGCGGCGCGCGTCAGGGCTTCCATCGCATCGTCGTCGCTCGTCGCAGGGTAGACGACGACTTCGGCCCATGAGATGTCGTCAAGATCACGGTGCTTCTGCCGGTCGAAGGCATCGGGTTCGTAGAACGTGATGTGGTGGCCGGCTTCGTGCATGGCTCGGAGCAGGCCCCGGTAATAGGTGCCTGCCCCGTTCCAGTACGCGCTGCGCAGACTTGAGCCGAAGAACGCAATGTCAGAGCGAGCGTTGTCAAGCATGCGTCAAAATCTCCTCTCGTTGGTGCGGCTGCGCGGCCGTATCGGGGCGCAGCTCAGCGTAGATTCGCAGCAGCTCATCAACGCGGTGAGCACAGGTGTGTGCGGCAAGCACGGTCTCCCTACCGCGTTGCGCAAGAGCGCGCGCCATCTCTTCATCGCGCAGCACATCGCGCAGCAATCGCTTCATCTCGGAGCCGTCACGAGCCACGAGGTAGTCCTCACCGGGCGCAAACAACCCTTCAGCGTCCTCCCAAGGCGAGCAAATGAGCGGTATGCCGCATGCCAGCGCCTCGAAAACACGAATGGTCGGAATGCCCGGCAGCCTGCGCGTGTAATGCCGTCGCGGCACATGGATGGTCGCGCGGTAAGCCGAGAACGTGCGCGGCACGTGCGCAGCCGGCAGGTACCCGCCGTATTCGATACCCGCCCAATGCAGAAGCCGCACTGCCGTTGCCGGATAGCGCACGCCGAACATCTTCGCGCGCAGGTCCATCCTGCGTATCGGTTCGATCAGAAACTCGCGCAGCTCGGCGGTACGCTCCTCATCGCCCCAGTTGCCGATCCATACGACATCACCAAGTTTGCGGGCTGCGGCGGTCGGCTGCGGCCGGTAGGTTCGCACGTCAGCGGCTTCATGCCATGTCCATGCGCGCTCGCACCAGCCGCGATCAAGATAGATGTCGCGAATCACGCTGCCGAACGCAAGCACGCCGTCAAATCCTGTAAGGTCATACTTCGCCATAGACACCGGTTGACTCACCGACCGGTGATGCGTGTCATGAAAGAGCAATCGATAGGATGACTGCGATTGGATGCGGTGCCGGCTCAGGCGGGCGATGAGACGTGGCTCATTCCATTCGTGCGCGATGACGAGGTCGGCCCCGTCAAGCGCTTCATCGAGGTCGAGCCGAGGCAGACGGTACAGCGTGCTACGCAGATGTGGAAACGCCTGGCGGAACTCATCGATCGCCTCTTCCCCGACGCGCTTGCGCAGGTTCTGAAGACTCCACCCATCCGCCGGCTCATACACGCGCACCTCGTGACCGCGCTCCAGAAGCTCACTCACCACGCCGCGCAGAAAGTGAGCGTTGCCGTGATTCCAATCGGAGAGAAGGGAGTGATAGAAGAGGACGACGCGCAGCCGCCTGCCGTGCGCGGCGTCAATTGATAGGCCTTCTGAAGGGTTCTGCGTGAGCGTGTGATGAGGACCGTTCTGCGAGGCCGCGCCATTGCGCTCTCGAGAGACTTGCGTTCCGTTGCCAGTGCCGACGAGCATGCGACCACTGCTGCTCACTCTACGGGTCTTCGTTGGCGCAAGCTCCTGGTAGGCGCGCACGTACTGCCGGGCCATGCGTTCGGCAGTGAAGCGGCGGGCGCGGGCGACGGCGGCCTCTGCCAGAACTGCGCGTTGCTCCGACTTCTCAATGAGGCGATCGATCGTCTCCCGCAGCGCATCATGGTCATTCGGATCGACGAACGCGGCCGCACCTTCCCAATTCTCGCGCAGCGATGGAATGTCGCCGAGCACCAGAGCGCATCCGGCCATCGCCGCTTCAAGAACCGACAGGCCGAACGGCTCATAGCGTGCTGGCAGCGCGTAGATCGAGGCGCTGCGCATGTGCGCTGCGACCTCCTGCATCGGCAACTGGCCCAGCAGCGCCAGGTTCGCGGTCTCACTTGGGCCGCCTGTCGTATCGGTCGGACCTGCGATACTGATGGGCCAGCGGGTTTGCGCTGCAATCGCCTTGAGCGCGGCCAGGTTCTTGGCTTCATCCCACATGCGCCCTGCAGAGAAGATCAGTTCTCGCTTCCGGTCGGGATGAAGCTCCGGTGCGGAGCGGCCGTTCGGGATGACGCGCTGCGCCCGAAGCGGGCCGTAGTCAGCGGCTGCGCTCTTCATCATGGCGCGCGTCGGAGCCACGACAAGGTCTGCTGCGCGCAGTCCTTGCATGACGCATTCGCGATACGTATCCCAGTCGGCGGGCGCTTCTTCGCCTCGCACCGCTCGCCACCAAGAGAGCACGCATGAATGCGCTGCGACGATCAGCGGCGTCTTGTGCATACAGCGCTTGATCGCATCTGCCTGGCCGTAGTTATTGAGATGAATGACATCGGGTTTGGCATCGCGCGCGATGTCGCGCAGCCAATGCCCCGCCGCCTCCACATCTCGCCATGGATCGTGCATCCACTCCAGTTGGTAGTCACTGAACTGGACGTCCACCGCACCGCAGCCCGCAGCTTCTTCTCGCTGCGCGCGAGTGGGCTCGCGCCCCATCGCTGCCAGCACAACCTCCACGTCATGCTGCGCAAGCGCTCGCGTCAGCTCCATCGCATACGTCCACACCCCGCCGACTGTGTCCGCCGTCATCAGAATCTTCATGCGTCTCTCCCGTAAATCATGTCAATGGCCTGTGCAACCGGCGGTTTCGGACGCCTTCATGTGGCGCAGCCCGCTGCGGAGTGAGCTTCCCTTCCGCGACGCGCGCAGCCAGTCGCGCAGCCGGGCAACACCCTCGCGCACACCGATCCGTGGTGACCAGCCGATCATCTGATGAATTCGTTCAATGTCCGACGTGTAGTAACGCTGATCTCCAACGCGCCAGGGTTGGCAGGTGTAGTTCACCGGCCGCTCCTGAAGCTGCTCAATAATGCGAATGAGATCGAGAAGACTCACTGCATGTTGCGCGCCCCCACCGACGTTGAACACCTCACCAGACAGGCGCTCGCCACCCGCCCGAACGCTCAACATGGCGTCGATGAGATCGTCCACATAGAGCACATCGCGCACCTGCCGGCCGTCCCCATAGATGGTGATGGGCTTGCCCTGTAGCGCGCGCAGGAGGAAGTGCGCTATCCAACCCTGATCTTCATTGCCGCATTGATGCGGCCCGTAGATGCACGACATGCGAAAGACCGTCGTGGCCAATCCATAACTGCGCGCAAAATCGCGCACCAATTGATCAGCAGCGCCCTTGGAGCAGCCGTAAGGGCTGCAAAAATCGAGATGCCTGCGTTCAGAGATGCCGCGCTCGCGCGTCTGATCATCAGCAGGTTCGTAGCGAGACCCGTCATCAGAGATCGCCAGCCGCACATCCGGCAGTGCGCCGTAAACCTTGTTCGTCGAGGTAAAGAGCAGCGGTGGCGGATCGTGCCGTTGGCGTATCGCATCGAGCAGGTTCAAGGTGCCGCAGGCATTGACCTCAAAGTCATGCACCGGCTCGTCAAGACTCGTGGTGACAGCCACCTGCGCTGCAAGGTGGAAAACGTGGCCGGCGCTGCGCACAGCCCGCCGAACGCTTCCGCGGTCGCGCACATCGCCGATGATGACGCGCGGCCGGTTCGCACCGCGATGCTTTCTGCACAGGCGGCGCAGGTTGTTTGCGACACCCTTGCGCGAGAGGTTATCGAAGATGAGCACGCGCTCGCCACGCTCCAGAAGCCGGTCCGCCAGGTTCGTTCCAATGAATCCCGCGCCGCCGGTGATGAGAACGTACTGTCTGGCAGCGCGCCGGCAGTTGGGGCGCGAACCCGCGGCTGCGCTGCCGTTGTGGTTGATCTTCATACGGTCAGCCCCCTTGCGACCAGCTCCTGATTCACTTCATCCACCCGATCGGTAGCGCTCTCCGGCGGCTGCGATGCAATCCACCGAGCCAATTCCCGCAAACCATCTTCAAATCCAACCTGCGGCTTGTAGCCCAGCGCTTCGCCTGCGCGTGCAATGCTTGCGAAGCAGTGCCGTATGTCTCCCACGCGATAGGTTCCGGTGATCGTCGGCTTCATCTGCGATTGGCCAAGCACATCCGCAATGCGCTCAGCGACCTCGACAATGCTGCATGACCTGCCGCTGCCGATGTTGAAGACCTGCCCCGCAATCCGCTCGGCGGGCGCCTTCATTGCGAGATGGAATGCCCGCGCCACATCGCGCACACTGACGAAGTCGCGCTTCTGCAGGCCATCTTCATAGATGAGCGGCGCATTGCCGTTCATCAGCCGCGAGAGGAAGATGGCAAGGACGCCGGTGTACGGATTCGACAACGCTTGCCGCGTGCCGTACACGTTGAACAGCCGCAGCGCGACCGTCGGAATGCTGTACGCCTTTCCCACAATCAGGCACATCTGCTCTTGATCGAACTTGTTGAGGGCGTAGACCGACGCGAGCGCGGGCGTCTTCGATTCCGGTGTGGGAACCGGCGTGAGCGGGCGCCCCTCAGGCCCGAGCGTTTCCCACTGACCGCGCGCCAGCTGTTCGCGCGGCCGTTCCGCACCGGCGATCAACCGGCCGTCTTCTGTTTGATACAGCCCTTCGCCATAGATGCTCATGCTCGATGCGACGATGAGCCGCTTGATCGGCTTGGCGCTAATCGCCTCCAGGAGCGTGGCCGTGCCAAGCGCGTTGCTGCTGGTGTAGTCGGCGATCTGGTACATGCTCTGCCCCACGCCGACCTCCGCTGCGAGATGAAAGACGACATCAATGTCCGCAAGCGCCGTCCGAAGCGCGTCCGCATCGCGCACATCGCCGACTTGAAGCTCTACATTCGGATCAAGATGCTCCGGCCGCCACGCTCGGCTGCGCTCCTCGCCATGCACCTGCGGCGTCAGCGAATCGAGCACCCGCACCGTGTGCCCGGCAGCGAGCAACTCGTCGGCGAGATGACTGCCGATGAACCCGGCCCCGCCGGTGATGAGAACGCGCTGTTGTTGATGGTTGCCTGTCATCTGCGCGAACAGAGAAAAGAGGTAGACAGCAAGATCTTGTGCAATGTTGTCGCTCGCGCTACACGAACGACACTGCTTCCGGCTTCACCGGAGCGTATCTGCGGCTGCTGCGCCCCACCATAGGAAACTCATCCGGTAGATGATGTGGCCGGCGCGCAGTACGCTGCATTGCCGATGTCGCAACACGTGCACGAAACAGTCAATCGTGATGACTGGCAGATGAGCCAACTGGGCGACTTTGAGGTGCTGCTCTCGGTATGGCAGACGCCTCCCTCACGTGCGGAAGGCAACTGCGCGGCTGGGCGGCGAAGTTCGAATCAATCAAACCGGTAGTCGGCGACCGACCCATCTGGATCACCGAGACTGGACTGGCAACGGTCGATCTCACCACCGGTGAACCTGCGCGACATGATGAGCAGGCGCAGCGCCTTGAAGACGTGGCACACGACATCACCCTCCGGCGATCGCGCGGCAGCGCGCCAGATACGGACGGCAGAACCTATTGGTACTCGCTCATCGACCTCAACCCGCAGCGCGAGGCGATCGAGGGTTTCCATGTTGATGAAAACGAGTATCACATGGGGCTGTTCACCTTCGATGGCCGCGCCAAGCCCGCGCTGCGCCGCTTCCGCGAAGTGCTGCGCAGCCAAACCGGTCACCGTGAACTGTGAATCGCAAGCGGAAAGCAAAAAAGCGGAAGGCCGATAGCCGCTATCGGGACCGGGCGTCGCTTCGTGATAGGCGGTGGCGATGCGCTCCTCATTCGCTGAGGAAACGACTCAATCGATTGGCGAGGCGATCCAGTCTCCGCTTCTGAGTCTGGCACTCCCAAACGGTGAGGACCGAGTAGCCCTTGCTTCGGAGTTGACGCCGCGTTCGCTGATCGCGCCGACGATTTCTCTCCAGTTTGGCGATCCATTCAGTGCGCCGCGTCTGCGGAATGCGGCAACGAGCGCAGCGGTGCATGTGGGAGAAGCGGTCGGGGACGAAGATTACCTTGCGCAGTCTGGGAAAGACGGGGTCGGGCGTGCCCGGCAATTCTCTGACATGGA
>CAZFZT010000091.1:0-11833 GCA_964523675.1 uncultured Isosphaeraceae bacterium
AGGCGTGCGACATCCTCTGCGGCCATGCGCTCCATCGTGACGACAAGCCGCGGGATGACGCTTTGGGTGAGCACCACCATCACCATCGTGAGTACAACGCCAAGCGCGAAGATGGGACCGAGTATTCGCCGATAACTGATTCCACTCGCCGCGACCGCGAGGATCTCGTTATCGCCCGTCATGCGGTGCAGGACAATTGTTGAAGCGAATCCGGCTGCGAACGGTAGTGCGAACTGCAGCATGGGCACCATTGCCAGAACCATGTAGCGGGCCGCCTCTGTCGTGCTGAGAAGCCCCCCGTCCGTCAATGGGTCGATCGTCGCTCCAAATGCGATAACGGACACCAGCACAAGCGTTGTGAGGGCGAATACCTTGAGAAGGTCCGCGAGGATGTAACGGTAGATCAGCAGGGGCATCGGGATGATGCTGCGCGCTTGGCGGATGATGGTGATGAAAAGGGTATCAGAAGAGGGAGGTAGCCATTGAGTTATCGGCCGAAGTGGACGGCGGAAACCATAGCGCGTTGCCTTCTTGGGCGGCCACGGCCTGACCGGCTGCGCGGGTTGATCGATCTGCACTGCCACAAACCGACCCAACACGTGAATTGATTCACGAGCCATTTGGAAACGGGCATCTTCAATTCGATCTATTGAATGACGAATTCTCCCTTTGGAGCAAACGATGGCAGGCAGACGCAGGATATCGTCCCGACAGTGCGGGTTCACGCTCATCGAGTCGCTGATGGCGGCGGGTGTGCTGCTGATTATCGTGACTGCGGTTGGGCTCGCCGTGTCGAGTGGGCAGCAACACGCCTATTGGGCTCAGCAGCGTATCGCAGGCACACTGGCCGCTGATGAACTGATGTGCCGCATCCAGGCCACGTCCTACGACGACCTGGCCCGGCAGTGGGACGGCTTCGAGGAGGCGCCCGGTGAGATGGAGGATGCAAATGGCTTTGCCTATCCCGCAAACTTCGGAGAGATCGGACGGTCGGTCGACGTATCGAGCGCCGTTAAGCTGAATCCTGCAGGCAGCGTTCAGATTCTCGGCCGCACAGTCACTGTGACTGCCTTCGATGCCGAGGCACGCACCCTTGCAGAACTTTCACTCTTCATTCGTGCTTCAGGCGAGGAAGAAGACGCTGAAGAGGAGAAGTAAGGGAGCACTGGCAGCAGGCGATTATGAACACTTCACGCACCACAACCCTGCGCGGCTTGACGCTCATTGAGCTGCTGCTCTCGCTGACGATCACTTTGGTGATCGGGATGGCGATGACTGGTGTCATCAGTGCTGTCGTCAGCGGCGTGGATGTGCGAAGGGATAATCGCGCCCATATCGTCCGCGCCTATGCAGCACAATCGCGGTTGCTGTCCTACATCGCGCCAAGCCGCTGTTTCCTCGCAACGAACCACGACCTGGTCGTGCTCTGGTTCAATGACTCTCGTGAGAGTCAAACCGTTCATGGAACGGAAGTGCGCTGGCTTGAGTACGACGCGGGTGCGCAGACGATCGTCGCCCATTATGTCAAATTCCCGGACGAGTGGTCGGCAGTCAATAAGTGGTTGACTGATGCTGAACATCCGGTCAACTCAGACTGGCGAGCCGTGTTGGAGTTCTACCAGTCGGCCGGATGTGTCGAATCTGTGGTGCTGGTGGACGGCATCTCCGTCATGCGCGTTCTGGCGGACAACAACCGTCCGGTCAACGCGCGCAGCGCAGTCATCCGACTCGATTTCGCCAACGAAGGCAACACAATGACGATCAAGATCAACGGCACGCTGCGAGAACGCATACCGCCGTCTAGGTAGGTTGAGGAGCCCCAGTATGAAGCGATTCATCATGAAAGCGAAGCAAGATGATGGGAACCGTAGCCGGAGCCGCCGCAAGAATGGCGGAATCGCGATGCTGCTGGTCTTGGTGTGCCTGGCCACAGCGACGATCGCGACAACGGCTTATGTTACGAGCCGCGACAACTCTGGGCTCATCGGAGAGAATGTCGCAAACGCCACCGCTGCGAACTGGGCATCGGCATCGGGACTTGATGCTGCAGTTGCGCTGCTATCCGCCGATCCGGATTGGCGTGACGTGCAATCGAACGGCGTTCTCTTCACCAATGTCTCCATCGCAGGCGCGAGGATTGACGCCACGGTGACGGACATGCTTACCGGCGACCCGCCGACTGAGAGCACGACGTTCGTCTCACTGGACATTACCGCCCGCGTCGGCCCATCGGAACAGATCGCCAGCGCGGTTGTGCAAGTGCCAGGACCGCTCGACTCCGCAGTGGCTGTCGACTTGCCTGAGTTTGCGGTCTTCCATTCGGGGACGCTGGCACTGAGCGATAATGCGATCATCGCACGTTGGCCGAACTCACCGATCGCTCCGCTTGGCCGCCGCATTGCGATCGGCAGTATCGCTACAGGCCCATCAAGCATCGTGATCCGCGATGATGCGGCGGCTATTGACGTTACGGCGTACACGCGGCCGGACCGCTCGTCCAACATCATTCAGCACAGTTCTGGTCCTGAACTGCCCGAAGTCATCCTTCCGGACATCATTTCGTTCCCCGATCCGCCTGAACTGATGGGCATTGAACAGAACGCGAGTCCTTCGCCGCAGAATCACGTCGTTCCGATCGGAAGCGCGCAGGTCAACGCAGATGCCCGCTACGGCGGGGTCAAACTCCTGAACAATTCGCGAACGACGCTCGCCGGCGATATCGTGATTGTGCTCGAAGAGAATCTGGAGATTTTCTCTGGCGCAAAGCTCATCATCAATGGTGACGTGCAGCTGATCATTTTCGGCGATTTGATCATGGATGTCGGTTCGATCGAGTTGGCGCCTGACGCAAGTTTGACCACGTTTGTGAAGGGAGAGGTCGATCTCAACGATGCGTATGTCGGCGAGACCCGGGTTGATAACAGCCGCGACGCAACGGGCGATGCGCCCTGGATGGACCCCACGCGCATTACCTTCTACAACGTGGATCCCGGTAACACCGATGAGAGCTGGCGCCTACGCGGCAACACCGTCTTTAAGGGCGCCATCTATGCGCCGCAGGCGCAATCGCTGGTCATCGAGAACGCCAGTGCCGTGTATGGCCGCATCGCTTCATCTGATATTCAGATCAATGATGATTCAGCGATCTTCTACTGCCCGACGCTCAAGCCGCACCATTGCTATATCAATCTGGATGGTGCGATGTACGAAAACGGCCGCTTGAAGGAGGAGTTCAAGCTTCTCTCCTCACTCACCGATGCCGTTCTTGAACCTCTTGCCGATGCGACCAACACCATCATCCGGCTGAGCGGGAGACTTCTCGGCAATGATGATGGCGGCGAGCAAAAGTCGAGGGAAGTTGCAGTGAACTTGTCCTCCATCGGTGATACGGTCAGGAAAATTGAACGGCTGCTCTTTCGATGAAGCACATCGCACGTCATCCTGAACGAGATGCGGCCGAACGACCGGCCGCCAAAGCGGGCTTCACGATCATTGAGATCCTGATCGCGGTGGCTGTGCTTGCCGTCCTGGTGGCAGCGGTCATTCCGTCCTTCACGCCTGATGATCGACAACGCCTCAATGCCGCAGCAATGCTGTTGGCGTCAGACATCGAATACGCAAAGGTCGCCACGCTTGCGCGCCCTGGCAATCCGCTGATCGTTCGCTTCGCTGACGACGGCACAGGGTACTGGATCGCCGAAGCTGATTCGCCGAATGCCCCGGTAACCCGCGCGGACACTGACGAGCCCTACGCTGTCACCTTCGGCGCCGGACGTGCGAGTGGCATTAATGACATCAAAGCCACTCCCGCCAACATGACATCGCGATCACTTGTCTTCGACGCTCACGGCGGACTTGATGACTTCACACTTACGCCCACGGTTTCGCTTACCATTGGCGAGACCAATCATCCGCGTGTCGTCATCACGATCGCGCCGACAACCGGTACCACTACCGTCGTGTACGAGCCGTAGTAGCGGCAGAGTGTTGACAGTACTGACCCGCGTTACCTGAGGCCGTACTCCTTGAGCTTACGGTAGAGCGTACGTTCACCGATGCCGAGCATCTTTGCTGCGTGCTCGCGGTTGCCTGACGTCATTGCCAGCGTTTGGCGGATGGCTTCCTTTTCGAGTTTGTCGAGGCCGACGCCGGCGAGAGAGCCGATGCTTGTGGCGTCCGAATCTTCACTGCGGATTTCTTCAGGCACGTCACGCACGTCGATGACGGAGTAGTCGTCTACATGCGGGCTGTCTCCCTCGGCGGCTGGCACTTTCATAACGACCATCTTCTGAACCACATTGAGCAGTTCGCGCACGTTGCCCGGCCAGTCATACGCAACGAGCCGCATCATGGCCGGTTCAGTAATCGTCGGAATTGGCCGGTCGAGCTCTGCTGCGTATCTGCCCAATGCGTGATGCACCAGCTTCGGAATGTCCTCACGGCGTTCACGCAGAGGCGGAACGTGAATCTCCGCGCCGCGAATTCGAAAATACAGGTCCTCACGGAACGAACCGTCCGCAGCGAGCTTCTTCATATCGCGATTGGTTGCCGAAACGAATCGAACATCGGTTTTGCGCGGTTCATTCGCGCCGAGACGAACCACCTCTCCGGTCTCAAGCACGCGCAGGAGTTTCGATTGCATGGGCAGCGGCATGTCGCCGATCTCATCGAGGAACAGCGTCCCGCCATCGGCATATTCAAAGACACCTTCGCGATCGCGATCGGCCCCGGTGTACGCGCCGCGCACGTGGCCGAAGAGTTGATCCTCCAGCAGGGTCTCGCTCTGGCCCGCCGCATTGAACGTGACGTACCGCTTGTTTGCTCGCTTAGAGTGCTTGTGAATCGCCGCCGCGATGAGTTCCTTGCCAGTGCCGGATTCGCCGGTGACGAGGACGGAGATATTGCTTGGCGCGACTTGCTTGATGGTGGCGATGACCTGGCGGATGGCGGGGGAGTCGCCGATGATGCCCTCGAAGCCATACGCCGAGCCGAGTTGATCTTCGAGGAGCGTTTTGCGCTGACGGAGCCCGACTGTTTCGGCTGCTCGGTTGACGAGATTACGGAAGACATCGAGGTCGAGCGGCTTCTCGATGAAGTCATATGCCCCGCCCTGGAGGGCGGCTTTGGCGGTGGGCACGTCACCGTGGGCCGTGACCATGATGGTTTCGGCATCGGGCTGATGTTCGCGCGCGGTCGCCAATACCTCGAGGCCGGCCTTTTCACTTTCCATGACGAGATCGGTGACGATGACATCGAAGTTGCCGTGCAGCAATTCATCACGTGCCGCTTCTAGGGAATGCACGATGGTGCAGACATGCCCGCCGCCGCTCGCTCGGCGTAAGGCCTCGGCCATTACCTCGGCATGTTCGGGCTCATCATCCACAATGAGAACTTGGGCGCTCATAGTGTGATGATACTGCCAGAGACGCCCCGTCTAGCCGATCTCCGTCCTGAGCATACCCACGGCCCCGATGCGCCGATGTCAGCACTTTTGACTGATCCTTCATCGCGCGATCGAACCGCGGGCTTCCGCCACGCGGCTATGGAGTGGGTCATTCAACGGCACTCCAAAGAGCCGTTCTCTCCCCATTCGCAATGATTGATGGTATGGACGCTGCTACTGCAAAGGCGCAAGCGGCGCTTCGCCGGCGAAGTCGCGCCGAAGCGGCGGGAGGCCGAGGTCGCGCATCACCAGGGTCATTCGGCCGGGAGTGGTGTACACGAGCGAAGCTTCCATTGATGCGGTCGTCGCTGCACTGGCAGTCGCGAAATGTTCGGCGGGAACGATGGCAGGAATGGTCAGTCGCAAGGCATCGCCTGAGGCGATCGATTGTGAGGTTGATCGCCGACCCCAGTGGACGCGCTGACCGTCGAGGTTGACGTAATAGCGCATCTCACGCAGTTCGAGCGGCACCCGTCCGGGGTTGGTCACCTCGAGCTCGATGTGGAGCACCGCGGCATCGTCCGTTCGCTCGCCCCATTGCGCGCGTTCAACTGTGATTAGCGGCTTGTTCGCAGCGCACGCGGTGAGCATGGGCAACATGAGAAGAAGCGTGGTCAAAGCGAAGCAGCGTGTGCGATCCATGTGGAGATTGGATCATGGCCCGAGCGATTCGTCAAACGTGAAGCTCAGTCAATGATGAGCCACTGGTCACAGCCGCCCGCCTGCGCCAAGGACATCGCATCGAGATCGTCGATCCCCGTCGTGTAACGATGCCAAGCCAGGGACATACCGGCACAAATGATGAGCGATGCCCATGCTGCGAGCTCACCCATCCGCAGTCGCCGGACGTACCAAAGCACGCTGACGCAGAACCCGACGGTCACGAATTTGTAACCGGCGAGCGCCCATGCGGAGTTCGTTTGGCGAATGAGCCATGCGGCAAGGGGGTTGGCTTCAATCATGCCAACTGACTTGAGATGCGTGAGCGTTATGGCAAGGTCCGCAATGCTCAGCAGCATTATGCCGATAATGAGGATGAGGATTCTCCTGGATCGGCCGGCGACGACCTCACACAGCGCGTTGCCCGCACGTTGGATGCTCGAATCTTGATACAGGGCAACAGGCATGTTCGCCTCTATTCTGGCGCGTCGTCGTCCAAGCGGAAATCGGACCAGTCCCTGAATCGGCTGTCGGCCGGCCTCGCTTGAAGCAAACTCCCTACCATCGAGCGGATAAACTCCAATGCGGATTGCACAATCAACAACTCTTCGGACCGCGTTCGAGGTGGACCTGCGCAAGTTCGCTGTTCATCCATGGTGGTTCGAACGCCCCGTTCTTTTCTGCGTCCGGGCACTCCTCGTTGCAGCCGCTATTTTGCTGAACGCACTGCCCGGCGTTATCTGCCATGGTGCAGTGCGACAGGAGAGTCCGGTCTATATCGATGATTCGCCGCAGGCGCGCGAACTGTTCCAGCGGGCGCGAGAGCGAATGGAAAGTAATGCCGCAGAGGCGGCTCGATCGTTTCAGGAGTTGCTCGATGGGTATGCGCTGCGCCTGATCTCATCGGATGACGACGCATCAAACGGTGCCCCAGTCTTTACTTCGGTACGATCCCTGGTACTCGATGTGCTTCGCGATCCGGACAACCTCGCGCTGTTGGAGCGTTACCGGGCGATGGAGCAGCCAGCTGCGCAGCGTATGCTTGATGCCGGCGAACTCTTTCGGCTGGTGACGACACGTTCGCTGACCGAAGCAGGTCTTGACGCAATGCTTCGACTGGCGCAGCGGGATCTAGAAGCTGGGCATTTTCGCTCTGCGGCCGTCATGCTACTTGAGGCGACTCAGCATCCTGACTATGCGAGTGACTCCGGGCGTGCCGCGCACGGCTGGTTCATGTTGGGCGTTGCGAGTCACTATTGTTGCGACGCGGGTGGCGTTGCTCGAGCGATCAACGAACTTGAAATGCTCGGCGACTCGGACCCGACGATGCTTGGACGACTTGTAGAATTGCGAGAAGCGCCCCGGGCTGTCCCGCCTGCGGAAGGCCAGTCCCCATTTGATCGTGGAAGTGCAGGCGATCTCACAGGTCTCGTTGCAGAAGAAATATGGTCTGTCCCCATGATCGACGCTCCTCGCGCGCGGTGGGCGTCCGCATTGACCCAGCGGGCGCCAGCCCCCGGCTTCCGCATTCCGGCCGCACCGACACAGTCGCAGAGCAGCGAGGAAGGACGCTACGCCACGATCATGCCGACGGTGGTGGAACTGGCTGAGCCGACAGGTGGTCAGGGCGGTATGTCGACGGCGAGCGTGGTCTTTGTGAATCAGGGGCACGTGATTACGGCGCTCGATCGATTCACGGGTAGCCGCATCTGGCAACGCGACTACGTTGATCGCTCCTCACTGCTGCTGATGGATCGGGCGGGTGAACCGATCATGGATCCGAATGTTATTGCCATTCGCGGCGATGCGCTGGTAACGATCACCGGCCATGCGCATGGATCAAGCCGATCAAGTGATGGACGAGTCATTTGCCTGAATGCGCTCAATGGTGAACTGCGCTGGTCCGCGCGGCTGGACCGACTCGAGATTGGGTCAGGTCGTGTCAATCGAACGCAGGTCGAAGGGTTCTGGGGAGTTGAACCGCAAGGAATCTTTCCGTACGGCCGGCCGCTGATTCTTGATGACCTTGTGCTGGTGAGCGCGCGTCGAATCAGTCCCCAGGCACTGACGAGCGATTACATCGTTGCTCTGGATTTGGAAACAGGCAATCCACGGTGGGTGCGACATGTCGCATCAAGTGGTTCAATCCGGCGCATCGCACGTGGGTTCAGCGCCCTCGTGGCGTACCCGAATATTACAGACGGGTCAGGGAAAACCCGTGATGAGGAAGATGCGCATCTGCATGGCAACATGGACCCGCCGCCGCAGGATGTTGTGGATGTGTACTTCGCCACTGCTGTTGGTGCGGTCGTCAGCATCGAGCCGCAAACAGGTGAGTTCAAGTGGGTTCAGCGATTTCCGGTGCCGCTTCAGCCACCGTTGCACGAGCTCAGTCGCCGGCCGTGGGAACTGCTCACTCCACATGTCACACGCGAGCGGGTTATTGCCATTCAATCCGGTCGCAATCAGGTGGCAGTGTATGACCGCCGGAGCGGCGAATTGCTCGAACTACACGATGCACGGGATCGTGCTGTGTGGAATGCGCCGGCGTATTTGCTCGGTGATGAGGAATGGGTGTACAGCGTTTCGGCGGGAGAACGCGAGATACGCGCGTTCCGCCTCGAAAATATGTCCAACTTCGAATGGCGATTTGCGCGGCAAGCGCTTCCGATGCGCGGCCGTGTGCAACTCGCTGACGTCGGCTTGATCGTGCCGACGTCTCAAGGAATCGTCATCCTGGATCGTGAGAGCGGTGAGGTGCGAACACATCTGCCGATCGAAGGCTATATCGACGGCGAGGAGAGCGGCGCCAGTGAATTGGCGGGTCATGTGGTGGCGGTGGACTCACAGATTATCTTTGCAAGTGAGCGGCAGGTGAGCGCGTTCATGTCGCTCGATCGTGCTGAGCAGATGCTGCGAGCACGAATGACAGCTTCGCCGCTTAATCCTGAGCCGGCCGTTTCACTGGCGCGGCTGGCGCTACGCGCGAGAGACTTTGCGCTTGTGCTCGAAGCGGGTGCACTAGCGCTTGCCGCGATTGAAGCTCAGGCGGACGATCGGCACGCTCAGGGGCAAGACCAGACGCCGCGCGATCGGTTAATGTCCTTGTTACTTGAGGCAAATGCGGATGAGGTCGCGCAAAGCGATCATGAAGTCGATGCCCTGTTTGCGTTGATAGACCGAGCTGCGCGGTCCCCCGAACATCGCTTTGCGTACCTGCTTGCATACGGCGACCGATTTGCTCAGCGCGATCCGGCGCGTGCAGTGAGCGCGTGGCAGGGCATACTGAGTGATCCTGCGCTTGTGCAGGTGCGGTGGATCATGAACGATGTTGATCGGACCGGAAGGGCATGGGCAACGGCGCGGATTGCGGATGCAATAGGGCGGCACGGTGCCGCGGTTTACGAGCTCCACGCTGGCGCTGCGCGCGATCGCCTCTCAGAGCTCGAAGCTGGGGGAGCGCCGGCGGACGAACTGATTGCGCTGGCGGAAGTGTTCCCCTTTGCGGAAGCTGCAGTAGAGGCGGCCTTACTTGCATCGCATCAGCTTGTGCGGTCGGGAGAGCAACAACGTGCGCTGGCAGCTTTGCGCAGGTTCAACATTGGCGGGCTGGAGCAGCGGTTTGCGCCGCTGACCGAGCAGTACGTTTCGCTCGCGCTCGAATTGGGTATGACTGAGAGAGCGAGCGCAGCTCGGAGCTCGCAAAGGGGGACAGACTCGGACACGGACAAGCCGATGACCGGCATTCCAACCGGGACCGCCAGAGTGCTGAATGGCCGGCTCATAGTGCCCTTGGGGAATATCGACATCGATCTACCGAGAGATCGAACCCTCTTACAGACTGGCAGCGTGGTCAATTTGTTGGTGGCGGCGGATGGAGAGCTGTCGCTCAAGTGGACGGCAGAACTTGGAAGGGAGCCAGCCGAGTGCGCAATCGTCCACTGGAATGACGATGCGGTGCTTCTGAGCGTGATGGACCACCATGATCCGCGGGTGCTCGTGCTTGCGGCATCAAGTGGCGAGCATATCTGGCGGACGCCGCCGCTCGTTGAACTCTTTGAGCAGCCGCAGCGCGACGGGCTGCGGAGCAGGGGACTGCCGGCGCAGCAGACCGGCCTCGGTACGATCGTCGCGGCTGCCGATGATGATGTGCTTCTGATGGCGCAGCGTACCGGAATGATGATCGCTTTCGATACTCAGAGCGGTGAACGGCTGTGGCGAGGCGGCAAGGACGCGAACGCCGATCAGGGAATGGGAATCCGCGAGATCAAACAGATACGGCTGCGCGGTGGTCTTCTTGCAGTCGCCGGGCCCGACGTGCATTCACGGCCAGAACGAACATCGATTCTCGCGTTCGATGCACGGACGGGCGAGCAGATCATGCCTCATCCGATTCATGTTGATGCGGAACTGAATTGGGTGCGGCTGGGATCGACGGGTCATTTGTTTTATGGCGGAGCAGACGGCGTCGGCTGCATCGATGTATGGCGTGGCGGTCATTGCTGGATCAACCTGACACCGGAGGTTGTCGATTCGCGGCGCGCTTGGCTCTCGAGCGGAGGCGATCAACGC
The DNA here is from genome assembly GCA_964523675.1 of uncultured Isosphaeraceae bacterium. Classification (GTDB taxonomy): domain Bacteria; phylum Planctomycetota; class Phycisphaerae; order Phycisphaerales; family SM1A02; genus CAZFZT01. The sequence continues at coordinate 10,676 of CAZFZT010000091.1, forward strand.
ATTTTTCTCGAAGATAAAGCTGGACGTATCCGCAGCGTTGATGCTGACGATGGTACACTCAGCGAACCGTTCGACACGCCAGCCGACTTTGCGACTGGCGAATCTGCGCCGCAGATATGGCCACCAAACTTCTCGAATGAGACGACGAATCTACTCGCGATATCGCCGATGGGGCCGGATGAGGCGATCGCACATTTCCGGGATCGGATCGTGCGCTATTCGGCTGCAGGCGCGATCATTGGCGCAGATGTGATCCGAGGCGACCGTAACTTCACGTGGCTGCTGCATGGCCGCGCTTCGGGAGTTGAACCGGTATTCGATTCGAATGCTGATTCCAGAATCGATGAAAGTCGCTTCATCGTCATCAATGGACTACCGTCGATGCCAGCAATGGATCCTCGTCAGCCGGGTAGTGCCCAATTCCGCAGCTTTCGATATCTCGTACACGTTCTGGGTGGCGATACTCGACTAGTGGCCGATCCAGTCGCGTTGCCGCCGCTTCGCGAACCGATTCAACACGCAGCGCTCATCGACGGCTGGCTGATTCTTTCGTTGAGCGAACGGTCGATCGCACTGCCAACCCAGTGAGCTGCGGAAGCGGAGGCGCGCTCGATGGGATGGACTCCCGCTTCAACAAAGCAACCGATGCAGGGCTGTGATTCACGGGGCTGGCATCGCACCGGTATTTGACAGACCGGCAGCTCTTGCTGCAAGATCACCAGTTGCCGGGGTTGACTTCCGCCGTGAAGTCGATCCAATACCGCGATCTGATCGCCTTCGATCCTGTTCACCAGTTCATACGCTTCATCTTCCACTGCCTCGTTCTCACGCAATTTGGAGATCAATTCCATGCCTCAGTCCATCGGCCGAGCAATGACCACTTCCGTGCCCCGCATTTCCGATGATGCGCCGTCCCTCGCTATGCTCGTATCAACGTCATCACTGACTGCGCACACAGTTGATTTGATCGACCAAACCGTTCGGGCGGTCGCCCCGGGCAGCGGAGATTGGATTGCGGAAGCGTGCGATCGTCATCGGAGTTCGCAACGCTTGGTTGCGGAGCTTGCGTGGGATGACGACGATGACGAGGACGATGACTTTCTCGATGACGAGGACGACGACGATGAGGGCATCGATGACGATGATGACGATGACGAT
>CAZFZT010000092.1:0-11726 GCA_964523675.1 uncultured Isosphaeraceae bacterium
TTCGCGCAGATCAGGTCGAAGGGCCGATCGGCAAAGCGGCTCTGTTGGAGCGCCGCCAGCCCGTCCCCGATCAGGAACTCAATGCGGCCGGCGACCTCGTGCCGCTCAGCATTGCGCTTCGCCAACTCGATCGCCTCAGGCACGATGTCTGTGGCGACGATCCGCGCGCCATGGAGTTGCGCAGCGAGCGTCACCGCAATGCAGCCGCTGCCTGTGCCGATGTCGGCGATCAGGGTTGAGGGACGAAGGGACGAACGTTCAGAGGGGCGAAGGGCTTCGGTATCGTGCTCTGCCTCTGCCCCACTGCTCCTTTGTCCCTCGGTCCCTTCGCCCCTTTGCCCCTCTGCCCCTCCGTCCTCTTCCAAACCCAGAAATGCTGCATCCTGGCGAGCCGGCTGAATCATCTTCAACGCCTCCTCGATGAGCGTTTCCGTGCAGAGTCTTGGAATGAGCGTCGAGCGATCGACTGCGAACTCCCGGCCGAAGAACCATGCGCTGCCGGTCAGGTACTGCACCGGCTCATGCTTCGCTGCACGAGCGACCAGTTCGCGCAGCGTCTTCAGTTCCTCTGGCGCGGCCGGCCGATCCACTTCCATGTACAGCCGCATCCGCTCACAGCCGATCACATGCGACAGCAGCATTTCAGCCGTCACGCGCGGCGAGTCAATGCCTTTCGCCTTGAAGTGATCGCTCATCCACGCCAACAGCCGCCGCGTCGTCCAAGGCGAATCGCTTGTTGCAGCCGCGGCCGACCCGGGTCGCAATTCGGAGGGATCGGGCATGGTTCCGATTCTATCAGGCCGCAACGCGCTGCGCAGGCCAGGAACAGTGCATGAGTAGTGATGTTCGGGTATTCTTCATACGCATTCGAGGCATAAGAGGTATCGAGGCATTGAGGGAGCGAAGTGTTCAGGGTACGTGGTACCAGGCACTCGGCACTCGGTACTCGGTACACCATAACCGGCACTCGGAATCTGCTACGTTCAGTCGAGGAGAAGATTGGTCATGCACGTGCTCATGCTCGGGTGGGAGTTTCCACCCTTTATTACCGGCGGACTCGGCACTGCGTGCTTCGGCCTCACGCGCGCCATGGACCGCCGCGGCACGCGGGTGACCTTCGTACTGCCAAAATCCGTTGAAGGCAATCATGCGGAGCATGTCACGCTGGTCAGCCCCTACTCGCAACTGGCGCACGTCGGCGAGACTGTTGAGTGGATCACGCTTCCGCATCGTACGGCCGATGGCGATCAACCGGAGCAGGTCGTGCGCGGCAGGGCTGTCGTGCAGCAGGCGGAGATCACCGCGAAGGAAAAGCGCTTCAGCAATGTTGACTTCATCGACGTGCCGGCAGGATTCTCCAATCCATATCAGAAGGAGCCGGGTCGCCGAGCCGTAGGTGGCGAGCGGATCGAAGAGATAGCCTCACAACCGGGCGCGCGTCGCGCGATCGATCAGGTGGATGAAGCCGTTGAAACAAGCGGCCATGCGACCAAGCCCGAAACTGAAGAAGACATGGTGCGCCGAGCCGTCGGCCGGGAGGAAGGGACAGGCGATCTTCCCCGGGCCGCAGCAGCGCACAGCGAGAGTGATTACAACGGCGACATCGTCTCGCAGGCCGAGCGTTACGCGCACTTTGTCCTCGCCGCCACGCGCGGCCTCGACTTTGACATCATTCACGCCCACGATTGGATGACCTATCCGGCGGGGCTGGCCATCGCGCGCATCACCGGCAAGCCGCTCGTCGTGCATATTCATTCGACCGAGTTCGATCGCTCCGGCGACCATGTCAATCAGCGCATCTACGACATCGAACGCCGGGGCATGCACGGCGCGCTGCGTGTGATTGCCGTCAGCCAACTCACGAAGAACGTCGTCGTCAACCGCTACGGCCTGCCCGATCATCGTGTGGAGGTCGTGTACAACGGTGTTGACTTGGAACCGACATCGGTCGGGCTCACCGGCATTCGATCGCGCGACAAGATCGTGCTCTACTTCGGGCGCATTACCTATCAGAAGGGACCGGAGTACTTCATTCATGCAGCGAAGAAGGTGCTTGACTACACGGATGATGTGAAGTTCGTCGTAGCCGGCTCGGGCGATCAGGCCAAGCGCATGATCGAACTTGCGGCCGAGCTCGGCATCGGGCACAAGGTGCTCTTCACCGGCTTCCTGCGTGGCAACGACATCAAACGCGTCTTCAAACTCGCAGACCTCTACGTCATGCCGTCGGTCTCCGAGCCCTTCGGCATCGCGCCGCTGGAAGCGATGAGCCACAACGTGCCCGTCCTCATCAGCAAATCATCAGGCGTCAGCGAAGTGCTCACCCACGCGCTGAAGGTTGATTTCTGGGATATTGAAGACATGGCGAACAAGATCATCGCCGTGCTGAAGTATCCGCCGCTCTCGCAGACGCTTCAGGAGCACGGCGCGTTCGAGGTGCGGCGACTGACGTGGGATGGCGCGGCCGAACGCTGCGAGCAGGTCTACCGCGCGGTGATGAGCGAGATAGCCGGCCACGCGGCGGTGCGGTGAGTGAGATATTCGCAAACCCGTTTAGTCGCAACGCGCAAGCGGAGCGTGGGGGCGCCCGGCGTCGCGGCGCACCGACGCTCCCCTATCAGGTCGCAGCTAAACGTGCAGGCACACTTCGATCGTTACGACGCCTCGGCCCGCGGGTGCGCATCGTTGTACGCATTGCGCAGTCGCTGCGTGGTCAGGTGCGTGTACACCTGCGTCGTTGAAAGCGACTGGTGGCCGAGCAGTTCTTGCACGGAGCGCAGGTCGGCTCCGTTGTCGAGCAGATGGGTGGCGAAACTGTGGCGGAGCGTATGCGGGCTGATGTCGGGGTCGAGGCCGGCTTCCGCCAGATACTTGCTTACCTTTCTGCGGACGGAGCGCGTCGAGAGCCGCCCGCCGTGCTTGTTGATGAACACGGGGTCATCCGCACGAATGGTCCCTTCCTCTGTGCGGCGGTGATGATCGAGAATGCCGAGGTAGTGCGTCAGCGCAGCCAGAGCATGCGTACCAAGGGGGACGATGCGCTCGCGGCGACCCTTGCCGCGCACGATCAGCGCCTGGCCGGTCTCGTCGATGTCGCGCCGGTTGATGCCGACGAGTTCGGAAACGCGGATGCCGGTGGAATACAGCGTTTCAAGGATGGCACGGTCACGCGCGCCGAGCAGCGTCTTGTCATCTGGCGCAGCGAGCAAGCGCTCGACCTGTTCGACGTTGATCGCCTTGGGCAGCCGCTTTCCCTGGCGCGGCGTGCGGATCATCGTCATCGGATTCGCGCTGATCATCGACATCCGATCAAGCCACTTGTAGAAGGAGCGCAGCGTCGCAATCTTGCGCGCAAGCGTGGCTGCTGAGTAGTTGTGTGTGTCGAGGTTGGTGAGGAACGCTCGAATGACATTGACATCCGCGCGGAGCATGATGTCGGTCACTGTCGCAGGGCCGACGCTGCCGACCACATCGCCGTTGCTGTGCTGGGGTGAGCCGTTTTCCGCAGCTTGACCGCGGCGCTTTGCAAATGCACTGCGCTCCTGATCGCGGCCAGCGGTGATGTTGTACTCGTCCGTGACGAAGTCAACGTATTGTCGCAGGTCAACGCCGTAGCATCGCGCGGTGTATGGGCTGAAATGCCGCTCATCGAGAAGGTACCGTACGAACTCCTCGATCACGGGCAGATGGTCCTGGTTGTTGGTCTGACTCATGGCTATGGCCTCGGCTTTCATGCCGACGGCCATCAGCCGTCAGCGGGTTGAACTAGCAACTTCAATCGGCTCTGGCGCGACTCTTCTTCGCTCACTTTCGAGAAGTTCGTGCAAGAGCCGGAAACTTACGAACTGCGTGTACATGTCCATGCTGACGAGATAGATATCGCGGCCGTAGGCGCTGTCAGGCACTTCGCGGCCGTTGGAGTAGGCGCCGAGCTGCGCGAGCGTGCGATGGTTCCTCGCATCGAAGATTCCCGCTGCCTGCGCGACCGGGTTCTTCGGCTGCGATCCAAAGCCGCCTGCCGAAAACCGCTCGGCTGCACTCGGCGAACGCATCAAGCGGCGCGTGTCAACGTCGTCTTCTTCCGCCGGCGTTGGCGCGGCGCCATCCATGATGGCTGCGGCCTCGGGGCTCATGTGCAATTCGATCGCTGCGCCAAGTGTCATCGGGCGGTAGGGGTCATAGGCAGTGATCGTGCCCACGATGATCCCATCGACGCCGAGCGCGCGAATCAGGAGCATGGCATCACCCGGCCCGGTGATGCGGGGCATGTCGAGTTCCCGCATGGCCATGATGACGCGATTGACCGGGATCATGTTGATCCCATGCACGTCTTGAACCTGGTGCGCGACGGCATCTGCAAATCGGAAGCCATCCGCCTGACTCGCGCCCGATTCGTTGATGAACGGGGCAACGGCCCAGAGCTGCGCCTGTGGATAGGGCGCCTGGAGAAACGTCGGCTCGTGCAAGCGCTGCCTCATACAACCGGCTGTAAGAACAACCGCGGTCAAGAGTGCAGCGTAGCGCGCAATGCAGCCGGCGCGATCCCGCATTTGCATGGACATTACACTTGTCATGGCGTCCTGCCTGAGCAGCGGGGCTCCGCCCGCCGTGGGTAAAGAACCTACGTTGGTTGATGGTAAAGGGAATGCGCTTCTGAACTGTGACGGTCTTGCGTCAGACCTCTTTGGCGTCTCTCATTGCAGTTTTAATTGCGGTCGGTCGGCACACTTGCAATGCCGGCCGGTCGGTTCATATCGAGCATGCGATCTGTTGCGACAGCCCAGATGTTGTCGATGCCGGAGCGATTGGAGATAAAGTAGATCGAACCATCGCCGGCCCAGACTGGCTGGAAGTTCGCGAACTGGCCATCGGTCAGTCGCATTCGGCCGCTGCCATCGAGACTGATGACCCAGAGGTCGGATTGCTCCGGACGATCAGCGGGGGCTTTTTCGGGATCGACGATGGTTACGAACGCGATGCGTTTGCCGTCAGGCGACCAGGAGGGATTGATCGCTGCTGCGTTCGCCGCCGAGACGATTTCGGTCGGATGCATGGCTTCGCCGTTGACAAAGTCCACCGTCCAGATGCCATGGAGCCGGCTGCCGCGCTGCCGTGGGCGCTGGAACAGGATCTTGCTGGAGGCGACATCCGGCGACCACTTGGGGAACATGCCATATTCAAGGAAACGGCGGAGCCCGGGGTTCTCGACATCGACGGTCCAGATCTCCCAGCGGCTTGATTGCGAATTGAACTTGCAATACGCGATGTAGCGTCCGTCGGGTGACCATGTTGGATGCAGTTCATGATCGGTGTCATTGGTGAACTGCACCGGCGGGCCGCCATCGACGCCGACGATATAGATGTCCCAATTGCCGCCGCGGTTTGAGGAGAACGCAATGCGATCGCCGCGCGGGCTGAAACAGGGCATGACATCATCAGCGGGATCGGCCGTCAATTGCGTAATCGTGGAACCGCCGACAGTCTGAATGTAGAGGTTTGAGCCGGATTGATGCATGGTGGAGGCGAAGACGAGCCGCTTGCCTGCGGGATCGACCGCCGGGTCAAACGAAGCGCCTTCATTAATGAAGCTCACCTGCACGAGGTTGCCCTGCCCCATCGGCCGTGTCGGGCTGGTGGACGCAATGCCCTCACCAAAGAGACCGACCGGCCGGCTATGCGTGGCTCCGTTGGCTTGCAAGTTCGCGCCGGCTGAGCTGGCGGGATGCGACGGGTTGCCGGTCACGAATTCAGGATCTCGGGTGCTCGATCGCTGGCCGATGACGTCGGGCCATTGACCTTCTCCCCAGGAATCCGGCGAGCCCGCGAGCGGCTGCGGCGGGGCGACGGCAAAGAGATCCTTCCCGCTGCCATCTTTGCGCTGACCACTGGCGGTCACTCCCTGCTGAGCAGTGGTGCCGGTGCCGCGCTGGCTTGGCGGCTTCCGAACGTATTGACGGGTGCCGCTTGTCGAATCGGACTTCTGCGACACGCGAGAGCTGGAGGCGCAGCCGGCTGCTCCAAACAGGGCACAGGCAAACGCGATGCAGGCGATGGCGCGGGTGTGGTTCTTCATTGGGTCTGTTCCCACTCTAAAAAGTGCCTTATCGGACGGATTCATGACTTTGCTTGAGATGGCAGGGGCAGCGAACCGCCGCCGTCGCCGGGCGTGTTATCGGCAATGCGATAGGTCAACCTGAGCCGGATCGGTGGAATTTTTGATCTGGCGCGTCTGGCGGCTCTTTATTTCCGCCCTGCTCTGTCCATAATGGGCGCGGAACTACGCGGTGGATGTCACCTCCCGCCGCGACTTTCCGCCTGTACAGATGTGGGGCTGGCCCATTCCGCGGAGCAAGCAACCTGCGGCTGAGCCCGTAGCTAGCCGTCAAACAAGAAAGAGGAACTAATCATGTTGCGTCATCAACCCGTTCACCGAAGCGCAAGACCTGCCATTGCCGCGATGCTGACCGCCGTCGTCACCAGCTTGGCCTACTCATCAGCCAGTGCGGATGTCATCACATCCTTCTACAACAGCGATGAGCATTTCAGTTATCAGATTCTGCACATGCCGGATGTCGATCAGCGCCGCCAGGGTCTAGCGGGCAACGGTGCGATGCACTGCGTGCCTGCTGCATGCGCGAACCTCATTCTCTATGCAGCGAATCACGGCTTCGATGATCTCGGGCCCGGACCGGCCAACTATCAGAGCCAGGGGATGCATGCGCCGGTGACGAACATGGTCATGCAGCTTGGCAACCTGATGAACACGACATTCGTGCCCGGCAATCCGAATACGAATCCGCCGACGCCCGCTTCGGGCGGCACGAATGCGGACAGCGCTGACCTGGGCCTTGCGCAGTGGCTTGCAGGCACCGGCTACTTCAGCATCTCGAGCGTGCTCAGTTCCCCGCAGTTCACCCTCGAGCCGGATTTCATTGCCAAGAGTCTGATCGCAGGCAGCATCGGAACGATGTCCTACGGCAGATATGCGCAGATCGACACGGTCGGCGACATTCCGGTCCTTCAGCGGCAGGGCGGCCACGCCACGACAATCGTCCGCGCCTATCGCAATGGTGATGACATCCATATCTGGGTGCGCGATCCCGGAAGTAACGACGCGCTTACCACGCAATCGCCATTCGCCAATCGCATCTTCCAAGTGACCCCAATGCAGGCATACATCATCAACAACAATAATCCGCAGCAGGCCGACCTGCGGACGATGTATCTGCTCGATGACGGTTCCGACACCGGCAACCTGACACGATTGATGGACGGTTACCGCGCGCTGCGACCGAAGGCGGGCTTCTCGTTCGAGCCGACGTCGAATTCGCTCGCGATTGTGATGCCCGAGCCCCTTGACCCCAATCCCGGTCCGCAGGTTCTCGCACCCGACTTTGATGTCATTCTCGACACCACATTTCACCCTCAACTGCAGGATTTTCTGATTCTTGCAGGCGGTGAGTCGCTTTCACTTCATCGCTTCAATCCGCTGACCAGCGAAAGCGAGCCGTTGCCGGTTCCTGTGGAGCCGCGCGCCGTTGGCACTGCGGGCAACGGCTGGATCTACATCACCACGCAGGATCATCTGTTGCATCGGCTCACGCCTGAGCTGCAGATCGACGCCACGATCACGCTGCCGACACAAGCTGATCAGCCACCTGCGGAGTCGCTGAGTCTCAACTATGAGAAGATCAAGTTCACGTACGAATTGCGCGGCTTCGGCCTCTCCAGCGTGGTCGTTGCGAACATGCTCGACCGCAAGGTGATGTTCATCGCGCCAGATCTCTCATCCATCCAAACCTACGAACTGCCATCGCAACTGCGCGGCAACCTGCGCGGTATGGCCGTCGAACCCGGCACGACTCGGGTCTGGTTCGCTCTGGATAACAGCGACCTGCTGCACGGCATCGTGTGGGATGACATGGGCGCCGCTCAAGTCGAAACAATCGGGCAGGTAGCGATCGGCAGTCCAACCGGTCTCGACTTTGACGATGAAGGCAATCTGCTCATCTGCACAGGCGGCAAGGTGGTGGTGCTTCAACGCGGGCGCGACGGCAGTTGGGGGACGAATGAAGATTCCGCATTTCACGGCGTTGAGTGTCTCGGCATGCTCAGCATGATGCATAACACGAGCAACTATGACCCTGCCTATCACGATCACCCGGCATGGTCCACCAATATCGATCCTGATGAGCTGATCGTCGGCGATGTCGTTCCCGATTGTCAGGCCGACCTCGCTGTTGATGGCACTGTCAATGCAGACGATCTGCTGCAGCTTCTCGCAGCTTGGGGATGGTGCGAACAGTGCGCAGCGGACCTTACTGGCGATGGAACAGTTGGTGTGCCGGACCTTCTCAACCTCCTCGCAGCATGGGGCGAATGCCCGTAACCTTTGCTGCACATCGCGCATGGAACGATCGACGGCTCTGCGCTCAGGCAGGGCCGTTGATCGTTGACGGGCAATGCGCTGTGCTCACGGCCGACTCGGCTCGAAACTGGCGACCAGCTTGCCCGCGCGCCAGACGCGCACCGTGCCATCCGATTCGCTCACTGAGATGGCAATTGACTTCGTGTTGGCAGTGATTCCCGCAGCTGCAGCGTGCCTTGCCCCCAAGCCCGCCGGAAGCCCCTGGCTGAGGCCCGCCTTGATTCGAGCGCCGGCCGTGACGATGACGCCGTTACCACGAATGATGAACGCACCGTCGAGCGAACTGAACTCGCGCACGGTTTCGGTCATTCGATCATCGAGTATGTTTCGCTCGCGTTCGTCATAGCCCTTGAACGGATTGAGAATCATCTGCTCCGATTGCTCCAGCACGTGCTTCGCATCGCCGACGACGAGCAGCGCCCCAACGCGCCGCCCTTCCCTGCCGTGTTGTCCAAGTGAGAGAGCAAGCGAAAGCACGCGATGAAACACGGCGCGCTTGATGTGCTCCTCAATCTCCGGCTGCTCGGTCGTGTCGAAGAGCTCAAACTCGGCGCCCAGCGACATCACCACAAGTGAATCGATGATTGAGCGGTACGGCCCGGTGAGGAAGATCGCAGTATCGCCCAAATCGAGCACACGCATGGACAGGCCGATGATCGCAGCCAACTTGACCTGGCCCATTCGGTCAAGTTCCACAACCGGCACACGAAACGCGCCGGCGGGGGCGAGTTGTTCGATGCGTTTCTCGTCCGTCTCGTCGCGCGCAACGAGGATCGTCTTCTTCGGCACCGCATCAAGTTCAGGCAGCGCATCGACAGCGACAACAATCGCACGGGCACTGGTGGCCTGCGCCAGCGTGCTTGCCGACTCCAGCAGCAGACGTGCGATCTTCGTCGGATCAACCATGACCGTAGGATAGACTTCGATATGCTGCAGTGTCCGGCACGGGCTGATCGCAAAGCCGTAGAAACACAGAGCCGCCTTGCACGGTGACGATGACCGACGCTGCGCACACCGGCACCTGGTTCGCCCCGTCACAGGTGACGATGAACACTGCATCACGCACGACGGCCAACGATCGCGGACCGCTCCATGCTTGTGCAGGCAGCCACACACTATTGCTCAGCCGTGAGAAAGTAACATGTGTACGCGAAAGCAACTGCGAGATAGTCTTACACAACACCAGCGCCCGACCCGCATAGCAGATGTTGCGGGCGCATTCAGCACGGTTCTCTCAATTTCAGCGAGCGATATTGGTTTTCTTCCGTTGGTCGAAACCGAAGAATTGCGACACATTGTAGTTGAGTTGATTCGTGCGCATGCGCCCCACGTCGAATTTTCGCTGGTCGATAGACACGCGATCGAAGAATGGGCTTTAGATGTTTCGTCAAAGCTTTTGACGTCCTCACGGAGTGTTCTCTTTCATGAGCAGGATCGGCTTGTTGGCGCAATCTGGTTGCCACCCGAAGTTGCTGTCCAAAAGCTGTGGGCCATGAAAGATTGCGCATTGATTCACGATCTACTCCTAACGAGCCGGACGGGTCGCACTGGACTGTGTCTCGATTTTGGCTACTACCTGCATGATGGCACCTATGACGCACTGGGAGTGTGCCAAGCATACCAATGGGCTTGCCCTGAGAAATAGGAACTTCTGATTCGACAATCGAATACCACAGAGCCATCGAAACTCGGAGGGACCCCGAAGGAACTTGTCGATGAGGGTGGGATTCGGGGGGGATGCCGAGCGTTGATCGGACGGTTGAATATGTGTGGGGCGCGCGGTACATTGACGACATCGTGATGCGTGCGGTCACCGATCATGGTGCGGGGGGGGCCGCTGGAGATGTTCTATCATCTCACCGACCATCAGTTCTCGACGGTCGCGCTCATTGACAGTGAAGCGAATCTTCTGGAGCGGGTGAGTTACGACGCATATGGCATGGCCCGGCACCACTGGGCTGCCGACCTCACCGGCGACGGCGCGGTGAATGTTGACGATCGCACTGCAATGAACGCGGCTCTGAACGAGTCGATCGGCGATCAGGATTACAACGTCGATGCGGACATCACGCGCACGGGGACGGTCACGATGACCGACGCCGCGCACACCGGCACGAGCCAGTACAAGGCGGCGCTGCCGAAGGGTGACTTATCCGGGGCGGCCGCGTCCGGCGGTGGCGGCTGGAACACGATCGGCTATTGCGGTTACGTGTTCAATCCGGAAGTGCCCACGACCGGCGGCGGCGGTGGGCTCTATACAGTGCGCTTTCGACATTACGACGCGGAGATCGGCAGATGGCTGGAGCGCGATCCACTTGGGTATGTGGATGGGATGAGTTTGTATGGGTACGGCGTGGGTTCGCCGGTGGCGGGCACTGACCCATTCGGGCAGTCCTGGTTGAAGCGTGCATGGGAGAAGTTCAAGCGTGGCGTCAAGAAGCTCGTCGAGAGAGGCAAGAAAATCCTCAAAGTTGTCCGAGCGACGAAGAATGTCGTTAAGGTTGTGGTGAGGAGAGTCGCGGAAAGAATAGAGAGTGCTGTACCTTTGGTGATCGAGTTCATCAAAGGCGTCGGTGAAGCAGTGTTGTATGCCGCGGTCGCTGCTGCGGTGGCTGTCCTAATAGCGAAAGCAGCAGTGCTTTCAGCGCCAGCGCTTCTGGTCGTTGCTGTGGCAGCAGTTGCAGCGGGAGTCATCATTACGGCTCTCGCGGCCTATGAGTTGTATGCTGAGTGGCAATACATGACGGCTGAAGAACGCGCGCGTTACTTGGGGCAATTCGTTGGCGGATTCATTCCGATGGGGTGGGGCGGGAGGACACTTCGAGGACTCCGGCCGAGGCCCAAGTCAGTGGGCTGCTTCCTTGCGGGAACGTTCGTTGCGACGGCCTGTGGGTTTGCGCCGATTGAGGACGTTGATGTCGGCGACCAGGTATGGTCGTACAATCAGGAGACGCAAGAGTGGGAGTTGCGCCAAGTCGAGCAGGTCTTCGAGCACATCTACTTCGGCGATGTCGTCGATTTGACGATCCAGCACGAGGACGGCTCAGTCGAGACGATCGACGCGACGGGCAATCATCCGTTCTGGGTGATCGAGGGCGATGATCTGGCCGGTCGCCCAATGGTTGAAGAACTGCCCGCCGAGGAGTCGGTCGCCACCTCGACCGGCCGCTGGACCGAAGCCCGCCACCTGCGTCTCGGCGACCACTTCCTGACGCGCACCGGCAAGTCAGCGACGGTCGCCGGCCTGACGATCCGCATCGAGCGGGTGAAGGTGTACAATCTTCAGGTCGCGGAACTG
>CAZFZT010000093.1:0-11479 GCA_964523675.1 uncultured Isosphaeraceae bacterium
GAGATGGGCGTGTCGATGATGCGGCGCTCGCCGAACTCATCGAGCATGCCGCGCGACACTTTGTATGCGCCGTTGTACTGCGCGACTTCCTCGCCCATGAGAAAGATGCGCGGATCATCGCGCATGCACTCGGACATTGCTTCGCGAAGGGCATCTCGGAATTCAATTTCGCGGGGCATTGAAAGGAGTTAGGAGTGAGGAGTTAGGAGTCAGGGGTTAGGAGTTAGAAAGGAACGGCCGCTTGCGGCTTAGCGCGGTTGCACAGTTCAACCTTCGTCCGGATCGCCTTCTTTGGACGTTTGGACGTTCGGACGTTTGGACGTTTCATCAAGCATCTGAGGCAGACTTGTGCCGCGGTACGGCCCCCACTCGTGGGTGTACACATCGGTGTACAACTCCTCGATCGGCGGCAGCGGCGACTCGTCGGCCCACTTCATCGCCTCGCGAACCTCGCTGCGCACCTCTGTGACGAGAGCATCGTACGCGTCCTGTGACATTTCGCCCTCATCGATCAGCGCCTTTGCGAGTTTGTCGATCGGGTCGTCCTGCTCGTATTGCTGTTCCTCCTCCTTCGTGCGGTACTTGCGCGGGTCGGACATCGAGTGCCCCTTGAAGCGGTATGTGCGCATGTCCACAAAGACCGGCCGCGAGGTCTCACGGCAGCGATCCACGATCGGCTTCATGCCGTCGTAAACGCTCAGCACATCCATGCCCTCAACGACCGCGCTCTCCATGCCGTACGCTTTCGCCTTCACCGTGATCTCGTGGCCCATGGTGGTTCCGCGACTGATGGCGGTGCCCATTGAGTAGCCGTTGTTCTCGCAGATGAAGATGATGGGCAAATCGAGCAGGCCGGCAAGGTTGAACGCTTCGTGGAACGCGCCTTGATTGATCGCGCCATCGCCGAAGAAGCACAACGTCACGCGATCCGACTTGCCGCTGCCGATGACTTCATCTTCGTATTTGGTCGCAAACGCGAGGCCGGTGCCGACGGGAATCTGCGCGCCGACGATGCCATGCCCACCGAACATGTTGTTGGCCTTGTCGAAGAGGTGCATGGAGCCGCCCTTGCCTTTCGCGCAGCCGCCAATCTTGCCGTACATCTCGGCCATGGCATATCTCGCATCCATGCCGCGCGCCAGCGCATGGCCGTGGTCGCGGTAGGCGGTGATGATCGGGTCGCGATGTTCGACCGCCGCTGTGCAACCAACCGCAACCGCTTCCTGGCCGATATACACATGGCAAAAGCCGCCGATCTTTCGATCCTGATACGCCTGCATGCAGCGGACCTCGAACTCGCGGATGAGCAGCATGTCGCGCAGCCATTTGCGCCGGGTCTCGGCCGGCAGCTGCATGGCCGGGCTCTTCTTCGGTGGTGCGGTGGTCGTCGTGGACATGGGGAAACGCAACAGTGTACGCGGGAAGCGGGCGGCTGTGCGCATCAGGGTTGCCAAAGCCCACGGATTTCAAGCCGTGGGCGTCGGCGACGACCTGCCGTACACTGCGGCACATGACATCGTCCGAATCCACGCGCGCACATGAAGCCGCTGCTGCGCAGCATGCCGCCGCTCAGGGCGTCCGCTGCGCTGTCCTGACGGTCTCGGACACCCGAACGCCAGAGACCGATAAGAGTGGCGATCTCATCGCCGAACTGCTGGATGAAGCGGGGATGAGCACGGTTGACCGCGCGCTCGTGCCCGATGATCCGCCAGTCATTTGCAAGAAACTCCAGCAGTGGCTCGCTGACAAGGCCATCGATGCCATTCTTTGCACCGGCGGAACCGGCATCGCGAGGCGCGATACAACCGTCGAAGTTGTCCGCTCGCTGCTCGTGGCTGAACTTGAAGGATTCGGCGAGTTGTTCCGAATGCTGAGCTGGGACGAAGTCGGAGCGGCGGCGATGTTGAGCCGGGCCGTTGCCGGTCTTTCCGATTCAGCGTCAGGCGGCACGTTCATCTTCGCCATGCCCGGATCGGTGAACGCTGTTCAAACCGCCATGACGAAACTGATTGTGCCGCAATTGCCGCATCTTGTGTGGGAGCGTAGCCGGTAGCGCCGAGTGACCAAAAAGCCAGTTTAGCCGCGACGCGCAGCGGAGCGCTGCTTGAGGATGCCACCGAGTCGCGCTCCGCTGCGCGTCGCGGCTAAACGGGAGGATATGCCCCGTTCTCCGGAGCGTTACATGTCGCCAAGTGCGCGGCGGAGGTCCGCCGTGAACCGTCGCACGTCTTCTTCAGTCGTGTCGAAACTGCACATGAGCCGCGCCAATTGGCCGCGCGGACTGACGACCTGGTAGTAGCCGTGACCGGCACGGGCAAGCGCCTGGTTGACCTCGCGCGGCAGGGCGACAAAGACGCCGTTGGACTCGACTTCATACGCCGGCTCAATGCTCAGCGCCCGCAGCCCTTCCTCCATGAACTGCGCCATCGCATTCGCATGACTTGCATGGCGCAGCCAAGCGCCGTCCCTGAGCACAGCCGTGAACGGCGCGGCCAGAAACCGGTGCTTGCTCAACAGATGCCCGTGACTCATCCGGTGAAACGGAAATGATCGCACGGCCTCCTCATACACAGCGCCATCATCCTGCCGGAACAGCAACACCGCTTCACCAAGCGCAAGGCCGTTCTTGGTTCCTCCGAAACTCAGCGCATCGACGCCTGCCTCGACGGTGAGTTCGCGCGAATCGCACTGAAGATGTGCCACGGCATTGGCGAACCTCGCCCCGTCCATGTGCACGCGGTAGCCGGCACCGTGCGCAACCTCGCAGAGCGCGCGTACCTCGGTTGGTGTGTACACCGTGCCGAACTCGGTCGGATTGGAAATCGTCAGGACGCCCGGCTGCGGCTGGTGAACGTCGCCGCGCGACTTCCGCGCCGCCTTCGCCACATCGTCAGGCGTCAACTTCGAATCTG
This sequence comes from uncultured Isosphaeraceae bacterium, assembly GCA_964523675.1. GTDB lineage: Bacteria > Planctomycetota > Phycisphaerae > Phycisphaerales > SM1A02 > CAZFZT01. Next base: position 2,913 of record CAZFZT010000093.1, read on the forward strand.
TCACGAAAATCGGCGCGATGCGGCACTGCGCGATCCGCTCCGGCGCGGTCGATTCATCGCTGTTGCAGTGGCTGTTGATATGACAGATCACGTCCTGCCACGGCCGGGTCAGCGAGGCAATCGCCAGCGTGTTCGCCGCAGTACCGGTGGCGACGAAGAAGACAGCGGCGTCCTTGCCGAAGATGGCGCGGAACGCATCGACGGCTTCCGCCGTGAACTCATCATCGCCGTAGCCAACACGATGGGAGCCGTCGGCTGCGCAGGTGATGCCGGCCAGCGCTTCAGGACAAAGCCCGGCGTTATTGTCGCTACGAAAGGTGCGCATCCGGCAGATGATAATGCAGCGGCTGCACTGCGCAATGACCGCGCATCAACGTCGTGCGACGACGCCTCACCTTTCTGAACGGTCGTCTTCAGCGATCGTCAGACACCAGCGCCGGCTGCAGTTCCGTCCGCGATTCGGTCGTCCACAGGCGGCTGCGCCGGGTCGTACCCGTTGCAGAAGCGCAGCTCAACCGGACCGCTGGCAACGGTCAACCCGCCGCATTCATCGAGGTTTGTCACTGTCTCCGGGTTAAGGGAGTAGAAGACCTGCTTCCCGTCGCGCCGATTGTTGACCAGGCGGAAGGTCCGCAGCAGGCCGAGGTGATGGCTGACGGTGGGCTGGGCCAGGCCGAGTTTCTCGCAAAGGGTCGTAACGTTCATCGGCCCGCTCTGAAGCAGGCCGAGCAGTCGCAGTCTGGTCGGGTCAGCGAGGATACGCATGATGCCAACCGCGTTGTCGACAGGATCAGTCGTTGGCACGGGCTCGTCAATCATTGATGATTCCTTCCTCTTTTCCATAAGTTCTCCCCGGACGAGCAGCGTCTAACGAATGTACCACACAAACTGCTCATCAGATGCCGTTTATGCGGAAAAAATTTATTCGCGCGGTTTCACCGCGCTCCAGCAGGACCGTGAGCCATTTATACGCAGGTGAACGTGGGCCGGACGTTTCTCCGGCCGCGGGTGAGGAGTGTAGGCCTCAAGCAGGGTGCTCTGCGGGCCAGCATCCATCGCTTGATTTCGCGCGGGCGCAGTTTCGATACAATCGCCGCCGGATCGAATCAGCGCCTCGAACGCCAGCACAAGGAAACCGCGCATGAGCGACCTGCCGCCGACCTCACCGACCTCCATTTCGCCGACCCCGCCGGATGGCGGTTCAAGCCGCCGGGGCGTCCTCGATTGGATCGAATGGATCGGCAACACACTGCCCGATCCGATCACGCTCTTTGCGATCGGCGCAGTGATCGTCATGGCGCTGTCGTGGGTGGCGGATGCGGCGGGTTGGCATGTGGTGCAGAAGATGCCGCAGCCGGTGATGCAGCAGGTGCTGGATGAGAACGGGGAGCCAATCCTCGATCCTGAGACGGGCGAGCCGGTGACGGAAGTGGTGAAGGATGAGGCGGGCAAGCCGATTCTGGAGTGGAAGGAAACGGGCGAGGTGTTTCGGCCGCGAAGTCTGCTGAGCCGTGAAGGGATCAATTGGGCGTTCTTTAAGATGGTGGACAACTTTCGTCTGTTCCCACCACTGGGCGTGGTGCTTGTGGGCATGCTGGGGATCGGCGTGGCGGAGCGCACCGGCTTGCTTGCTGCCGCGCTGAAGGGATTCATGCTCACGCTGCGCGGCATATTGGAGACGGTCTCGCCGCGCGAATGGGGCCTGGCTGACAAGGTTCTCACCCCGGCGATGGTGTTCATCGGCGTGATGTCTTCGCTTGCGACGGATGCGGGCTACGTCGTCCTGCCGCCGCTTGCCGCCGCGCTCTACAAATCCGTCGGTCGATCTCCGCTTGCCGGACTTGCCGCTGTGTTTGCGGGCGTCTCGGCCGGATTCAGCGCGAACCTTGTGATTACAGGTCTTGAGCCGATGCTGGCGGAGCTCACGTACACGGGCAGCCGCATCATTGACCCGGGCTACCACATCAATCCCGCGTGCAACTTGTGGTTCATGATCGGCTCAACGTTTCTCATCACCATCACCGGCTGGATTGTGACTTCGTTCTTCGTCGAGCGTCGATTGAATCGACGTTTGCCCGAGGATGGCGGACCCACGCCGCCGAGTCAAGATGAAATGGCGGAGCAGCAACTCAAGCGGAATGAAGTGCGCGGGCTTTTGTGGGCGGGTGCGGGATTGGCAATTTTCGCAGCGATTGCGCTGGCGCTCATCACCATTCCGGGCGCTCCGCTCTACACGTACACGATGGGTGATGCAAATGTCGTAGCGGAAGTGTGGACCGCGCCGGAAGTCGGCGCGGCGGTGCCTGATAACGCCGTTGTGCGCGATGACGGCACCGTGCTGGTGCCGAGCGAGCGCAAGTTCCATCGCTGGGTTGACGCCATCGTGCCGTTGTTGTTCTTCGGTTTCATCGTTCCCGGCATCTGTTACGGCCTCGCAAGCGGCGAGGTGAAGTCGGATAAGGATGTCGCCAAGCTGATGATCGAATCGATGGCGGCGATGGCGCCGATCATCGTGCTCGCCTTTGTCGCAGGTCAGTTCATCGGGTACTTCGGGTACTCGAATCTCGATAAGATGCTGGCCATGGCTGGCGGCATGTGGCTCGGCCAGCAGGGCTTCACGCCCTACACGCTCATCGTCGCGTTCATTCTGGTGACGCTGCTGTTCAACATGTTCATGGGTTCGATGAGCGCGAAGTACACGCTCTTTGCTCCCATCTTCGTTCCCATGTTCATGATGGTCGGCATTGCGCCTGAACTCACCCAAGCCGCCTACCGCGTTGGTGATTCCGTGAGCAACATCATTACGCCGCTCAACGCGTACCTCATCATCATCCTTGTGTTCATGCAGAAGTACGTGCCGAAGGGCGGCATGGGTACGCTCATCGCCACCATGTTCCCGTACACCGTCGTCTTCACCATCGTATGGACGATCTTCCTGCTCCTCTGGATGGGGACCGGCCGGTCGCTCGGTGTGGACGGCCCGCTGTGGTACGACATGAACGCGGCCGGCTGAAACACAAGCCGGGGCAAAGCGCGGGGCTTGCGCCGCAAGGGCCAAGCGACGCCCCGGGTGGGATTGCATGCGCGCCTACCGTACCCCCACCCGGGCCGCCGCCTCGCTTTGGCCCGGCTTGTGTGAGTCATGCAAACACTCTCTCAAATCAAAGCGCTGCTTGGTGAACGTGGGCTTCGGCCGCGCCACCGCTTCGGGCAGAACTTTCTGCATGACAAGAACCAGTTGACGAAACTGGTCGAAGCGGCAGACGTTCAGCCGGGTGATGTCGTGCTTGAAGTCGGTCCCGGAACGGGAACACTCACCGAAGCGCTGCTGGAGCGGGATGCCCAGGTCATCGCTGTGGAAATCGATCGTGACCTCGCTGCGATCATCCGCGATCGTCTCGGCGATCGCATCACGCTCATCGAAGGGGATGCGCTTGAAGGTGGCCGCCGACTCAACGGTGACATCATTCGCGCGATCGACAATCGGCCGTTCAAACTCGTCGCGAACCTGCCGTATCAGATTGCAAGTCCGCTCATGGCGTCGCTGTTGATCGACCGCCCTCCCGCGCCCCGTCGTGACGCGCCGCGGAGCGCGGCTGTTCGTGAGGCGCAGGGGGGTTGCACCGGCGAGTTCGTCACGATCCAGAAGGAAGTCGCCGACCGGCTGCTTGCCTCGCCATCAACAAAGGAATACGGCCCGCTCACCGTCATCATTCGCGCGTTCGCAGAGGTGAAGAAGATCGCCACGCTCAAGCCCGCAAGCTTCTGGCCGGAGCCGAAGGTGACCAGCGCGATGGTGTCCATCATTCCAATCCAATCGCCCCTTTCCGATCGTGCCGCATTCGCACGCTTTGTGACGGATCTGTTCTCGAAGCGCCGGAAGCAGCTCGGTTCGATTTTCGGGCGGGAGGGCACCCATCATCTGCTCGCAGCGGATATTCCGCCTGATTCACGCCCGGAAGCGCTCTCCGTCGATGAAATACAACGGCTCTGGGTAGCCCTGCGCAGTGAATAAGAGCAACTATCGCAGAATCTCGCGAAATCGGGTATCCTGTACCCCCGCATATGGGCGGGCTTCCGGCCGCCTGTTCAGGAGAAACCATCATGAAAACGATCAAGAAGACCGTCACCGCACCCGCCGCCCTCCTCATCGCTGTGCTTTGCATGGTGATCGCTTATCAGGCCGGCGCCTCTCGTCCGGTGGTTCAGCAGCGCAGCCCGGCAGTGATTGCAACGGTGAATCTGCCGAAGGTGCTTGAGGGCCTCGCGCAGCGCAGCCAGGCCGAAGCGAAGCTCGAGTCGATGCATGCTGACTTTCAGCAAGAGCGGGATCGCCGCGAGAAGGAGATTCGGCAGTTAGAGGAGAATCTCAAGGACTTGAGCGAGAAGCACCGCGAAGGCGGCGTGCCTCTGGAAGAGTTGCAGCCCGTGGCGGATCAGCTCGATTTGCAGCGCGTCAACTTTCAGGTGTGGGCGAACTTCATGGTGGAGAAGTTTGACCTTGAGCAGGCCCTGCTCATGCAGGATCTTTATCGGGAGGTGAAGAAGGCAATCGCAGCGATGGCGGAGGTGGAGGGCTTTGACCTTGTCATCTTTGACACATCCGGCGGTGAACTCTCATTCAACCCGGAAGTGCGCGTGACGCGCACGAAGCAGATTGAGCAGCAGATTCTTTCGCGCGGCGTCCTCTATGCGGCGCAGCCGCTCGACATTACGAATCATCTCGTCGAGCGGATGAACAACCAGTTTCGCGCAGCGCAGGCATCGCAGTAAATCTCACGCTGCACTGGAAACGCGCAGCCCCGGATAAGCGAGGAAACTCAAGACCATGAAGAACAAGATGAACATCAACTGGCCCACGCTCGTTCTCGCAGCGGCCTTTATCGTGTTCGCGGGCTATCAGGCGATGGCAGTGCGGGCGATCCGGCAGATGCAGCCGGCCATTATTGCCACCGTCGATCTGCATCGTGTAATGACGCAGACGCAGGAGCGGTCGATGCTTGATGCCGAAGTGCGCAAGATCGTGAGCGACTTCGAGAAGCAAGGCAAAGACATGATGACTCAACTGCGCGAGAAGGAAGAGGAACTCGAACTGCTGGCGGAGGGCAGCGAGAAGTATCAGCAGATGCTCGAAGCGCTCGCTATGGAGACGAACGAGTACGCCGGCTTCACCGAATGGGCCCGCCGGCGCATTGAAGCCGAGAGCGCCATGCGTTTGCGCCGGCTGTATACAAGCGTGAAGTCGAATATCGCTGCGGAAGCGGCCGAGAAGGGATACGACATCGTCTTCGTCAACGATGCGCTGGGCGAGCTCCGCGCAGGAGATGAAGCTGAGGTAACGATGCAGATCTCAGCGCGGAGAATGCTCTATTCAAGCCCGCGCCTCGACATTACTGCTGACGTCATTGCGCGCATGGACGCTGCGAACTGAGCCGGCCGCAATGCGCGACCCGCTGAAGGGTCGTGGCGACTTCAGGTGTACTGTGGCTAGATCGGCTCCTCCTGCGCGTTTGGGTCAGTCATATGGCGGATGTGCGAGTTCACACGGCGGCTTCGATTGCCGCGCTCGTTGGCGGCCGGGTGTTGCCGGAAGAGGCCGGCACGGTCCGCATCGAAGGCGTTGAATCGCTCAATGGTGCGGGTCCACACCAGTTAACCTTCATCACAAGTCCAGCTCATGCCCGAAGCTGGCGCGCTTCCAAAGCCGGCGCCGCCCTGGTTTCGCAACCTGCACTGGATGCAGTTGCAGCAGATGATCGGCCGCTGATCGTTGTGTCGGATGCCGAGCAAGCGCTGGTAGCCGTTCTTGAAGCGTTCGCGCCTCCTCCGCCTCTGCCTGAGCCGGGCATACACGCTACAGCGGCCATTCATCCAGAAGCGCGCATCGGCGATGAGCCGCGCATCGGACCCTATGTGTCGGTCGCGCGAGGCGCGGTGCTGGGAGATCGAGTCGCGCTCCACGCCGGTGTGCACGTCTATCAGGATGCAGTGATTGGCAACGACTGCACGATCCACTCCAACACGGTGATCCGCGAGCGAAGCGTGCTGGGCAATCGTGTGCTCATCCACCAGAATGTTTCGATCGGCGCTGACGGCTTCGGCTATCGACCGGCGGCGGATGGAACTCGGCTGCTGAAAATGCCGCACCTCGGCAACGTCATCCTTGAGGATGATGTCGAAATCGGCGCGGGCACGTGTGTGGACCGCGGCAAGTTCAGCGCCACGGTCGTCGGGGCCGGCACGAAGATCGACAACCTGGTGCAGATCGCCCACAACTGCATCATCGGCCGCAACTGCGTCATTGCTGGGATGGCTGGGCTCGCCGGCTCGGTGCAGGTGGGCGATTGGGTGCAGATCGGGGCCCAGGTGGGGGTGAGCGAGGGGCTAACCATCGGCTCCGGAGCTCGCGTTGGCGGAAAGTCGGGGGTTATGGCGGACATTCCGCCCGGGGAGACCGTTTTTGGGATGCCGGCGGCACCTCGACAAATTGCGTTGCGTCAGGCGGCTGCGATACGTAAACTACCGGAGTTGCTCAAGCGGCTCAAATGGCCCGATCGTTGAGCGATATTGGCGGCTGCGCGCTGCTCACGCCGACACCTCTCCCTTCCGCTTCGGCGCCAGATGCCTCTTCAAGCATGGTTCAAACTGCCCTCCAACCCAATGCCAGCTCCCGCGTAGAGGCGGCTGCTCCAATGCGGCTCATGCAGCGCACGATCGCCGCGCCGGTCACCATTCAGGGAAAGGGGCTGCTTCTGGGGGAGGAGGCAACCGTCACGATCGAACCCGCGCCAGTGAATCACGGCATCGTCTTTGAGCGGACAGACCTGCAGCCACCTGTGCAGATTCCGGCGAATGCGCGATATGTGGTGCCGCGCGCCCGGCGAACCACGCTCAAACTCGGTAATGTCACGATAGAAACAATCGAGCATTGCATGTCCGCATTGGCGGGGCTGCGCATCGACAACGCGCTCGTTCGGATCAACGGGCCGGAACTGCCGTGCGGCGACGGCTCGGCAGCGCCCTTTGTTGATCCGATCCTCGAAGTCGGCCTCACGGAGCAGGATGCGCCCAAGCGCGTCTATCGCATCACCCAACCGGTCATTGTGGAGGCGACATCAGCGAACGGCGACAGCGCCATGCTTGCTGCTTTTCCCTCCGCACCCGGCGCAACAGATGATTTTCGAGTCGTCTTCGATCTTGATTACGGTCCGAATTCGCATCGGATTCGCAGACAGACTCAAACGTTCTCATTCAATGGCGAACACGCGGTGAGTGAGAATGGTGAGTCGGGGAATGGGCGCGTCCTGCGCACGTTTTACACCACCGAGATCGCGCGCGCTCGCACCTTCTCACTCAAGGAAGAAGCCCAGCAACTCTGGGACCGCGGAATGTGCAAGCACCTTTCGCCTCGCGATGTGCTGGTGATCGGTGATGAGGGGCCGATCGACAATGCTTTCAGATATGAGAATGAGCCGGTGCGGCACAAGATTGTCGATCTGCTGGGCGACTTGTATCTGGTGGGCTGTGAGGTTCACGGGCGATTCGTCGCGCACAAATCGGGACATGACCTCAATCGTCGCATGTGCCTGCAGATTCTGCGGCAGATGGAGCATGTCAACCGCCTTGCAGCGGTCTCCCGCAGCGGTGGAGGCAGCGAAATGGATATCCGCACCGTGCAGCGGATCATGCCGCACCGCTACCCGATGCTGCTTGTTGACCGGGTGGTTGAGATTGAGGGCGACCGGCGGGCGATCGGGGTCAAGAATGTGACGATCAATGAGCCGTTCTTTCAGGGCCATTACCCCGGAACGCCGATTATGCCCGGTGTTTTGATCGTCGAGGCGATGGCTCAGCTCGGGGGATTGCTGATGAGCCGGAAACTCGAGCACACTGGAAAAATTGCCGTGCTTCTGAGTCTGGACAAAGTCAAACTTCGCCGGCCGGTGACACCGGGAGATCAACTCATTCTTGAGGCAGAGTCCGTTCGCGCGAAGGCGAGGACTGGAACAATGAAGTGCCGTGCGTTTGTCGGCGACCGTCTGGCGGCCGAGGCGCAGATCCGGTTCATGATGGTGGACGCTGAGGAATGAAACGTCACTCTGTCACAATCTCATCACGTCAACACGCGTCTGCCGCCTGCGGCGTAGCACGGGAGGCGCTATGACGAAGATCCACCCAACCGCGATCGTTGATCCGACCGCCGAACTCGCTCAGGATGTTGAAGTCGGGCCATATTGCGTCATCGGTGCGCAGGTCACGATCGACTCAGGTTGCATCCTTCATAATCACGTAACCGTCGCGACGCTGACGAGCATCGGCAGGAATAACACGATCTACCCTTTCACAGTCGTCGGAGCTGATCCGCAGGATCGCAAGTTCCATGGCGAGCGCGCGACATGTGTCATCGGCGACAACAACATGATCCGGGAGCATGTGACCATTCACCGGGGGACGGGCAATGGTGGTGGCGTGACGCGGCTGGGCAGCGACAACCTCATCATGGTCGGCTCGCACATCGCGCACGATTGCTTGCTCGGCTCAGGCATTACGATCGCGAATCAGGTCAT
>CAZFZT010000094.1:0-11403 GCA_964523675.1 uncultured Isosphaeraceae bacterium
ATCAAGGCGGATGCGCAGCGCGCGAACTGGATCGGTCGCGGAAGCGTCGCCGAACCATTCCTCAGGAATGGCGAGCGGCCTGTTCGAATGACAAGGACAGTCATGGCCCCACGCGGCGTGCGCAGCCGTAGCCCAGGCCGAGAGAAACAGCGATGCGACGATCACCGCCGTGAAACTTGGATCGCGTCTCATACAGGTCCAGATCGACCACTCATCAGCGGCCGCTCAGGAGACCAAGCAGAGCGGTGTTTCGAGTGCAACGCTTGCGCCGGCGCTCTGGCGTTATCGGGCACTTCGGTGCCTAGGATCAACACTTGGGGCGGGTCAGTTGCACACGTCAACCATCACCGGAAACCGCCTATGTTCCGCTATCTCCTTTGCATCGCCCCCCTACTCGCCGCTCCATTCACTATGGCAGACGGACTCAGCGCACAATCTGAGCAGACTCCGGCTGCTCGCTTACCACAGACCACTGGAACCGCTCATCTTCCTGGCCTACGCGAGTCGGTTGCCGTCGCTCGTGATACATACGGCATTCCCAAGATAAGCGGCCGGTCCTACCTCGACGTAATCCGAGCGGAGGGGTTTGTGCATGCGCAAGATCGGTTCTTTCAGATGGACGCTGCTCGCCGCCTTGCTGCGGGCGCACTCGCTGAAGTTGTCGGTCCACCAATGCTTGAGATGGACAAGCAGTACCGCCGCTATCGCTTTCGCGAGCGCGCAAGACAGATCGCGCAGCATCTTGAGGAGAACGAACGCGAGCTTCTGGCCGCCTATACCGAAGGTGTCAATGCCGGCTTGCAATCATTGCTTGACGGCCCCGGGGCTCCGCCTGAGTACGGCATGCTCAATGTCCATCCCCAGCCATGGCGCATGGAGGACTCGATTCTCGTCGTGTTCGCCATGTACGACATGCTGCACATGGAGGACAACGTCGAGAAGCGCTTTGGCGTCATGCGCGATGCGCTGCCGCAGGAGCTCTTCGAGTTTCTGACTCCCATCGCATCACGTTTCGATGCGCCGCTCATTCCAGGCAATCCGCACGACTACGTGCCGATGGCGATTCCCGGACCGGACATCCTCGATCTGCGCAGCCGAAGCGCCGGCCACGCACCGCTTGAACTTGTTCGACCAATGGACCTTGCATTGGGTTCAAACAACTGGGCGGTCGCCGCAGGGCGCAGCGCCCACGGCGGGGCCATTCTCGCAAACGACCCGCACCTTCAATTGACAGCGCCCGGCATCTGGTATCGCGTTCATCTGGCATGGCCCGATCCGTCAGACGACGAAGCGGAAAGCCGGCTCAGCGGGTTGTCGATGCCGGGACTGCCCGGCGTCGTGATCGGCGCGACTGCACATATCGCCTGGGGGTTCACCAATACGATGGGCGACTTTCAGGACTTCATCATCGTTGAAGCGCATCCTGATGATCCATCGCAGTATCGAACGCCGGATGGATATGAGAGATTCGGCGAAGTCATCGAGACCATCCATGTCCGTGGCAGGCCGGCTGAAACGTTGACGCTCCGAACGACACGCTGGGGAATCGTGACCGACACGGACCACCGCGGCCGTCCGCTGGTTCGGAAGTGGACAGCGTTTGAGCCAGATGCGGTGAACCTCGGCGTACTCGACATGTTGCAGGCGCGCACGCTGGAAGATGCGGTCGACATTGCGCGCCGCTGGTCCGGGCCATCTCAGAACATGTTGCTGGCGACGCATGATGGCCGCATCGCGTGGGTGGTTACCGGATACCTGCCCGATCGATTTGGCTACTCCGGTCGCTATCCCGTTTCATGGGCGGACGGTCAGAAGGGCTGGCGCGGCCCGCTTCCGGAGATGGATCGCCCAGTCATGATGGACCCGGAGGATGGCGTTCTTTACACCGCGAACAATCGCACCGTCGGACTTGATCGTGCAAAGCGCCTCGGCGGTGTGTGGGTTGCGGGCGAGCGCGCTTCACGCATTCGTGACATGCTGAGCCACAAGCGGCATTACGATGAGGATGATCTCTTTCAGATGCAGCTCGACACGAGAGTTGCGCTCTTTGACTTTTATCATGAGCTTGCGCTGAGCGCGCTTGAGTCGGGCAATCTGAGAGGTGAGCAGTTTGAGATTGCGCTTGCGAATCTTGAGTCGTGGAACGGCACAGCGGATGCAGATCAGACCGCGATGCCGCTGCTGCACGTCTTTCGACGCACGCTCCACTCGATGGTCATCGCACCGCTGGTCGAGCCATGCCTGGAACTCGACCGCACGTTCTATTACAGCTGGTTCGTCGAAGAGGAACCGGTTCGCCGCATCCTTGAAGAGCGGCCGGCGCATCTGCTTTCGCCGGGATACGCGTCGTGGGATGAGCTCATCGAGCAAGCGCTCGGTCATGCTGTGCGTCGCCTGACCAGTCGCGAGTTCCCGAACGGACTGGCGACGACCTGGGGTGAGGCGAATAGCGCAAAGATCAGCCACCCCATCACACAAGCACTCCCTGCATTCAGTCGGGCTCTGAGTATGGACGAGACGCCGCAGTCGGGACATCCATTTGCGGTGCGGGTCGCTGGGCCGAGCTTCGGGGCGAGCGCGCGAATGGTCATCAGTCCCGGACGCGAAGATGACGCCATTCTGCAGACCCCGACCGGTCAGTCCGGACATTTCCAATCGCCTCACTTCCGCGACCTGCATCGTTACTGGTCCGAGGGCTCAAAGTTTCGATTCTTGCCCGGTTCGCCCGTCTCCGAACTGCAACTCGTACCTCAGGCGGAGTCCGAACCTGGTGAGGAACACGAATGACAAGAACGAAGGATCGCGCCAGTCAGACGGAGTAGCCACGAGCTGCATGAGATGCGACTACACCACCGGCCTCAGTCCCTGCATCGCGCGAAGGTGGAGGAAGTCTTCGTACTCTTCAGCATCGAGGATCGCATCGTGCACCTGCTGCTGTAATGCTGTGAATTGCCGGCGTACATCATGCCACGCCTCTTCGGTCGCGGCCTGTGGCAGCGGTCCATGATTGCGGCGATCTCGTTCCTCCCCGCTCACCTGTTCACCACGAGCGCGGCGAACCATGACTTCGCGCCAGAAGTTCAGGTGCAGTGCAATCTCCCAGATCGAGAGCCGACCTTCCTGCGGCGTCCACGCAGCATGCTCAGCTGATATGCCTTCAAGCGCTTGCGACCACGGCACGTAGCCCCAGCCGCCTGCCCAGTTCTGATCCCAAACATGGAGGATGTGTTCGCGGGAGATCGACATTGGGTGTCATCTTACCGGCAGGTGTCGTGCCGCGTTTCGTTGCGCAGTGCGAGAATCGGTATCATGCCACCCCATGACGATCCACAAGGACATCCTCGCGTACAACAAGTCGCAAGATCAAACCGATAGGGACATTTGCGATCTCCTGGCGAAGGTGATCGACGAGCAGCTTGCACCAAAGAAGATCGCACCGGCTGAGGTTGAGAACAAGATCTGGCATGCCCATCCCGTATGGCTCATCGAAGGCAACCCGATCGTCGGCTACAGCAAGCTCAAGACGCCCAAGCCGAATGGGTGCATTCGGCTGCTGTTCTGGAACGGGCAATCATTCGATGAACCCGGACTCGCGCCCGAAGGCACGTTCAAAGCCGCGGATGCACGCTATACCGAGTGCGATGACATCAACCTGAAAGACTTGAAGCGCTGGCTGGCGAAGTCGATTGAGATTCAGTGGGATTACAAGAACCTCATCAAGCGCAAGGGGAAGCTGGAACGCTTGAAATGAACAAGCGCTTGAATCCGCCAACAGATCACAATCGACCGGCAGTGCGCGCAGCCGCCCTGCCGCGTACCGATGCTCAAGTCGCCGCTGCAGGTTCGCGTTTCGTCATCGGGCGTCTGGACATCGACAACACTTCATCGACGAGGCGGCCGATGCCTTCGTACACCTGATGGATGCGCTGCGCACTCATGTAGGCCGGCGTTGAGACGATGCGGTTGGCTTCGTCGATGCAGATCTCCTCGGTCGGACGCGGCTGGTGCTTCGCGCCCATCTTCTCGATGGCGGCGGCTGTCTCCTTGTCGGTGCCGATGGTGACCGTCGCACCTTGCTCGCCGAACACCTTCGCGCCGATCGTCGGCGCGATGCAGATCAAACCGATCGGCTTGCCTGCTGCGTGAGCTTCGCGCAGCACGCGCTCAACCTGTGGATTGACGCTGCACTCTGCGCCCTTGACCGCAAAGTTGCACAGGTTCTTCGCAGCGCCGAACCCGCCGGGGAAGATGATTGCATCGAAGTCGGCGGCGTTCACATCGGCGATGTCTTCGACCTGGCCGCGCGCGATGCGGGCGGATTCGGTGCGCACGTTGCGCTGCTCGTTCATCTGCTCGCCGGTGAGGTGATTGATGACGTGCATCTGGGGTTCGTCCGGCGCGGCAAAGGTGACCTTGGCGCCGTGCCGATCGAGGTGAAGCAGCGCGCTGACCGATTCGTGAATCTCGGAGCCGTCATAGACGCCGCAGCCGGAGAGAATCATGAGTACGTTTGCCAAAGTGGCCTCCTTTCCAAATCAATGGAGCGAAGTTGAACTGCACTGGAGGGTGGTTCGACCCGGGGCGTCGCTTGGGCCATCTGGCGATGGCCTTGCGCTGTGCCCCGGCTTGTGTTCAGATCATCGATGAGCGTTCGCATCATTCTACCGCGCTCTGACCAAGTGCAGCGAGCGCGAGGATCTCGATGATGACATGTGAAGCGAGCAAAGCAGTAACGCCGCTGACATCGCGATCCGGCAGAACCTCAACGATATCCGCGCCGACGAGATCGATCCCAGCGCAGTTGCGCAGTAGATCCAGAATCTCAGCCGAGGTGAAGCCGCCGCAACTGGGTGTGCCGGTGCCGGGCGCGAACGCCGGATCAACACAGTCGATATCGAATGTGAGATAGGTTTCATCCGAACCGAGCCGCTGAAGAAAGTCATTGATGCGATCGATGCCTTCATCGCTTGCGCAGTCCTCGTACGTGACGACTTCGATGCCATGCTGCTGCGCGTAGAGAAGGTCATCCGCCGTGTTGAGCGGGCCGCGTATGCCGATCGAGAGCATGCGTTTCGGATCGAGCAGCCCTTCTTCGATGGCATGTTTGAACGGTGACGCGTGTGTCCACGGCTCGTCCCAGATCGGCCCTGCGGTGTCGAGATGGGCATCAAAATGAATCATCGCCAGACCGCCCTTCGGCTTACCGCGCCGCTGCCATGTGGCACGGATGTTGGCGTAGGCAATCGAGTGGTCGCCCCCCACAGCAAGGAGTTTTGTGTGGGCCGGATCGGCGAGATTGGTTGCAAAGTCAGAGACGAGTTCGAGCGTGTCCTTACAGGAGTATGGCTTGACCGGCGAATCACCCGCATCGGCAAGCGACAGAACCTGCGCGATGTTGACATCATGTTCGAGGTGGTACGGCTTCATATATTGTGAAGCATCACGAATCGCGCGAGGTCCAAATCGCGCCCCAGGCCGATACGTCACGCCGCCGTCGAACGGCACGCCATAGAGCGCCCAGTCCACCGGCTGCTGCTGCATGGCAACAGCTTCAAGGAGCGGGAAGCGGCAGAAGGTGCTGATCCCCGCGAAGCGCGGCTGGATACGGGCGTTGGGAAGTATGGTGCGGACGTTCGCAGATGGTTGATCGGTCATAGTCGCATCGTATGAGAAATCGCCTACCGCGCAGGAATCGCCTATTCTCCGTCAGTGCCCCTCCTGCTGCTTTTCGTTGTCACGGCGTTCATCTCGGCGGCGCTGCTGTTTCTTGTGCAGCCAATGTTCGCACGGATGGTGCTTCCGTTGCTGGGCGGTTCGCCCGCCGTGTGGAATACATGCATGGTGTTCTTTCAGGCGGCGCTGCTCGGCGGTTATGTCTATGCGCATCTGGTGTCGCGCTGGTTTTCGACGTCGTGGCAGGGTCTGGTGCATTTAGCGCTGCTCGTGTTGCCGTGGCTGACGCTTCCGATTGGGATGGGCGTGCTGGGAGACAATTGGGAACCGCCGACGGACACGAATCCGCTGCCGTGGCTGCTCATGATCCTGTCGGCCGGTGTGGGGTTGCCCTTCTTCGTCGTGGCTTCAAGCGCGCCGCTCCTCCAGCACTGGTTCAGCCGTGCGCGGCATGTGCGATCCGATGACCCCTACTTCCTCTATGCAGCGAGTAACGCGGGCAGCATGATCGCGCTGCTCTCGTATCCGTTGATTGTCGAACCTGCGTTCGGGCTCGCTGCGCAGTCACGGCTTTGGACCGCCGGCTACGCCTTTCTTACGGCGATGATGGTGACCTGCGCGGTTGCGGCCATATACGGTTCTCGGCGCAAAGGTTCGACATGCAAGACCGCGGCGGAACTACCTGAGACAGTCAAAGGGGATCGTTTGCCCATGCTGCGGCTCGTGCGCTGGATTGCTCTTGCATTCGTGCCGTCGAGTCTGATGCTGGGCGTGACGATGCACATCACGACGGACCTGGTTGTTGTGCCGCTTCTCTGGGTTCTTCCACTGGCGATCTATCTGCTCAGCTTCATTCTGGTGTTCGCTCGCAGGCAGTGGTTGCCGCATTCGGTGATGGTCCGAGCGATGCCGATCACGGTGGTGGTGTTGCTGCTGATTCTGCTCAGTCACGCAACGCAACCGCTGGCATTGCTCATCACTGCGCATCTGGCGGGGCTGTTCATCATCAGCATGACCTGTCATGGGGAATTGTCGCGCGACCGTCCGCATGCACAGAATTTGACGACGTTCTACCTGATGCTCGGAGTCGGCGGCATGCTCGGCGGCGTGTTCAATGCCATCGCTGCCCCGCTGCTTTTCAGCAGCATCATCGAATATCCCGCAGCGATCGTCGCCGCATGTCTGATCGCGCCCTCAGCTGCGCATTTGAAGAAGAACAGCTTCTGGCGGCCTCTCGATGTGCTTCTGGCGGCGGCTGTGTTCATGGTCGGGCTTGGAGCGATCGCGCTATCCGATCAACTTGGGCTCGAAGCATCGCCGGTCCGGCTAGCGCTGACCGTTGGCTTGCCAGTCGTCCTTGTTTTTCTACTCTCGCGAGATCCGCTGCGCTTCGGACTGGCTGTCGCGGCGGTCTTCCTGGCTGGTTCATTCGAGACCGTGCATCGGGGCGATGTTCGCATGCGCGAGCGCAGCTTCTTTGGCGTGCATCTGGTGACGCGCGCATTCGGGCCGTCCGATAGCGACAGCGCGGAGGCCGTGTATCACCGGCTGTACCACGGCACGACGCTGCACGGCAGTCAACGCATTGATCGAGAGACCGCCAGCCCGATCGACGCTGTGCAACCTCTTGATTACTACCACCGATCGGGGCCACTGGGGTTGCTTTTCGCGTCGTTCGCTCCGGCAGGCGGTTTCAAGAGCGTCGGCCTCGTTGGATTGGGCGCCGGCGCATCGGCAGCGTACGCGGAGCATGGCGACTCGTACATGTTCTATGAAATCGATCCGCTTGTCAGCAGGATTGCGCAGGATGAACGATGGTTCACCTATATCAGCGGCGCCCGCGAGCGAGGCGCGGAGATTGCGGTCATCCTCGGCGACGCACGATTGACGCTTGCGCGTGAACCGGAGGGCTCGTTTGATCTGCTGATACTCGATGCGTTTTCAAGTGATGCCATACCTGTCCATCTGCTGACACGAGAAGCCGTTGCCATGTACCAGTCCAAGCTGGCCGAAGGCGGGTTGCTTGCGTTTCACATTTCCAGCCGCTATTTCAACCTCAAGCCCCTCTTGGCTGCGATCGCACACGAGGTGGGGCTGCGATGCTTCGTTCTTGATGATTCCGATGCCCAGCCGGATGGTGAACGCAAGGGTTCGATCTGGGCCGTTTTGGCCGCCGACGATGCGGCGCTCGGGGCACTGCGCAATGGGCCGCAGGGCTGGCTGTGGAAACCGGCGCAGCGAGAGGACCGAGTTCGGCCTTGGACTGACGACTACTCAAACATTCTGAGCGTCCTGATCATCGAAGGATCCGAATGAATGACCATGCCGCTCGTGCCTCCCTTTGCATAGGAGCAGCTTACGAGTGGCCACAACGGCAGATGTGGCTACGGTTATACTGCGAATCCGAGTCAGTTCGGGGGAGCCATCGAGCAATCAAACCATGAACAGAAGGACGCCCGTGATGAAAACACTACTGAACACCACCCTTGCAGCCACTGCGGCCGCGCTGCTTGCACCGTTCGCAGCCGCCCAGATTTCGTTCGAGCGGATCGCGCCTGAGAACAGCATTCTTGTGGCTGGCGTCCAGAACGTGAGCGCCGCCCGCGCCCGCTTTGAGCGAACTTCGCTCCATGCGCTGTGGCGATCCGATGAGATGCAAGACCTTCGCAGTGAAATGATGGCGGAGATTGAAGGCGGCTTGGCCGAGGTCATGCGCGAACTTGGCGTCGATCGTGAGGATTTCGTGCTTCCAACCGGTTCGGTGGGGCTGGCGCTGTTTGCCGTCATCGATCCGGAAATCGGCATGCCCGCGCCGGCGTTCATTACGTTCGCCGATTACGGTGAAGGCGCTGACAATCTCCAGCGGCTGCTCGACGCCGTCCTCGAGCGGGGTCGTGAAGACGGTGAATTCGAAACCGAGGAACGTGACATTCTTGATCGCACCGTCCTCTCCATCACATTTGCTCGCGATGAAGCGGATTGGGATGTTGAAGGTGATGAAGATGACTGGGGTTTCGATGACGAAGAGGATGACTGGGGCGTTGACGATGAGGACGATGCCTGGGGCGACGAAGAGGATTGGGAGTTCGAGGAAGACCCCCTCGGCATGGGCAGTTCATTTGACGTGTTTCGTACGGTTCACCTTGTGCGCGAAGGCAGCTCGTTTCTTCTGTGCAGCGATCTGGGGTCGATCACTGAGGTGCTCGATCGGCTTGACAACGACCGTGTGAGTGGCTTGAGCGAGCGCGAAGATTACCGCACCGCACTGGACATGATCGGCGCCAATGACGCCTACGCCATCCTCATGACACGCGATCTTGCGCAACTCGTGCAAGCGTTTGATCAGACCGGCATGGCGATGATGTTCGTGCCAATGATCCAGGGGCTGGTTGGCAATATGTCATCGATCTCGACCGGCGTGATGTTCGACGCGCCTGAGGCCATGGTGCGAAGCAACTTTGCAGTTCACATGCCGCAGGGCAAGCGCGGCTTGACGGATCTCATGGATGTCTCCGCTCCGCGCGGTCCGCTCCCTGCGTTCGTCGGTGAAGGCGCGTACTCTTACACCTCAGTGAACTTCGCCTTCAATCGCATCGTTGAAGCGGCGCAGCAATACGTGCAGGAGAATCCGATGCTGGCGATGATGGGCGGTGCGGAGATGCTTGACGAAGTCGAGCCGATCATTCGGCCACTCTTTGAGTCGCTTGGCAGCAGAGTTCATATGGTCGGGAAACTCGAGCGGCCGCTCACAGCGCAGTCCAATCAATCGGTCGTCGCGGTTGAAACAACGAATCCGGAGCAGTTCGAAGCGATTCTTGCCGGCCTTGCGGAGGAATATGGCATCGAAGCGCAGGACTTCAACGGTCATCGACTCTATACCGGGTCGATGCCCGGGATGATGATGCCGAACATGGGGGTCCCAATGCCAGAGATGGCTCTGGGAATCGGCGGCGGCTACATTTTCATGGGTGCGCGGCCAGCCGTCGAACAGTCGCTCAATGCGACCGGTGGCGATCAAGCCAAGGTTCTGGCGCGGAATCCGCAACTCGCGCGCGTGCTTGAGAGCATCCCTGATGTGCCGCTCGTTTCTTGGGGCTACGCTGATGTCGTCACGACCATTGAAGCCACTGTTGAATCTCAGCGCATAGCCATGGAGCAGATGCGCGATGAGTTCCCATGGATGGATGAGATGGAAGGCGAAGATCCGTTCAGTGAGTTCGTGCAGAAGATCGATTACGACCTGATCCGCCGGTACATCGGCCCCTCAGTGACCTGGTTGCGTTCGACCGATACGGGATTCGTTGGCAGCGCGCTGTACTTTGAGCCCCTGCAGCGGAGCGAGTAAATCAGCGACTTCTATCATTTCGATCATTCACAGAAGAAGCCCACGGACGATGGTCCGTGGGCTTTTTATTCACCGAGTTGGAGAGGCGTCAGCGCGTCCTCCCCGCTTGGATGAGTCTCAATCGATAAACAGCCGTCCAATCATGTCCTTGGGATTCTGCACAACTGCAACGCGAATGTTGCCGCGCATCGTGCGCAGCATAATCGGATTCTCACCGTCGTTGAGCGTCGCATAGAGACGTCGATCGTTGGTGCCTGAGTTGACGATGAGCCGGCCGCGCCTGATGCGATGGATCACCTTGCCGTCCACTGTTTCCGCGTTGATTCGACCCGTTGATTCGCCACGCACGCGGTAATCGATGTTGCCGTTCTCGTTGACGATCCTCACAGCGTTATGCATCGGCAGTTCCGTCATGATGCGGACATCGCCGCGTGTGGTTTCGATATCAACGGGTCCGGAGATCCCGGTCGCTCTCACATGGCCGTTGGTCGTGCGTACATGCAGCCGCTCGACTCCCGGGACAGTGATATGCACATGCGCGCGGTGGAAGTGCGGCTCCGGACTGTCCGTGGTCGTCCGCACCTCAAGTCGCGGTCCGACCTCGCCGGGCACCATACGAATTGAATAGTTGATCTCAGCGAGTGAGGCCCTGGCATCCTTGAACCGCGTGAAGCCGTGAGTGACGCCTCGCGTGACAGTAACCGTGGCCCACTCGGTATATTCGTCGGTCTCGACTATGACATCGCCATTGAATGATTCGACGTCAATCTCCACCGGTCCGATCGCCTGGAGAACGAACGGTTCGTCGGCGGAGCGAATCACGCCGCCACCGCCGCCGACACAGCCGCCGGCGAGCAGAATCGTCATCGTAACGAGCGGGATCAGGGCTGTTCGAGAGAAAAGGTGCATGGCGTGTCTCGTCTGTTGAAGGGGTGAAACGTGTCAAAGCGGATTCTACCGCTGCGCGGATTATTCGTCCTCCGTTGTGGAAAGGTATAGGAAATTCAGTGAGAATGAGGTGTCGCCACCCGTTTGTGGCGGACGCTGATTTCCTGGTCTCGATATGCTGCGTCGACCTGTCCGATCTCGTCCTCTTTCCCCTCCACCGCATGCGAAACATCTTCCTCCTCAGCGCGCTCTCACTCATTGCGGCCGCAACACAGCACGTTTCGGCTGACAGCTACTCGATCACCTTCGATGCGGAACTTCGCGATGAACCGGCAACCGGGCGTGTCATCCTCTTTTTCATTACGGAGTCAGGCCCCAGGTGGAACGCAACGCGACCGATAGAAGGGCCGTTCTTCGACGCGCCGCAGCCGATTGCGTCGATCGCGGTGGAGAATTGGCAGCCGGGCGAGCCGATCGTCATCGATTCCTCGGCCGTC
>CAZFZT010000095.1:0-2686 GCA_964523675.1 uncultured Isosphaeraceae bacterium
GCTGCCGGCCGACATCATCGACGAGATCAAGCGCCAGGCGCGCGTGCTCGCGACCGAGCTCGGCGTCGTCGGTCTCATGAACGTGCAGTTCGCCGTCCACGACGGCCAGATCTTCGTGCTCGAGGTCAATCCGCGTGCATCGCGAACGATCCCGTTCGTGAGCAAGGCGATCGGCCGGCCGCTCGCGAAGATCGCGGCGAAGATCATGGCCGGCAAGACGCTCGCCGAGCTCGGCGCGTTCCCGACCGGCGAGGTCGAGCCGCGCCACGTCGCCGTGAAGGAAGTCGTGTTCCCGTTCGTCAAGTTCGAGGGCGTCGACACGAACGGCGATGGATATGAAGAACTGGTCATTTCTGGGCCGCGCTACGATGAGCAAGATCCGCAGTTCAGCAAAGTCCACGTCTTCTCCAGCGCGAACGCGAACGATGATGTCATCATCGTCGGTGAGCAGGGGAACGATCTCTTTGGCTTCCGTGCAGTGGGCATTCCGGATGTCTCATTGAACGGCAACCATGATCTGGTCATCTCTGCGCCGTACTGGAAAGACAGCGGTGGGAACGCCGTGGGCAGGGTGTACGTGGTTCAAGGGAGCGACGGCACAATTCTGCACACGCTTCAAGGAACAACGACGAACGCTCTGTTCGGGTACGCAGTCGCGGCAGTTGGCGATCTGACCGGCGACGGCGTCACCGAGATTGCCGTAGGAGCGCCACACGCCGGCGCCTATCAGGAGGGCGCTGCCTACATCTACAATGGGCTGACTGGGACAATAATCGATACGATTCAAGCAACGGTGCGGGGCGGGTATTTTGGCGCTGCCGTTTCGACGGCGGGTGATCTGAATAGCGATGGCTATTCTGATTTTGTGGTTGGCGCACCCGGTGGCGATTGGCGTCAACTCGGAAAGGCATACGTGTACTCGGGCCAGACTCGATCCGTCATCTGCGAAATCAGCGGAATCGAGCGGTATGGCAGGTTCGGGTACTTTGTAGCAGGCGGTGAAGATACGACCGGCAACGGTCAATTGGACATCGTTGTAAGCGCGCCGAGCGCCGCAAACGTGAACCCGGTGAGCTCGGGGAGCTCGGAACCGTATTCTCACGGGCAGGTCTACGTATTTTCAGCTGGCTCAGTTCTGGGGTCGGGCGGACAACTTACAGCGACAAGTGCTGCGCTTACAATTCAACCCTCGCATGAGGGTGATGCAGACTTCGGATACTTCCTCCAGATCGGCAACGATGTGTCTGACGATCAACTTCCAGACCTTGTCATCGGCAGTAATTACGAGGGATCCTCTGCTTTTCCTCCGGAGAATCTGACCACACGCATCAATGTCATCTCAGGTGTCAATGGTGCTGTGATTCAAACTTACGGGATGGACGAGGATGTCGAGGCGTCTGTGCAGTATTACCAAGTCGAGCCGGCCATCGTTGGGTGTTACTGCTACGGTTGCGGTTGTGTTGACAGTCCTTGTGAGGACTGTGTTTGGAACGTGATTCAAAAACACAACATTCGCTGGGACGAGGCGATGCGGAAGTCCAAGTGGGTTGCATGGGGCGGCGGAGCTGGATGCGTTATCACTGTTCTCATCGCTCCACCGCTAGGAGTTCCTGTTTGTATCGGATGGACGGGGGCCTTTTGGCACTACTACATCTCCGTACCAGGCGACCTTCGGGTACAGCTCTGTGAGGAGTACATCGACTGCTTCAACGAGCAAGGGTGCCTTTCGCCAACATGTCCGTGGTAGGTATAGATCACGCGCGCTTCGGTTGGCCGCCCCACGCGGCGCATCTTCGCTATGATTGCGACATGTATAGGCGAGAGCAGCATGTGAGAGCATCCGTGCCGGCCGTCATACGCCGAACCAATGTTGGGGCTGGTGTCGTCTGTCTGTTCTTTATCCTGACGCTTGCATTCAACATTTGGGTGCAGCCCGTGCTCGCGCCTAATATTGACTCAGATGTGACGCTAGGTATTCCCCTGACTGCAGCAGTAGTTGCCGGACTGTGGCTCCACTGGGTTCGACTGCGCTCTCTGCGGCGGGCGCAGAAGTACGAGTTCATGGTGTGTCCCCAGTGCGAGTACCCACTTCCAGATGCAGCGGAAATTGGCCTATGTTCTGAGTGCGGCTATAACTATCGAGCAGAGCGCGTGCGCTCCGTATGGCGTAGCCAATACGACCGGTATCGGAGAATATGGTCACCGTTGCGTAGCCTCATCGCATTTGCACGAGGTAGGGGCTAACGCGCAATCCCGCCTCATTGTCGCCGACTGGTTCCATCTGGAGTGAGAGCGTGCGCTGATTGATTTCAAATGCACTAACCATCGGCTTTGGTTGCCATCGGCGGTCTCGGACTCCTCTCGGTTTGCGCTTTGTTCACGCTCGCTGTACAGCGGCTCAGCCGGACCGCGAGTGATGCGCTCGATCATCGCTACTTGATCTGCCCCCGCTGCCGATACGACCTGAAGGGACTGCCAGAGGACGGATGCTGTCCGGAATGTGGCGCACCGTATCGTCTGCATGACTTCAAAAAGGCGCGGGACAAGGAAATCGGACGGCTTTGTTGAATGCACCAGCGTGAATGATGATGAGCTATAAATGAGGCGAGGCGCTCTCCGTGTGAGTGCGCCCCGCCTTTCGCCGGTATCATCCTGCACATGGCTTCCTTCATTGAAGACATCGCGC
>CAZFZT010000095.1:2786-11029 GCA_964523675.1 uncultured Isosphaeraceae bacterium
TGCTGATTGATCGGGGCGGCTACGTCATGGTGCCGCTGCTCGCGCTGTCCGTGATCTCGCTGGTGCTCATCCTTGAACGATCCGTGTTCTGGCTCGTGCTGCACCGGCCCGAACGGCTGTCGCGGCACATTCCAAAACTGCTACCGTCACTGGTATCGCGAATGAGATGATATGCCGACATCAAAACGAGAGATCGTTAAATGTTGCCTGCGAGGAGTTGCGTTCATCATATTTCTTCTCGTGTTGTGCATTCTCGCTGCCGGCGTGTTGCATGTCCTCTTCGATACAGGAATGGAACGAGGATGGCTCATCCTCCGCAACAGCTTTCGATGGACCCTTCGTTCGGAACTGTCTTGGAGCATTCCTCTTTGTATTGTGGCGATCGCGATGTTGGTTCTTCAGAGGCCAATGGCGCGCCTCATCGCAGGCCCACTGGAGAGCGGCTGTCCCAAGTGTGGCTATAGTCTCCGGAACCTGAAGAGCAAGCGCTGTCCGGAGTGCGGCTCGGACTTGCCGCAGCATTCTCGTGATAGCGCTTGATGAGAAGCGTTCACCTGTGTTCAGATCAGCCGCCGCGCATTCGCCGGCGGCTGTTTCTTCTGCGCTCCGCTATCATCCCCGAACATGGCTTCCTTCATTGAAGACATCGCGCTGCTGATTGATCGGGGCGGCTACGTCATGGTGCCGCTGCTCGCGCTGTCCGTGATTTCGCTGGCGCTCATCTTCGAACGCTCCGTGTTCTGGCTCCTGCTGCACCGGCCGGGTCGGCTCTCGCGGCTGGAACAACTCAATGCCCTGCTGCGCAAAGGCGATTATGAAGCGGTTCGCCGGCTGATTCGCACGGATCGTTCTCCTTATGCAGATGTTGCGAAGCACTTGCTCGATGATGGGCCAACCGATGCGGTGGCGATTGAGGCGGTGCAACGGCATCGGCCTCGGCTTGAACGCTTCATGGTCGCGCTCTCCACCATCATCACGGCTGCGCCTCTGCTTGGAATTCTCGGCACCGTTGTCGGAATCATTCAATCGTTCCGCCTGCTCGGCGCGCAGCTCACGCTCAACGAGCCGGCGGAGGTCGCAGCGGGAATCGCAGCAGCACTCCTGACCACCGCGCTGGGGTTAACTGTGGCTCTTATTACGCTGTTTCCATACATGCTCTTTCGAGGACAGGTCGATCGCGCGATCGGCCGGCTTGAAACCGTCATCGCAGCGGCGCAGCAGGGGAGAGGAGAGCAATCGTCGAAGGATCGAAAGGTCGAAACGTCGAAATGAGTATGAGAAGCATCCAAACGTCCATATAGGAGCGGGGGAGCAATCCCCGGGGCAAGCCCCGGGCTATATGACCTAACACCTAACACCTAACACCTAACACCTGACACCTAACACCTGACACCTAACACCTAACACCTGCCCCATGATCCTCGTCAACACTGAAACCATCCCCGGCTATGAGATCGTTGAACTGCGCGGCCTGGTGCAGGGCAACACCATTCGGGCCAAGCATCTGGGGCGCGATATTGCTGCTTCGCTCAAGAACATTGTCGGCGGTGAGCTGCGCGGCTACACGGAACTGCTGACCGAAGCGCGGCGGCAGTCGCTGGAACGCATGATGAAGCAGGCGCATGACCTTGGCACCAATGCCGTCGTCAACGTGCGCTTCACCACCAGCGCGGTAACGCAAGGGGCGGCTGAGTTGTATGCCTATGGCACGGCGGTGTTGGCGAAGCCGATTGAAGGAACGAGTCAGCCCAAGGGCATTGACGGCGCTGCGATGTTCCGCGCGGAGAATGTGCCTGGCGGTGAGACCGGCGGAGCGGCAGGGCAACGATGAGCATCGTGCAGATCGTCAGCGGGCTGCTCGGTTCGTTCAGTGTGCTGCTCTCGTGCGGCCTGCCGATCATCCTGGCGTTCATCGGCTGGTCGATTGGCACCACGGTGGAGCGAAGGCATAACCGGTGGCTCAATGAGATGGAAGCGCGGCTGCTGACGATGCCGATCACTGATCTCAAGTCGCCGCCAACATCTATTCATGCCAGCGGCGCGGTGATGGTGGCGGGTTCGGTGGTGCTTTCGGCCGATCACTTTCGTAAGTTACTGGCCACGCTGCGCAAACTCATCGGCGGCGAGATTGCGATCTATCAGCGGCTGCTGACCAGAGCGCGGCGTGAAGCGGTGTGCAGGATGATGAGCGAAGCGCACCGGGTCGGCGCGGTGGCGGTCATCAACATCCGCCTCGAAACCAGCACCATCGGCGATCCCAACGGCAAGAAAGGCGCAGTGGCGGAGGTCATTGCGTATGGCACAGCGGTCCTGCCGGACGAAACGCGCCTTGCAACGCACAGTGGCTGAGCGTATTCTGAGACGATCATGGCCCGGAAGCCACCTGCGGGGAAGCGCATGCTCATACAAGCCGCCAACCCGGTGCGCGATGGTCTGGCTCACTCAGCAGATGCCCAGCGCGAAGCCACAGCGCTCTACAAGCGAACCGGAAGAATCATCAAACTCCTCACCGTCCAGGGCTTGCTGGATGAGGAATATGCTGTCTAATCGTCTTGGAAGATCCTTATGCGACTTCATGAAGTAGCGATACACAACTTTCGTGGCGTACTTGACCAGACATTCTGCCTTCAAGACTACAGCCTGCTCGTCGGTGCCAACAATGCCGGGAAAAGCACCGTTATTGATGCTATTCGTGCGTTCTACGAGAAGGGCACCAAATTCGAGGAGCGGGATGTCCCGTATATCACGACCAAAGACAACGAGTCCTGGGTTGAGCTGGAATTCGGACTTGAACGACAAGAATGGGATTCACTCAAGAGGGAATACCAACGCGATGATCTTCGTCTTCGTGTCCGCAGGCGCTTTCGGACATCTGCAAAGCTGCAGGATGGCAAATCGGCCGAGGGGTATGCCTTTGCATGTAATCCCGATGGGACGACTCATACCGAATCGTTCTATGGAGCGAAGGGCGTCCAGAACGGTAAGCTAGGGGATGTCATTTTCATCCCGGCGGTCAGCAAAGTTGACGACCACACCAAAACGACAGGTCCATCTGCACTTCGTGATCTACTCACGGATGTGCTTGACGATATCGTCGAGGACAGTAAGTCATTCGCTGGATTCAAAACAGAGTTCGAGAGGTTCTCGGCGGGCATAATGGATGAAGAGACCAAGGACGGCCGAAGCCTCTCCACATTGCAGGATGACATTAATGAACTCATTAGGACATGGGGAACTGAATTCAAGCTCAAACTGACACCTCCGAGCGCCTCGGACATCATCAAAGGCATGTTCGGGCACACGTTCCAGGATGATGAGCACGGCAAGGAACAGGCGATCGACCGTTACGGTTCCGGGTTTCAACGCCACTTCATCTATTCTCTCATCATGGTTGCCGCTCGGCATGCTCGTAAGTCCGCCCCGAAGAAGACGAAAGAGTTTGCACCCTGCTTTACGCTCATCTTGTTCGAAGAACCTGAAGCGTTTCTTCACCCTCCTCAGCAAGAGGTGTTGGCACGTGGCCTGAGATCACTCGTAAAGGATTCTGACCGACAGGTTCTCTGCTCAACGCATTCGTCACACTTCGTGGGCAATAATACGGCAGCGATACCATCCCTTATTCGCGTCTCAAGAGACGGCGGAGAAGTGTCATGCCATCAGATTTGCAAGGAGCGTTGGGAGTCACTCATCAGCGCGAACCAAGATATTGGAGACGAATACCCCACGCTGAAGGCCAAAGTGAGTGCCGACGACATGAAACCTGAGATGGAAGCTGTCAAGCACTTCCTATGGCTAAACCCTGACCGTTGTGGCCTGTTCTTTGCAAATCACGTATTGCTGGTCGAGGGCACCACAGAAGTCGCGCTGATCAAACGATTGATCGACGATGAGAAGATTCGGGCTCCAGAGCGCGGCCTATATGTATTGGACTGCCTCGGCAAGTACAACATTCACCGATTTACAAATCTAGTGACCGCGCTGGGGATACCGCACTCGGTTGTTTACGATGACGACGACAATCGGAACGAACACAAGGAGCTGAACAGTCTCATTTGCAAATCGTGTTCCCCCAACCTGACTTTAGAATGCAAGCCCATTCCGGACAAACTCGAAGCGTTCTTGGGTGTACCATCCGCCGGTCCTCCGTATCGCAAGCCCCAGCATTTGCTTTTTCACTATGACAGCGGGACCATCGAGGACGACAAGGTCAAGGCGTTTTGTGAGTTGATCGAGTCGTGCTTCCCACATTGCTAGCGTGTAGGGTGGCTAAAGCACAGCGAAACCCACCTTGCCGTGCGGGGCCGGACGGTTCCGGTGGGTTTCGCTCCTGATGTCGCTCTACCCACCCAACGCCGCTTTTCCCGCGCAGCGGATGAAAAAACGCCCGGCCCGAGCAATGCTCAAAGGCCGGCGCTTCCGGGGGGCAGGGGCAGTTTGAAGCGCACTGCGGGGCTTGACAAATGCTCTTTCCGCCTCTGCAAACGCCGCTGCGCGGCTGGAGTGGGTCCAATGCAACCACATCAGCGAGCGGAGTGCGGACGTTCCGTCCGCACATTGTTCATGCGGGCGGAACGCCCGCGCTCCCCAAGATATCTGGACTCGTGCTGCTTCCGGCCGAGGATGGCGCGGTGGGTGGTTCGGATGGCCGGTAATCGTCATGAGGCCTCAGGCGTGCTACCTTACTCCTTCATGGACGAGACGACGATTGAGCATCGACAGCCGAGGACGATTCGCACCTATCCGGGTGTGGCGTGGGGGATCATCATCTTTCTTGTGCTGCTGACGATGGTGATTCAGCGCTGGCCGGTGGAGGAGGCCGGCTCCGCCGATGATGGCGGCTTTGAAGTGCAGCTTCAGGGAAAGGTGTTGGCCGCTGGTGCTGAGATGGGTGGTGGGGGGTACGGCGGCATGTACACGAAAGAGGCCGAGAAACTGAACAGCGGCTCGATCGGGCAGCGGCAGCGCGCGATCGTGCTGATTGCGGATGTGGCAGGGCCGATCGTTGCGGCGGAGCGTCTTGCGGAACTCGATGAACTGATCGCGGAACACACCGGGCCGGAGGCGGAACATCCGGTGGAGATGAGCGAAGAGCAGAGGCGCGTGCAGGAGGCGCTTCATCTGCTTTATGGTGAGGAGGCGCAAGGGAGCGCGGGGGAAGTCGATCGGCCTCGGGTGGAGGCGCTGGATCAAGCGCAGCGGGATCTGCTGGTGGCGGAGCTGGACTGGTTCGGCGAGCTGGCGCTTGTGCCTGAGAAGAATCAGTTTGCCGCTGCGCGGAAGGACTTCTTTGGCGGGCCGATTGCGGTGCTGCTGGCGCTGTCGGTGCTGATGATTGTTCTTGTGGTGGCAGGGGTGGGCGGCGTTGCGGGACTGGTGATTCTGGTGGTCTTTGCGTTTCAGGGTCGATTGGGGCGGGGGCTTGCGCCGGGCCGCGCTCCTCATGGCATGTACGCTGAGACGTTTGCGGTGTGGATGGCGCTGTTTTATCTGTTGCAATTCGGCGGGCTGCTTGTGGGCATCTTCGCTCAGCAGCATGTGCTGTTCATCATGTTCGTTGCGTTCTTTCTGTCGCTTCTTGCGCTGGGGTGGCCGGTGGTTCGCGGTGTGCCGTGGCGGGTGGTGCGGCAGGACATTGGGCTGCATCCTGGGCGCGGCATGGTGGTGGAGGGCGCGGTCGGTGTGGGCGGTTACGCCATGACGCTGCCGATCCTTGCAATTGCGGTCGTGATCGTCATTGTGCTGGTTGCGATCAATGAATTGATTCGTCAGGGGATGGGCGGCGCGGAACACCCGCTTGAGCCGAGCGGCTCGGCGGCACATCCGCTCTTTGAAGCGCTTTCGGAGCCGGGCGTGTGGATTCGTGTACAGATGCTGCTGGCGGCAGCGGTGGCGGCGCCGATCGTGGAGGAGATCATGTTCCGCGGCGTGTTCTATCGGCATGTGCGCGATGCGTTTCGCAGCCCGGCGATGGGGGCGCTGGTGCCTACTTTGGGCAGCACGGCGGTGACGGGTTTGCTGTTTGCGGCGATTCACCCGGTGCCGTGGTTCGCCTGGCCGGGGCTCTTTGCGCTGGCGCTGGGGTTTGCTCTGTTGCGGGAGTGGCGTGGAAGCGTGGTGCCGGGGATTGTGATGCACGGCCTTCATAATGCGATGGTCGTAACCATGGTGATGCTGATTCTGGGGGTGTGAGCCGTTCCTGGCCGAAAAGGAAGAAATCAGGAAATCACCTCCCCTCGTGGAGCGTTTTTCAGTGATAATGCCAAGTGAACGCTCGCCAACCTTGCCGCGTCGAACTGCCGTGGCTACAGGAGCATTGCCATGATGACCCCGCATCTGATCGTGCTGTGTCTGACGCTGACTGCGTTGTCGGCTGCCCCGGCACGTGGCGGCGATGGCGATGTGGTGACGAAGCCGCTCGACTCAAGCGCGTTCATTGATCGGCTGATCGAGCGTTATCGAGCGATGGCGTCATATCGTGATCTGACGAACGTGGTGAGGATCACCCGAACCGGGAACGCGCCGCAGGATTCTGTGCGTTCGGAGACGCGGCTGTCATGCGAGATGCTCGATGGCGAACTCCGTATTGTGACGCCAGGCGCGCAGTTGCGGCGGTCGCTGTATGAAGCTGTCGGTTTCTCCATGACGAGCCGGGATCATGTGGAGGCGGCGCCGAATGAGAGCGCGGAGCCGGAGCAAAGTTCTTCGGCCAACGCTTCGAGCGGAGGCAAGGATCTCATGCAGGGTTATCGGCTTTGGCTTGCGCCGCACATGGTGCTCAAGTTTGCTGACGAACCGCTGCGAGACTTGCGGCCGAAGGGCGCGGGTGACGGCTTCACCGCAACCGGCGCTTCGGCGGTGCGGGTGCAGGATCGTGAGATGGTTCACTTGGAGCTCAAGAGCGGCGGCGTCAGCGCGGCGGCTGATGCGCCGGATGACTATGACGCCAAGGTTGATTTGTATGTCAATCCTGAGTCCATGCTGATCGAGCGAATTGAAAGTCACGAGCGCCTGCCGGACGGCGGGAGCATTGAGACCACCTATATGATCGAGCCGCTTGAGGCGGATGCGCCTGTGATAACTCCGCCACTTCATCCGGTTATGGTCCCGGAAGGCGCGCAGCCGGGTGGCGAAGGTGAGAAGGGCGCGGTCGAACCGGCGCCGGGGAAGGCGAATGAGCCGGCGAAGGAGCACCCTGACGTTGAGCCATCGAACGATAACGGTCCGCCGCCGCAGGTACTCTGATCATTCGTGTACGGCGGGGGAAGCAGCGTGAAGATTGACTTCAGCGCCGCGTGAGCGATGCGGGGTCTCTGCTGCGCTCACTGCCGGCGGGTGTGGGAGGCGCGATTCAGGGAGGCGGCATGCGGTGCAGACGCGAGCTGCATGAGGTGATGATTGGCCATCGCCAGGTTCAGGCACTTATCGCCCCCTCATAAACCGGCGTTTTAGTGGGTCATGTGAAGTTGGCGCGATTATGCGCGTGGGTTGCGCGGCTGCATGAATGCAGCCATTCATGGACGCAAGGGGCACGTCGATACAAGGAGTGTGTTTCACGCGAATGCATCGCGCTCGCATCAACGTGATTTCGTCGTCGGAGGGGATGACGAAAGCGGCCACGAGCCGTCACCAGGCCACGGATGGGCCAGCGAGGAGAGACGGGGCGAGCGCGTGGGTCGGCTTGGCATAACTGCCCGGCCGACGCTTCCCCGGTTTCGGGGGTTTCTGGCTGGGTCCGCGATCGTCGTCGGGCTCAGTTGCTCTGCCGGACGGTCATGAAGCGGCGTGCGCTTCACAGAGGCCCGGCCGGAATGTTCGCTCGAGTCCCTTTTCTTGCAAGGAGTCCATCTCATGCACACGCGCCAACACCCGAAGGCCAAGCGCGCCTTCACCCTGATCGAAATTCTGATCGTCGTGGTGATTCTCGGCATTCTTGCTGCGATCATCATCCCGCAGTTCTCTGAGTCAGCCGAGGCCGCGCGCGACAACGCCGCCAACTCGACGCTCCAGACCGTGCGGGCCCAGGTGGAACTGTACAAGTTCAAGGAGGGAGCATGCCCGGCCTCACTGGATGACATGGTTGACGATGGTTACCTGATCGGCAACAGCGACGGCGAATTCGCCCATCCGGATGGCTACACCATCGAACTGGATACAGATGAATGCACCGTTTCGATGACCGCGGCTGGCGAAGACGGATAATGCGCTCATCAGTGCAGGAACATCGAAGGGCCGGCGCGTCGACG
>CAZFZT010000096.1:0-10920 GCA_964523675.1 uncultured Isosphaeraceae bacterium
TGGTAGAGCACACCCTTGGTAAGGGTGAGGTCACGGGTTCAAATCCCGTTGGTGGCTCTTCCTCCGGCCCTGGCGCTGTGGCCCGCAGTTCTGGCGGTCGGAGTGCGAAGCAGTTCTCTCCAATGCGGCTCATTGCGCATTGGTGAATCGTGTAGCGTCGCCGTGTCAGCAGCACTTCGTGTGCCGACCGGCTTTACCGTGTTTGCGAGTTTGGAGATTTCTAATCATGGCCAAGGCAACTTTTGAACGTACCAAGCCGCACGTGAACGTCGGCACCATCGGACACATCGACCATGGGAAGACGACGCTGACCGCGGCGATCACCATGCGGCAGGCCGCCAAAGGGCTCGGCCAGTCGCGCAAGTTTGACGAAATCGACAAGGCCCCTGAAGAGAAGGCGCGCGGCATCACCATCGCCACCTCTCACCAGGAGTATGAGACGCCCACCCGCCACTATGCGCACGTTGACTGCCCCGGCCACGCCGACTACGTCAAGAACATGATCACGGGCGCGGCTCAGATGGACGGCGCGATTCTGGTCGTCGCCGCCACCGACGGCCCCATGCCGCAGACTCGCGAGCACATCCTCCTCGCGCGTCAGGTCGGCGTGCCCAGGATTGTCGTCTTCCTCAACAAGTGCGACGCTGTCGACGATGAGGAATTGCTCGAACTCGTTGAGCTCGAAGTGCGCGAACTCCTCAGCAAGTATGACTTCCCCGGCGATGAGATTCCGATCATTCGCGGCTCCGCTCTCAAGGCGATGGAGTCGGAAGGCAAGGACGACGCGGCCGGCAAGTGCATCGACGAGTTGATGGACGCCATCGACTCGTACATTCCCGAGCCGCAGCGCGAAACCGACAAGCCGTTCCTCATGCCCGTCGAAGACGTCTTCTCGATCAAGGGACGCGGAACCGTCGTCACCGGCCGTATCGAGCGCGGCATCATCAAAGTCGGCGACAAGGTTGAAATCGTCGGTCTGGGACCGAACAAGGACACGACCGTCACCGGCGTTGAGATGTTCAACAAGCTGCTCGATGAGGGCCGCGCCGGTGACAACGTCGGCTGCCTGCTCCGCGGCATTGAAAAGGATGACATCGAACGCGGCCAGGTGCTTTGCAAGCCCGGCTCCATCACGCCGCACACCAAGTTCGAGGCCGAGGTGTACGTCCTCACCAAGGAGGAAGGCGGCCGTCACACGCCGTTCTCCCCCGTCTCCAGGCCGCAGTGCTACTTGCGCACCACGGACGTGACCGGCCGGCTCGACCTGCTCGGTGGAGCGGAGATGTGCATGCCGGGCGACAACGTGCAGATGCAGATCGACCTTGGCGACAAGCCGATCGCGATGGAAGAAGGTCTGCGCTTCGCTGTCCGAGAAGGCGGCCGCACCGTCGGCTCCGGCGTCGTGACAAAGATTCTTGAGTAAAACCATTCATCCGCCATTTAGCCCCCGGTCGAATGACCGGGGGCTAGTGGACGGGAGCGACCACAATGGCCAAAAAAGCACTCGATCGCGAACACGTCTGGCTTCAGTGCACTGAGACGGGCGATCTCAACTACCGCACCAGCATCCGCGTCAAAGGCGGCATCGCCGAGAAGATCAAGGCCGGGATGAAGAAGTACTGCCCCCGGCTGCGCAAGCACACCTTGCATAAGATCAAACGGAAGTAACCGGGCTCTCGGCCATCGGCCATCGGCCATCGGCTTTCAGTCAAGCCGTGTGGCTCATATGCCGAGAGTTCGTCGCCGAGCCCGCTCTACGCCGGTAGCTCAATTGGCAGAGCAGCGGATTCCAAATCCGCAGGTTGAGTGTTCGAGTCACTCCCGGCGTGCTTCGCTGAAATATTCAGATCGTCTTTCGCAACTTCATTCGTACAGCACGCAGCGCTTCCTTGCGGCTTCCTCCGATTTCGGATCTTTCACCATGTCCTCAACCATCGGCATCTACAAAAAGGGACAGGGCTACTGGACGCGGCTCATGTCGGCAATCGGCATCGGCATCCTCGTCTTCATGGGCGGGAGGTGGCTGCAAGGACAGTTGAACACGGTTCGGCTCTTCGGCTTGGAACCGGCTTATACGCAGGGCTTCGCGTTCGCGCTCATCGTGCTGATCTTCGGCTGGCTCGGGTATCACTTCATCGGGCGCAACCCGCGATCGGTCGACTTTCTCATCGCCACTGAAGGCGAGATGAAGAAGGTCAACTGGTCGAGCAAGAAGGAGATCATGGGCTCGACCTGGGTCGTGATCGGCTTTACCGTCCTGATCGCGCTCTGCTGCTTCCTGCTTGATATGGGTTTCTCCCTGCTCTTCAGAACGGCCGGCGTGCTGGAGGTCTGAGTTCCGCATTGACATGAACAGGTTCACCGCCATGGTCACCGATCAGCAGCACAATACGACGACCGATACACAGCAGGACGACAATCAGCCGCAGCTTGACGCTGCGGCTGAGCAGCCCGAGACCAAAGGCGATCAGGGGCAAGTCGATCCCGCCAGCGATCTGCCTATGTACCGCGAGGGCATGAACTGGTTCGTCCTCCGTGTCGCTTCCAACAAGGAAAGCCACGTTCGCGACACCCTGCTCAAGAAGGTGCAGATCGAAGGACTTGAACACCTCGTCGGCCGCATCATGGTCCCCACTGAGAAGACGAAGACGCTCAAAGGCGGCAAGGCGCGCGTAACCGAAACGAAGCTGTACCCCGGCTACACGTTCGTCGAGATGAAACTCGAACCCGATGGCCGCATCCCCCAGGATGTCTTCTTCCTCATCAAGGAAACAACCGGCGTCGGTGACTTCGTCGGCACCGCCGGCCGGCCGACCCCGATGGCCCCGCATGAAGTCGAAAAGATGCTCTTTGACTCGCGGCGTCCGGAGGAG
This sequence comes from uncultured Isosphaeraceae bacterium, assembly GCA_964523675.1. Taxonomy (GTDB): domain Bacteria; phylum Planctomycetota; class Phycisphaerae; order Phycisphaerales; family SM1A02; genus CAZFZT01. The sequence continues at coordinate 2,874 of CAZFZT010000096.1, forward strand.
GAACCCACTGTCCGGATGGATTTCGCGAAGGGCGATCATGTCACCATCAATGAAGGACCGTTCGCCTCGTACGAAGGCACCGTCGATGAAGTGCAGCCGGACAAGGGCAAGGTGCGTGTGCTGGTCACCATCTTCGGCCGTCAGGCCCCGGTGGAACTCGAGTACTGGCAGATCTCCCGGCAGGAAGAGTAAATCTCGAACGACATGAGTTCGCGCCGATCCTCCCGACAAGCAAATCCAATACAAAAAAGCGACGACCCCGAGCACCTGCTCGGGGTCGATCGTTTTCAACCGTATGAAATAGCTCCGGATGCCAACCTCCGGGTTCGCCACCTACTCATCCGTGTTTGTGGCGCCGTCGCCACCTCCGGTATCCGTTTCGTCGCCGACATCGCCTTCGCCCTCGTTCGGCATTTCAGGCGCAGGCAACTCCGGCACTTCATGGCCCTCATTGATCGCTTCGATCACGGCATCGCTGATGTCTTCCGGTTCAACATTGTCTCCGGCGTAAACCAACTCAGGCGCAACGGCGACGAGGCCGCGCTCCGCAGCGATCTCAGGGGCCACGCGATCGACTTCGGCGTTGAAGAGCTGAATCACCTCCTGCTCCAACATCGGCAGCTGCTGCCATTCCATTTGCAACTGCGTCAGCGCCTGCTGATCTTGTGCTTCCTGTGCCGCCATCGCCCGCCGCTGAATATCCTCTGCACGGAGGATCAATTCACGGGTTTTATAGAAGCTCTGCACAACGCGATCATGCTCAAATGTTCCGATCTTGATCTTCTCGGTTCGCGCGGAATGAGATTCCGTTCGGGCCGGTTCGTCTTGACCCTGCGCCAGGCCGAAGCCGAGCGCAACAGCAAGCGTCGCAGCCGCAATGGCGCCGGCCGTTGCTCGGCCCTTCAATGAGTTCAACATGAGAATGCTCCTGTTTAAGGTATTCGCTCAGGAGCAGATTACTCGGCCGCTCCGCACGCGATTTGGAAAGAGGTAACGGTATTCGTCGGGCATCAGCAATGTCAAGACAACGACGTTGTCTTCCCCTGACCCATCTGCCGCTCATCGATCTGAACAATTTGAACCGATCGAAACGGCAATGTGAAGACACGCCGCTCTCAGCCCGCCTTCCCTCATTATGAGTGGTTCAGCACGAAAGCGATGCTACCTATGCCCGCTTCCGAGCCGCCGAATCACGCCGCCGCTCCCGGAAGAATGTACGCAGCAGTTCACGGCATTTGGCCGCCTCGACGCCCCCAATCACTTCTACCCGATGATTGAGCCGGCGATCGGTCGGGATTTCATACAGCGTGTGGACTGCCCCCGCCTTCGGATCAGTCGCGCCGTAAATCAGCCGCCCCAGCCGTGCGTTCACCATGGCTCCTGCGCACATCGGGCAGGGCTCGAGAGTTACAGCAAGCGAGCAGTCGTTGAGCCGCCACGTGCCCAGCCGTTGCCCGGCCTGACGCATGGCGAGCAGTTCCGCGTGACCCGCGGGGTCTTTCGTCGCTTCACGGTTGTTGGCACATTCGGCGATGACCTCGTCGCCCATGTACACCACCGCGCCGACTGGCACCTCACCGACCGTAGCCGCCTGGCGCGCAAGCTCAATCGCACGAAGCATCATGCGATGATCGGTCTGCGTGATTGCCGAATGGGCGGGCGCAACCAATCGCAACTGTGAAAGCAGAAGTCTGCGACGACGACGGCGCCGGCGCGCACGCCGAGCATCACGGCGCGCCAACATGCGCCCGAGCAGCGAATCACTGCGCATCGCGATCATCTCCTGCATCCTCGGCCGAAGGATCGCCATCCTCACGTGCTTCTCCTCGCCGCGGCACCGCTCCGGTCGATTGCGACGGTGGGTGGAAATCCTCGCGCTCTCCTTCACCCGCACTGGAGCGCCACCGGAACCGGCCCTCTGCAACAGCGCCGGCCGGCGCGATCACGAGGAGCAAGATGCCGAGTTCATAAAGCCCGTACAGTGGCACGAGCATGGCGATCATTGAGATCGCATCCGCAGGCGTGATCACCGCTGCGACGATGGCGCAGATCAGGAACGCGTACCGCCGCTGACGCCGCAGCCAGTCCACGGATGCCAGCCCCAGCCAACCCATCAGCAGAATGACCAGCGGCATCTGAAACGCAAGAACCATCCCGAGCAGCAGCATGAGCACGAAGTTGATGTATTCACTCACTCGATACTGCTGAACCAGTCGAGCCGGCGGCGCGAACGACAACTCGAAAATCTCCACCGCATTCGGCGACGTGGCTTCAACGGCGATTCGCAGAACCCGTTCGGGCATCTTGATCCATGCCTGACCCGGCGAGGGATTCTCCGGATCCGTTTCAACGACATCAAATGAAAGCGTTCGCTCGGATTGCTCCGTCGCTTCGACCAGACCCGCATCCCCACCTGTCGGCACCGTCGGCGGCGGTTGGCGCAGCGAGCCGCCGAACATGATCAGCACGTGCAGGATCAGTGGCAACATCCCAAAGTAGAGGAGCGCAGTTCCCGCAAGCGTAAGGATCGCGCTCCCCGGCAAGAGGAAATAGACGAAACGCTTCTCATGCGCGAACAGCCCTGGTCTGATAAACAGCCACGCCTGCCACAGAATCCACGGTGCTGAGACAACGACTGCGAGAATGATGCTGAGCTTCAGCCGCGCCATGAGGAACTCAGCCGGGGCAAACTCATGGACCTGCAGCGGCAGATCGTGGTAGGCGTACACGCGGAAGAGCGGCTCAAGCAGCAGTTCGATCAACTGAGCGCTGACGAAGAACGCAGCGATCGCCAATGGGATCGGCGCGATCAGGGCCAGCATCAGCCGGCGTCGGAGTTCCTCCAGATGATCGCCGAAACTCATCGTCGCATCCTGGACATCAGGGGGTGTCAGCGGCACGGCGTCCATCATATGGCCTGAATTCTGCGAAACCTCCTCCAGCCACCGAGCGGAGTCAATGACGTGAAGGGCCGCTCGGAGGTCGGGCACCGATACCTGCCACTGGCTCCCGCAAAGCTTTCATAGAATCGGCCGGAAACCCGCATCAGGAGCATCCAGTATCGAGAAGGACCTGTCCAAATTGAGCGCCGCCAGACTCATTGATCGAGCCAAGCGTGGCGAGGGGCCGGCCCAGGAGGAGTTGTGGCGCGCCCACCGCCGCTGGGTGGCTGCGATTGTGCTCGCGCACCGACCTCGGACGATGGAAGTTGACGATCTGATGCAGGATGTAGCGCTCAAGATGATTGACAAGCTCGACACGCTGCGCGATGCCGCCGCGTTCAAACCCTGGCTGCGCCGCATCATCATCAACACCTGCCGCGGCGCAGCCCGTGCCCTGAGGCCGGAGCAACGAATCTCGCTGACCGATCATGATGGCGATGGGCACACCAGCCATCTCGTAATGCCCGAGTCACATGAGCAGGACTCCGCCAGGACCATCGAGACGCGCGATGCCGCCGAGCGACTGCTTGCTCAAGCCATGACGCTGCCCGTTGAGTATCGCGAACCTCTGCTGCTGCGGTGTGTCCATTCCATGACCTATCAGCAGATCAGCGATGTCCTTGAGTTGCCGATCACCACGATTGAAACGCGTCTGGCGCGTGCCCGTCGAATGCTGCGCGAAGAAGTCGGTGAACAGGTCGCAGATTCGTCCCATCACACCTCGGCCTGCAACTCCACCAAACAGGATTCCACGCTGCCCCCACTTGCAGCTGCGCGCACTCGTGCCCCATGACCGCATCGATTCCATCACGTGACGACCATCATTGACAGCGCATCCCGAACAAGAGATCTCTCACCGTGGCGAGCCCACCATGAACGACACCGCACCGCACATGCCTTCTGAGGAAAACGCTGATCTGCTCATCTCGCGCATGATCGATGGCGAAGCATCGCCTGAAGACGAACGCGCGTTTGAACGCCTGGCTGAAGTTCAACCTCAGCTCTGGCGCGACCTCGCAACGCGCCAGCGCGATGCGGCACAACTGGCCAGAGCAGCGGATCGTCAACTCGCGCTGGCCGATCGCGTTTCGCTCCCACATCGGGCGACTGGGTCCATTGCATTCCCTCATGCAGCGCGCAGGCACGGTGGTTGGCTCTTTGCGTCAGCCGGCTGGGCAGCTGCAATCACGCTCTTGCTGCTCTGGCGGCTGGCGGCCCCCGGCACCATGAACGATGCCACCCCAACGCACATTCAGAACGCCGCTCAACTCACGCCAGATGAGCAGTTGAGGTCGTACCTGCGGGCGCCTTACGTGCTCGGCGAGCTTGACCCTCTCATGGAGCGTGTGGATACGCTGCCCGACGGCCGCATCGCTGTGGTCGCTCAGCGGCGCATCCAGGAGGTGCTGATCCTCGATGAGAATGACGCCCTTCCAGTCGATGAGCAGCGCTACTTCATGAGGGACCCAGCCGAACTCCGGGCCGAATCGATCCATTGAAAGACGCGCTCCCGCACACCCGTCCGGCCGGCCACGGATGACCGGCGGCACCATGCGTGCTATGATCTGCACCACGGCGGAACCGCCGTATCGGGCTAGTAGCTCAGCTGGCTAGAGCGCGCCCCTGATAAGGGCGAGGTCGGAGGTTCGAGTCCTCTCTGGCCCACCTGATCGCTTTTGCACCGTTCCGCATTCGATGGAACATGCTCGCAAACCCCTGTCATTGCAGGGGTTTTTGCGTTAGTGGCCGCAATCTTGTTCCGGCCCGTGCGAGCCGGTTCGTGCGTGTTCTGCGCCGGATTTTGCGCCGCCGTGTCGAGCGCGACGTTAGTCGGCCGAACTGCTCGCGCGAAATGATCCTCCGTGAGTTGGAGATAGTGCTGCATTGCCACCGGCTGGCTGTTGCCGATCCAGGCGCAGACCACCTGGATGGGGAACTCATCTGCCAACTCCGTCTCGCGCGTCGATCGCAGGTTCTGAAAAGTCTTCGGCCATGGTTCAAGCCCCGCCTTGCGGATGATCCGATGGGCCTGAGTTCCGAGGTTCGCGTCCGACCGGCGGTACTGCGTGATGACATACTCAGCGCCCTCCTCCGCCGCCTCAAAGGCCGCCAGCAGCAGCGGACGAAGTTCGGGAAACAGCGGGATCACCCGCGATGGCTTGCCTTGTCCCGCCGTTTTTGGCGATGGCACACGGACCCGCTCATTCTCCCAGTCCACATCCGACCACTTCAGCGCCAGAACTTCACTTGGGCAGCGCAACCCGCCGTATCGCGCCAAGGCGAAAATGAGTTTCCATTCGATCGACGGACACGCTTCAATGACGCGCTCGATGTCCTGACGCTTGATGAATCGCATCCGATCAGCGTTACCACGGACCGATGCGCTCAAACCGTCGAATGCATTCACCGCCGCGAGGTTGTCGCGTACAGCCGCTCGAAAGAATTGACGTGCAATTGCAATCGCACGACGAGTTGTGTTCTCCGCGCGCCCACTTCCGATCATGTGCTGTCTGAACGCTTCACCGTCGCTCCGTGTGAAGTCGCGAACGCGCTTGCGCTCATCGAAGCACTCCAGAAGGTACGACCGTATCCGCTCCAGTTTGATCCGTGTGCTCTGCTTGATGTCCCTGCGTCCATCAATGTAGGCACGGGTGAAGGCGCCGATCGTCGCCGTTGTACGTGACTTTACCAACCTGACTCTAGCGAGCTTGGAATGCAGCGCATCGTCAAGAGTAGCCACCCAGCGCGAGGCCTCATCGCTCGGAGCATGGCCGGTGATTGACGCGGCCACCAAATCCTCGACCTTCAACCGCACTGCTTCGGCGTTCCGCTCCGAACACTTGCCAAGGCGGATCGCTTTTCGCTTTCCGTCTGCAGCGGTGAACAGTATCCGCCGCCGTCCATCGCCGTCATGGCTGATGCTCGCCATCGTCAACCTCCTTCTCTTTCCATGAACTCATCAAGGTCCGCGATTGCGAAACGTACAATCGCACCCTTCTTGCGCGCGCGAAGTCCGCGACCACGCCAGTTGTCGATCGTGCGCTCGCAGACACCCAGATACGTCGCCGCGTCCTTCTTTGTGAGGTACCGCGGCCCGTCGCTCAGTCTCGCCGCTCCGTTGTTGCCGTTCATCCATGAATCACTGCTCATCTTTACCTTTCGTACAGGTCCGGATCGAAGCCCTTCGGGTAGCCAGTCCATCGCCCAGTGCGCTTCTTGTTTTCCTTCGCCTTCAAAATCGAGCGCTCTGAAATCAGGATGACATGGTGCCCATCAGCGTTGTACTCTGACTTTTCCAAAACGCCACGTCGCACCAGGTCATCAATCGTCGCTCGCGAGCACTTCAACTCACCAGCCGCTCCGCCCGGCGACAACCCCCACTTTCCATCGTCTGCAACCTGGCTCATCCACTCCATGAAGCGACTGGTAGCCCGTTCTCCCGCCGACATCTGCGTTGTCGGCTTCATGCGATCGCCGCACTCTTCGCAGAACATTTCGGATTCCTCGCTGAAGTCCGTCGCACTTCGCACGAATCCGCAGTTGTTGCACCATCCTTTCAACACGTCATCTGCCATATGCCTTATCGTATTCATTACGACACCCGCGCGTCAACTTGCTCGGCCCGATGTTTTTGCTCCCGCTCATACTCCAGCCGATCCCACGAATGCCGCCACGCCTTCAGCCGGTAGGCGTAGTCCTGGTCGAAACGATTGTTCTTCACCCGTTCGAGCCGCTGGACCACTGCCTTGGCTTTCCGCTCATCCATGGCAGCCGCCAACATGCTCCCGCGTCCCTCCCACTCTAGCGGAAGGCCCAGAGCATCTGAAACAGCATCCAGCACGTCCCAGTAGATCGGCACCGTAGCGAGGTACTTGCTTCTGCCATCCGCGTCCCGGTAGATCAGCCCTGTCGTCATCCCGCTCGATGCCAGCCGTTCAAAAAGCGGCCGCGTCTTTCGGTATCGCTTCCGCCGATGTCGTGCTTCGGCAACAGGTCGCGGAGGAGGAAGGTCCATCTTTCGGCGAATGATCTGACCCGCCAACTTCGAGAAGCCCACCAACCGAAACCGCTTGCAGCTCGCTCCCATCCAGTGCGGAACGGCAGGCCATGCCTTCGTCACGTACTTCGCCAAGTAGCCCGCTGCGCTCTTACGGATTGCATCGAGGTCGCACCCGCCAATTCCCCACTTGTCGCGCCAAAGGTGCCAGCACCGCCGCCGCGCAGCTGTCAATCCACCTACTTCGGCCAGGTCAATCAGGACATGCCAATGAATCCAGCCGTCGCCGCTCTTCGTTTGAACCTCGACGACACGGACCCACTTTTTTGCGCCCAGGAAGCGAAGCAGTTCTGACACCTTCGGCATCGCATACTCGTACGCTTTCTCCGGCCCAGCGAATCGTTTGCGATCAATTGTCAGCGTGAGCATCGCCGGTTTCCTGATGCTCGATTCCAACGCCTCGATGCGATTCAGGTCGTGAATGCGCTTTCCACGGCCGCCAATCGGATCGAGACGGCCACCGCTCCACTTTGGAACGGCCAGCAGTTCGCATCGAGCCGACTCGGAATTATTTCCTTCAAGGTCAAGTCTATGGTGCGGCGGCCGGCCGGCTACGCCGGCTCGGCCGCTCGCACTCAACCACCGCCCACAAGCACCCGTCTCGTCATGTTGCGCATCCGTGCGCATCGTCATGCACTCCTTTGCAAAATCACACCTTGGAATCAGTCAACAGAAACAGCCAGAGCAGAAGGAAGGAGAGCAGTCCATGCCCCCCACAAGGAGCCGATGAAACACAATTCGCGATCCGGCTGCGGAGGAAGTGAGGCGCAGAACGTCATGTGCGCTCCCCTTTGTCCGATGAGCGCGCGACGGCGAGGACGGCCGCGCGAAGCGCGTCAGAGAGTCGCGGCCATGCTTCGACCACTTCCCACAGGTCCGCTTCACATTCGTCAGGAATCACCGCGCACGCACCGGCTGCGCCGGATTCTGCGCCGCCCGTTTTGCGATTGCCCCTATTTTCCGAGGATTCTGAACACTGTTCGAGTCCTCTCTGCCCACCTGATCGCTTTTGCACCGTTCCGCATTCGATGGAACATGCTCGCAAACC
>CAZFZT010000097.1:0-10578 GCA_964523675.1 uncultured Isosphaeraceae bacterium
TCATCGCCGAGGCCATGGACAAGGTCGGCAAGGACGGCGTCATCACCGTCGAAGAAGGCAAGTCGCTCGAAACCTACGTCGACCTGGTGGAAGGCATGCAGTTCGACAAGGGCTACCTGTCGCCGCACTTCGTTACGAATCCTGCGGCAATGGAAGCGGTGCTTGAGGATTGCTATGTCCTCGTGCATGAGAAGAAGATTTCGAGCGCAAAGGATCTTCTGCCGATCCTCGGCAAGATCGCCGAGTCCGGAAAGTCGCTGCTCATTGTCGCGGAGGACATCGAAGGTGAAGCGCTGGCGACGCTTGTGGTCAATCGACTGCGCGGCGTACTGAAAGTCGCCGCCGTCAAGGCGCCGGGCTTCGGCGACCGCCGTAAGGAAATGCTCCAGGACATTGCGATCCTCACCGGCGGCAAGCCGATCATGGAGGAACTCGGCATCGATCTTGAAGGCGTAACGCTCAACGATCTCGGCCGGGCCAAGAAGGTCACCGTCGACAAGGACAACACCACCATTGTCGAAGGCGCAGGTAAGACCAGCGACATCAAAGGCCGTATTGAGCAGATCAAGGCCCAGATCGACAACACCTCAAGCGACTACGACCGCGAGAAGTTGCAGGAGCGTCTTGCGAAGCTCTCTGGCGGCGTGGCGCAGATCAACGTCGGCGCTGCGACCGAGGTCGAAATGAAGGAGAAGAAGGCGCGCGTTGAAGATGCTCTGCATGCCTGTCGAGCCGCAGTGGAGGAAGGCATCCTGCCCGGCGGCGGCGTGGCAGTTCTGCGGGCCCGCAAGGCGCTTGATTCGCTCCGCAAGAAGCTGGAAGGCGATGAGCGCATCGGCGTCGACATCGTCTGGCGAGCACTCGCTGCCCCGATCAAGCAGATTGCGGAGAACTGCGGCCTTGAGGGTTCGATCGTGGCGCAGAAAGTCGAAGAAGCCAAGGACAACAATTTCGGCTTCAACGGCGTCACGCACCAGTATGAGGATCTTGTCAAGGCAGGCGTCATCGTCCCCACCAAGGTCGAGCGCGTCGCCCTGCAGAACGCAGCAAGCATCAGCGGCCTGCTGCTCACGACCGACTGCGCCATCACCGAGATCAAGGAGAAGAAGTCCAAGGTTCCGGCCGGCGCTGGGATGGATGATATGGATTACTAAATCCGCTTCGCGGGATTCCTATCTGGTACACTACAGCCGCCGGTCGCAAGACCGGCGGCTGTCTTTTCTAATTCTACCCAGGGTGGTTATCCACCCGCTCAGCCGAAAAACCCGGCCATTGCCATCTGCGGTCTACGCGCTGAAGGCGTGCCGCCCGATTGCTCGGCGAGGCAGTCGCCGTACATCCACATCTGCTCATGATGTTGTTCCTCTACGTCGGCATGACGACAAGCGGCTTCGATCGCTTCTGGGGCAGCCGGGCGGATGACGTGCGCTACACCGACATTATCTGCGTCGAGCCGCCGCACCGGAGTTGTTTCTGATCCGTCGGCTGCAGCCGCTGCGGAACACGTGCGGGGTTTGCGTTGAGTGACGGATAAAGCCCAGGCACTCCGGTGCCTGGGTTCTTGATGCGGGGAAGTTTCATCCCACAGCCCCCAGGGACGGGAGTCCCTGGGCTTTACCTCATTTGACCGGCGGAACCCTATCGGATACCGTACACGCATGTCGCGACCTTGGAACAACTGGTTCCACTGCATGGGGCACACCTACGGTTCGTGGTTGCGCGGCGACGGGCGTGGCTGGCGCTCCCGCCATCATCGTGAGCATGTTGATGGCGATTACAAGAATCCGCCGCCGATGGGGATGTATGACGAGTTGTATGACAAGTCCAATCGGCTGATGAAGCGCGAGCCGGTGATCCTGCCGTGGGAGTTGCGCGTTGTGGCGGTGAAGGCATTGGTGGAGGCGCTGCGGCACCATCGAGTCGAAGTGATTGATGCTGCGGTGACCGCGAGACACTTCCATGTATTGGCGCGGTTCACGCCGGTTGATCGTTCCTACAACACCCCAGCGACGGGAGCCGCTGGGCTTTGCGCGGCGCATCATTTGAAGGACGGGCGCGATCCGGTGCCGCGCTACCTGCTCGGGAAGGCATTGAGTTGGTCATCGCGCCAAGTGAAACTCGCGATCCAAAGCCCAGGGACTCCCGTCCCTGGGTGGTCCCAGAGTAAAGGCGGCATCTGGGCACCGCGCCCGAAATGCGAACCCATCGACAGCCGCGACCATCAACTCCGCACAACGACGTACATTCGCGACCACATTGATGAAGGCGGCGCAGTCCACTCGCTGCACTTCGCCCGCTGCACATCCCTATGATTCCCGCCAATGCCGGAGTCATCGCAGCCATTTATCCGCGTTCGCGGCGCAGCCGAGCACAACCTTCGCGGGCTAGACGTGGACATCCCGCGCGATCAACTCGTCGTCATCACCGGCGTCTCCGGCTCGGGGAAGAGTTCGCTTGCCTTCGACACCATCTTTGCTGAAGGCCAGCGGAAGTACATGGAGTCGCTGTCGGCCTACGCCCGGCAGTTCCTCGATCAACTTCAGAAGCCGAACGTTGAGTGCATCGAAGGTCTCCCCCCCACCATCGCCATTCAGCAGCGGTCGGCCAGCCACAATCCGCGCTCGACCGTCGCCACCACAACTGAGATTTACGATTACCTTCGGTTGCTCTTCGCGCGCTGCGGGCGGCCGACGTGTTGGCAGGTCATCGGCGGAACCGATGCCCAGCCGCGCTATTGCGGCAGGCCCATCAGCGCGACCAGCGCGACGCAGATCATCGACACGCTTATGGCCCACCCCGAAGGCACGCGCCTGATGATCTGCGCGCCCGTCGTGCGCGGCAAGAAGGGGTTTCACCGTGATGTCATTGAAGCGCTTCGCAAGCAGGGTTTCGTCCGCGCCCGGGTCAACGGCGAAATCGTCGACGTGCGCGATGCGCTCAAGGAGGGCGGCGAGAACCCGCTCAACCTCGGCCGGTACGAGATGCACACGATTGAAGCCGTCGTCGATCGCATCGTCATCGCGCCCGACATCCGCCAGCGCCTCGCAGACTCCGTTGAAGTCGCGCTCAAACTTGCAGACGGCGCGTTGGTGGTCCTCATCGACGCCGGGTCTGACGAGCGCAGAGAAGAAGACCCGGATGGTCTCGCATTGACCTCCCCATCCGGACCTTCCTCCCTTCGCTCGTCAGGTCCGGCGTCCGGTCAGCGCTGGTCCGAGCATCGCTTCAGTGAAAAGTTCGCCTGCCCCGAGCATCCCGAATGTTCCATCGACGAACTCGAGCCACGACTCTTTTCGTTCAACTCCCCCTACGGGGCCTGCCCGAAATGCGACGGCCTCGGCACGGTGCAGGAGTTCGACCTCGACCTCATTGTCGAGAACCCCACGCTCTCCATCAACGAAGGCGCTATCAGCGCGTTCGGCCGGGTCGGCCACGTCTATCGAACCTGGTTCACTTCCATCATTCGCAAAGCATGCAAGCGCGAGGGCATCGACCGCAACGTCCCCTTTGAGAAGCTGCCGAAGAAGCATCGCGATTTCCTGCTCTATGGCGACAACGGCCGCAAGAAGTCAACTCGCGGCAAGGTCTTCCCCGGCGTCGTGCCCATTCTCAAGGAACGCTTTGCCAACACCGACAACGAACGCATCAAGGAGCGGCTGAGCACCCTCCTCAGCCAGGCGCCTTGCACAGAATGCGGCGGCCAGCGCCTGCGCATCGAAGCGCGATTCGTGAAATTGCAGGTGTCAGGTGCCAGGTATCAGGTATCAGGGAAAGAGAAGATGTCGGGGACCAACGCCTCCCCTGACACCTATCACCTGACACCTGACTCCTGTTCCTACAACATCGCCGACGTCACCGCCCTCACCATTGACCAGGCCATCGGCTTCTTCGAATCGCTCAACCTTTCCGAAGAACAACAGGAAATCGCCCGCGCCATCCTGCGCGAAATCAACGCGCGGCTCGGCTTCCTTGCATCCGTCGGCCTCAACTATCTCACACTCGATCGCACCGCCTCAACGCTCTCCGGCGGCGAGGCCCAGCGCATTCGGCTCGCAACACAAGTCGGCTCAGGTCTCGTCGGCTGCTGTTACGTCCTCGATGAACCGACCATCGGCCTGCACCAGCGCGACAACGATCGACTCATCGGCACGCTCCGTCACCTCTCCGACATCGGCAACACCGTGCTCGTCGTGGAACACGATGAGGACATGATCCGCGCAGCAGACCACGTCCTCGACATCGGCCCCGGTCCGGGCAAACGCGGCGGAACGGTCGTCGCGCAGGGCGATCTCGAATCCATCATGGCCAGCAGCGCATCGCTCACCGGCGCGTATCTCTCCGGCCGCGAGGGCATCAAAGCCCCCGCACCGAAAGATCGTCGCAACGTCAGCGAAGCGAACGCCATCGTTGTCAAAGGCGCGCGGGCGAACAACCTCAAATCGATCGATGTCGCCTTCCCGCTTGGCGGTTTCGTGTGTGTGACTGGCGTCTCCGGCTCCGGCAAGTCAACGCTCGTCAACGAAGTCCTGCTTAAGGCGGCACGCAAGCACCTGCACAACTCCCGCCACCTTCCCGGAGCCCACACGCGGGTCAACGGCCTGGGCAAAGTCGAGCGCATTGTCGAAGTCGATCAGTCCCCCATCGGCCGCACACCACGCTCCAACGCCGCGACATACACCGGCATATTCGACGACATTCGCAAACTCTTCACCCAAACGCGCGAAGCGAAAATCCGGGGCTATCAGCCGGGCCGCTTCTCATTCAACGTCAAAGGCGGCCGGTGCGAGGCATGCCAGGGACAGGGCGTCAAGAAGATCGAAATGCATTTCCTGCCCGATGTCTTCGTCATATGCGAAGTCTGCAAGGGAACGCGCTACAACCGCGAAACGCTTGAGATCAAGTTTCGCGACAAGTCCATCGCTGATGTGCTGGCGATGACGGTGGAGGAAGCGGTCGAGTTCTTCGACTCGCATCCGCGCGTCCTGCGCATGGCGCAGTGCCTGCATGATGTCGGCCTTGACTACCTTGAGCTCGGCCAGCCCTCCACGACACTCTCAGGCGGCGAAGCCCAGCGCGTCAAGCTCGCCACCGAACTCGGCAACCCCTCAGCCGGCCACACGCTCTACATCCTCGATGAGCCCACCACCGGCCTGCACTTTGCAGATGTCGAGAAACTGCTGAACGTGCTCAATCGGCTTGCGGACCACGACAATACCCTCATCGTGATCGAGCACAACCTCGATGTCATCAAATGCGCCGACTGGATCGTTGACCTCGGCCCGGAAGGCGGCGATCGCGGCGGCACCGTCGTCGCAGCCGGCACACCTGAGAACATCATTAAGGTCAAGGCCAGTTACACCGGACGGTATCTCAAGCCCCTGCTGCGAATCTCACCACGCACCGCGCACGAGACTGTGGCAGCCACCTGAACCCACGGCAATCGGCAATCGGTGCAGCCCATTGCCGCTCCCAAGGGACGACCAGAGGATCGGCTACGCTAGCAGCGTAAGAAGAACTGCCGCGTACCGTGTAGCGAACACCGGGCGCCGCGCGACGATTGTGGACAAAGGCCGGCAATGGTCTTCTGGCCGATTCACCACGGACGGAGGCGCGTTAGGTGTGATGTAGTCTTACATCGCGTTGCGCAGGCGGCGGTTGCTTAACGTGAATGCCGGAGGAGGGACTCGAACCCTCACTGGTTTTACCCAACCGGATTTTGAATCCGGCGCGTCTGCCAATTCCGCCACTCCGGCGAGAGGGCGTCGACGAATCGCGCTCCGGCACAGCGGCCGGGCTGCGATGACCGCCATAGTTTAGCCGGATTTCCGTTGATGGGACGATCGCGCGCCGCTGTCTGGTTCACCGTGCTGGTCGAAGAGCGCTGCCTGATCTGATTGCCGCTCGGTGTGCTCGGATTCCGGGGATTCCGGGAATGCCGGGGATTCGGGGGATTCCGAGGGGTAGAGGAGGTGATCACCATGAGGCACGGCGAAGGGAGTGAGCGAATGGGGTTTTGCGGCCGCAGTCCCGGTGATGTCGAGCACCTCCCAGCCGCGCACGATGAGCGCATCAGCGATGAGACTGCGATGACATCGCCAGGGCACGGCTTCAGCGCACATGATGGCTGTACGATCCGCCGCTGCGATGCGCATGAGTTCTTCAAGTGCATCGACGAACTGCGGAGTCAGCATGTAGTCGGCATAGCCGCGGAACTGATCGCTGCGCCAGCCGGTGTTGGGCGAATCGCGCATTGTCCGGCGGCGGCCGCCCAGCGCTTGTATGTGGTGGTATCTGATGTCCACTTCAGCGAGATCTTCGCTGAGGGTATCAGCGTTGAAGTGCGGGTGACGACGAGATCGGGGATAATGCCGCACATCCACGAGCGTTTGGATGTTGTGTGCGCGGAGCAGTTCGATGAAGGATTCCAGCGACCGCGTCGAGTGGCCGACGGTCCAGATACGGTGCTGGTGATCGCGCGAAGTTGCGGAATCGTCGGGATGTTCAGCGCTGGGGAGCACGACGTTGAGGTGCCTGGTGCTGGCTTTTTGAGTGTGAAGAGTGCCGTGCGGATTTGCGTGAGTGTAGATTCGTGGCCCTGCCTATTGTTGCGGCCATGCTGCTGGTTGTGATTCTGACTTGGCCGCGACCCAGCATGCTTCGAGGAGGTCACGGATGCCTTCGCTTGTTGCGCCGCTAGTGGTGATCGGTTGCTCGTTGTCGGGTAGTGCGAGGCGGTTCGTGACGGTGCGGATGCGCTCTTCGCGCTCATCCTCCGGCAGCAGGTCAACCTTATTGAGCGCGATGATCTCCTTCTTCTCCGCAAGTTCGGGCGAGTAGTCGAAGAGTTCCTTGCGGATGGTTTCGTAATTGGCTGCGGGGTCGGTGCCATCGACGGGTGCGATGTCGAGAACGTGTACGAGAACGCTGGTGCGCTCGATGTGCCGCAGAAAGTCGTGGCCGAGGCCGGCGCCCTTTGCCGCTCCTTCGATCAGGCCGGGAATGTCCGCGAAGATGAGGCGTCGCTCTGCGGAGAGCTCCGCAATGCCGAGGTGCGGCGAGAGCGTGGTAAAGGGATAGTCAGCGACCTTCGGGGTTGCGCGGCTGATGGCGCGAAGCAGAGTGGATTTGCCTGCGTTGGGCATGCCGATCAGGCCGACATCGGCGATGAGCTTGAGTTCCAGTCGAAGCGTCTTCTCTTCGCCCGGCTCACCCGGCGTTGTTTCGCGCGGCGTCTGGTTGGTGGCTGATTTGAAATGTTCATTGCCGAGGCCGCCTCGGCCGCCTTGAGCGACGACGACGCGCTGGGCGTGATCGCTGATATCAGCGAGACGTTCGCCGGTCTCGTTGTCGAAGACCAAGGTGCCGAGCGGAACCTTTGCTTCAAAGTCATCGCCATCTGCACCGTGCATGGATTTTCCCATGCCATGCTCGCCGTGCTTGGCGCGGAGATGGGGATTGCGTGCCAGCGCGAGGAGCGTTGCGGTGTGTGAATCGCCGATGAGGATGACATCGCCGCCGTCGCCGCCATCGCCGCCGTCCGGTCCGCCTTTGGGAATGTACTTCTCACGGCGAAAGGAGAGCGCGCCGTCCCCTCCCCTGCCGCCGCGCACAAAGATGGTGGCCTGGTCAATAAGCATTGAATGAATATAGCGCCGCACATGGGCGGGACGGTGTTCTGTGCCAGCGTTGAAAGACTGCACATGACAGGGCACGGCGAGGCAACGCACGTTGAGCCGTCGCGGCAAGCGGCATCACCATGCGGCACCGGGCTCAATGCGATAGACCTCGCACATCTCGTCGAGCAGTTCTGCGAAAGCTGGGCTATGGATGCCGCGACGGCCGCCGTGTTGAGCGGGATCGTGCGGCGGCAGTGTTGCTCGGAGATTCGCGTCCTTCAGGGTGGAAAGCACGTCATGTCGCCACTGCTCGAAGAAGTTGCCGGCGACTGGATACAACCCGGCTTCCACCAGTCGTTCCTGTCCTTCAACCGGTTCGAAGAGTGAGCCGGCCTGCGGTGAGAGTTTCTCGAGCGCGTTCTGAAGTCGCTGTTTCGATTCTTCACTGCCCCGGCCGAGGCGGATCACCCACGTATCGGCGTGTTCAACGTGTACTTGTTCTTCATCAGCGAGCCGCTTGGCTAGATCAGCGAGCGGCTTGAACGCCGATGCTGCCAACGCGCGCAGGCGAAGCCGATCGAAATGATCGCATAGAAGCTGTCTCACCAGCGCGACGGACCAGTCGAAATCGTCACCTGGCTCGACGATCTGAGCGCAGCGGTAGTTCTCGGGCGACCGGCCAAACGCCAGCTCATCCGCAGTGGTCTCGGTGCCGAGAACTGAGGCGGCCAACTCGTAGAGCGCCTGCGCATGGGCGATTTCATCCTGCGCGATCGACGAGAAGGCAATATCTTCTTCGAGAATCGGGCCGAGGCCGGTCCAGTCGGAATTGCGATGGCCGAGCATCAGTTTGTCGTCAGCGGCGGCGAGCAACAGTTGCGTAAGCGGTTCACGATGTTCGTGCGCGAGATCCATCGCACGATGATAGCGGAAGATCGCGGGGGACCGGTCTTCATGTGTGGCCGAGCTTGGGAGGCAGCGGGGTGAGGATTGTCGCTTAGCCCCCTACCGCGCGGCCTTCGCCGATAGCATGTGCGCGTGAACCGACAGCAAGAACGCATAGAAGTACATCCTCCTCGTGAATCGCGCTCGCCGCTTGCGCTGACGATCCGTCATATCACTGCGATCTTCCTCCAAGGGCTGATCGCGCTTCTGCCGCTGATTGTGACCGTGTTTGTCCTTGGATGGCTTGGGTATGCAGCAGAGCGGACTCTTGGCGTCGTCATCAAATGGCTGCTGGCTGACCGCTGGTATGTGCTGGGCAGGTGTGGTGGTTCGGGAGGCGTGGCGATCTTTCTTTTTGGCCTCATCATCAACGTGTACGGCGTACCCGGCATGCTGCACCTGGGTGAACGGGCGATCGGCAGGGTGCCGCTGGTGAAAACAATCTACGGCGGGGTGCGCGATCTCCTTGGCTTCTTCTCCCAACCGGGACGTGAAGGGAGCGTCAGCAAAGTCGTGATCGTAACCTTCGGCTCAACCGGCGCGAGAATGGTTGGTCTTGTGACGCGCGAGTCGTTTGACGATCTTCCCGAAGGATTTGCCGATTCGGATCACGTTGTCGTGTACATTCCGTACTCATATCAGATCGGCGGCTTCTCCATGATCGTGCCGCGAAGCGCAGTCCAGCCGATCGACATGTCGCTCGAAGATGCGATGCGCTACATCGTGACCGCCGGCGCCAAAGCGATGCCGAAACCATGAGCGTTGCGGCGCGGGTCGGCCGCTGCACACACCAACACCCCCCAGTCAGCGTCGCGGCTGCGGATTGAGTTTCTCGATCGACTCGCTTATGCGCGCGTCGTATTCCATCATGCGCGCTGCTCGCCGGCGTTGGCGATCCTCATGTTCGCGATGATGCACCGCTGAGAGCGCAACCGACTTGGTGAGGGAAGCCATCGCAAGCGGAAACGTGAGTAGAGCAGCGATCCATGCCAGGCCGAGCACGATGACGACGGCGACTGCCGGGCCGCGCATCATCAAAGCGGTGTAACTCCATCCCAGCAGCCCACCAACGTTCACCAGCAGCAGTGGCGGCGTGCCCAGTGGTATGCCCCAGAGCGACCAGTTGAACATGCGCTCGGCGAACTCATCGCGCGTCCACTCCGCCAAACGTTCCATTAAAAGGGCGAAGCACCAGACTCCTGCCAACCCAACCCCTGTAAGCATCCACTGCATTGCTGCGAGCGCCGGCTGCGGCACAGGGCTCGGCGATGGCAACACCTCACGAAGCACGAGAACGACGCCGGCAAGCACCCATCCCAACTGAAGGAACCGCGCTGCGATGCGAAGCCGGCCGGTTACGCCGAAGCCGCGCGCGATCGCGGCCTTGTCGCTCACGCTCGGCGTCCCCAGCCACACTGCGCCGAACCATGCGATGGCGATCACAAGAAGCAGGACCGCATTGACCGTCGGATGACCGATGAGCAGCATCGAGCGCACGAACATCGCAATCGCTGCAATCATCGCGCCCGAAACCGCAAGCGAGCCGATGCGAAACACCTGAATGATCTCGATCGGCGAAAGGGAAAGCGAATCACCCAGCGACGCGCCATACGGCACCGTCTTGGCCACGCCGCATTCGGGGCACACACCCGAAGTCGGCAGACCGCGCAGGTCGTAACCGCAGCCGGCACACAGGCGCGATTCTCTGTAATCGCCGCCGTCATCGAAGTGCATCGGCGCGCCGGGCGCGACTGGTTCACTCGAAAGGATCGCGCGATCACACTGCGGACATGCATCATCAATGCTGAGACCCCGTACATTGAACCCGCACCCCAGACAGAACCGATCGCGGCTCACGATGCGCTGCCCCGACCTTAACGGCGTTTCAAGTGGCCCCTGCGGCAACGGCTCAGGTTCATACGGCTCATTTGCCATCAGCGCATTCTATAGCGGAACGAGTCAGGAACATTCGCAAGGGCGCCGCTGGCGGCGCGCATCAGTCGAATGTCGCAACGGA
>CAZFZT010000098.1:0-10348 GCA_964523675.1 uncultured Isosphaeraceae bacterium
ATCGGCACGTTCGGGCGTTGTGCCCGCATAAAGCGCGACCATGCCACGATCTCGCCCACCGCGGTACGACGCGCCGACGCTGTAGCACAACGAGCGCTTCTGACGCACCTGCGTGAAGAGTCGCCCGCTGGTGCCGCCGCTGAGCACATTCGTGGCGAGCCGCTCGATCATCGATGACTCGTGCGGCTCAGGCGGCGCATCGTACGCAAGGGCGATGTGGACCTGTGCCGTTTCATCAGCAATATGTCGCCGACCACGCTGCGGCTCGCCGGCCTCCTCCGGCTCACGAGCATCCCCCTGCCAACCGGAAAGTAATTCGTCGAGTTGAGACGCAATGGCGTCGGCGTCAACGGCGCCCGCAACGGCCAGAATCGATCCGCCAGGCACGCATCGGCCGGCCCACGCCGCCCGCAGCTCCTCGATGGTGGCGGCCTCAAGCACCTCCCCCGCCCCGTAGCCGTGTCGGTTGAACGGCGGCGGAACGTGCTGCTCATTCAGTCGCAGCATCACCAGGTGCTGCGGCTCATCAGCAAGACCCGCAAGCGACTGCAGGCACAAGCGCCGAACCGGATCGAGCTGTTCAGCCGGAAGTGCCGGCCGTGTCACCATGGACGCGATCAGCGGCAGCGCAGAAGCCAGCCGTTCGCCGAGCATGATGGCGCTGAGCCGCATGTGGTGGGTTGAAACATCACTGCTCCGCTGGACACCCAGCCGGTCGAGCGCGTCGGAGTGTTCGCGACTGGTCAACCCGCCGGCCCCGCGAAAAATCAGCTCGCTCAGCAACGCTGCCTGGCCGTCACCATCGGCCGGGTCCGTCGCTGAACCCATCGGCAACAGCCAGCTCATCGCGGCAGAGGCGACATTGGGTATGGCTTCTGCGACCAACGTCATGCCGCAGCTCAGTTTTCGATTCGTGATCGTGCTCATGAACTGTGCAGGGTATCGGCGAAAGCGAAGCGAGGACAGCGACGCCCGGAACCGGATCCGGCCGGGCGGCAGGATGCCAGCTTATCGCCACTGGCCGCTCATTGCATATCGAAGGGCGTCCTCCGTTTCGATCCCATCGACCCAACCGCTACAGATGCAACGGCCGGAGTCGATTCCGTCGCACGGGGCTGTCGGATCGGGAGAACTTTGCCGATCATTCCGGGTGTTAGGTGAGGGCGTACCCATGCGAATCGTGTACACCATCATGATCGGCATCATGCTTGGAGGCATTGTGGCCGCCGGCGCTTGGCGCGCGCATACTGAGCGCGAATGGGACAGCCGGATTCGCGAGACGCGCAGCGAACTTCAGCGGCTTGAGCGGGAAATCTCCATTCGGGCCGCACTCCGAGATGTTCCGATGTCCGAGCGTGGCTATCCGCTCAAGATCGATCCGTCATGGTTCGAGGGTGGGCGTCCGTACAACGCGCTTCTCAGCGGCGCCAGGCCCTGGCTGGAAATCTCAGCCAGCTCGCAGAGGGATCTCCGGCATCCGAATGATCCGATTGCGATGAACGGCCTTCAGGCCGTGTTCTGGTACAACCCTCATACCGGGGATGTCCGGGCCAGAGTGCCGGCACAACCCACCGAAGAGGCGTCGTTTGAACTGTACAACAAGGTCAATGGTTCGGCTCTGTATCCACGGTGAGCAGCCGGCGGCCGATGATGTTCAACGTGCCCGCCCGTCATCGAGAGCGCCGGCCGTGTTCTCGATCCTGAGCGAATCTTCGATCGTGTACATGCCGGGGGCGCGACCGACAAGCCATGTGGCGGCGCGGAGCGCCCCGCGCGCAAAAAGGTCCCGATTCGTCGCCTGGTGGAAAATTTTTATTCGCTCGCCGGGCCCCGCAAACTCGACCGAATGATCCCCGATGACGTCACCTGCGCGCAGTGCGTGAATGCGTTCATCGGGCAGATGCGCGCCTGCCTCACGCAGCGTTTTCGCCAGGCGCAGCGCAGTGCCTGACGGCGCATCGCGCTTCTGGTTGTGATGCGTGTCCACGATGTCAATATCGAAGTCGCATCCGAGCAGGCGGTGCGCTTCAGCAATCAGATGGTTCACGACCGCAACGCCAAGCGACGTGTTCGGCGCGACCATGACAGGGATCGACTCTGCGCAAAACCCCAGTTTTTTCAGTGTTTCCTGCGACAGGCCGGTTGATCCCACGAGCAGCGCAGCGCGGGATGAGCGCGCGTACTCGCACGCTTCCTGCGCGCCCGCATCTGAAGTGAAGTCGATCACGACATCACATGCGATCGGCGCGTCACCGTGCGCTGACCGCGCATTGGCGGCATCAATGCGCGCTGCGATCACGAAGCGCTCATCGCGCTCAGCGAGCTCGCAGATGCGCGTTCCCATGCGTCCGGATGCGCCGTGGACGAGCAGTCGAATCATGGTGGGCGACTCCTGGGTGGAAAGGCGAACTTGAAAAAATTCTGTCAAGGGACTTCACATTGAAGTCCGATAGATGTAAAAATTAGGCGCGGCGGTCGGTCCGCCGCAACTTTTCTGTCCTGTGTCACTCCGACTTTAGACACAGAAACCTTTACAAAGGAGGTCATTCATTATGGCCAAGAAACGCGCCACGAAGAAGAAGGCAACCAAGAAGCGCGCAACCAAGAAGCGCGCGACCAAGAAGGCCGCCAAGAAGGGAACCCGCAAGAAGGCCGCCAAGAAAGGCACGCGCAAGAAAGCCGCTAAGAAGGGCACGCGCAAGAAGGCCGCCAAGAAGGGCACCCGCAAGAAGGCCGCCAAGAAGGGCACGCGCAAAAAGGCCGCCAAGAAGGGCACGCGCAAGAAGGCCGCTCGCAAGAAGGCCACTCGCAAGAAGGCCACTCGACGCAGGACCGCTTCTCGCATGTGAGCCGCGGCTCATTCTTCAAAGCAACGCAACGGGGTCGGCGACAAGCCGGCCCCGTTCGTTTTTTTGAGTTCGGCCTGCGTTCAGACGATGAGACCGTGCAAGCGTGGATCATCCACCCGTACAATGACGCATCATGAGCGCACGCTCGATTTGCTCAGCCCATAGGTCACTGAATACCATCTCATTCCATGACACACGTCATCGCAGAACCATGCATCGGCACCAAAGACACCTCCTGCGTCGAGGTCTGCCCCGTTGACTGCATTCATCCCACCTCCGAGGAAGGAGTGTTCGAAGGTGCAGAGATGCTCTACATCGATCCGGAAACATGTATCGATTGCGGCCTGTGCGTCGACGAGTGTCCCGTCCAGGCGATCTTCCCCGAGGAGGATCTTCCCGAAGAGTGGCATCAATACCTTCAAATCAACGCCGACTGGTACAAGAAGTAGTCCGTTGCCCTGCCGCGTTCACTGCTCGACTCCTTTGGCAAGTTCGAGCAGCGCGCCGAAGGCGGGGTGTTTGGCGTCGCCCATGAGTTCATACATGACCGAAAGCGCACCGGTGGTGATGGCTCCAGCCCGCTCCATTCGGCGATAGGCCGGCTGGATCTGATCGCGCTGACTCGCCGAGATTGCATCGGAGACCAGCCAAACCTGACGCCCCGCAGCCAGCAGATCGAGCGCCGTCTGCAGCACGCAAACATGGGCTTCGATGCCGCAGATCAGGATGCTTGATCGATTCCACTCATCAAGCTGGTCGACCACCAGATCGATCGCCGCACTAAACCGTGTCTTCTCCACTCGCCGCGACTGGTCGCGCATGGCGGATGAGACTTCATCGACAGTTCGGCCGAGGCCCCGTGGATACTGCTCGGTCACCAGATATGGCACATCAAGCTCAGCGGCCGCGCGCAGCATGATGCCGCTGTTGGTGGCGATCCGATGAGCATCCACGATCGTCGGCATCAGCCGCTCCTGCACATCCACGACAAGCAGCGCGGCTTCCTCGATTCGCAATCGTGGCACAGGCATTGTCGAGAAGTGTACGTCCAAACGAGCCGTACCGACACGGACACGCCGCGCTTGATACCCACGTCCTAGGATTTACTCATCGAGCGGCGGCGTGGCTCTCGTTCGGACGCGTCAATGCACTCGAAACCGCGGCCTTCCGGCACGCGGCTATTGAGCGAAGAGTGAAACTCATGCGTGAAATGCGGCGACAGCGCTTCCCAAAGAGCGTTCGGGAGGATTCAATATGCAAAGCCACGCCATGCCATTCGAGGAGCATTCATTCAACGGCCGGGTTTGCGAAACCGAGGTGACCTCGGCCGACTGCCACCTCGCCACCGCCATGCACCTCTCGCCCTTTGCCACGCTCATTGGCCTGGGTCCGCTGGCGTTGCTGATTCCCCTTGTGATCTGGCTGGTGAAGAAGGACGAATCCGCGTTCATGGACGACCACGGGCGCGAAATCCTCAATGCCATCATCAGTTTCTTCCTGCTTCACGTCATCCTGGTGATCACGATCATCGGCATTCCGCTGTTGCTCGTGCTGTGGATTGTGGCGATTGTGAGTCTGATCCGGGCGGCCATTGCCGGCTCTCGCGGCGAGTACTTCAGGTATCCGGTGACGTTTCGGCTGTTGTAGGAACCGCCTCGATTTGCCGGACTCACCGCTTTCGGGCATCATGACCTTCATGAGCGAACACCTGCCTCCTGAAGAACCGGCCAGCGCCCCAGCACCCGAGTCGCCCGAATCCACCGGTGAGGTCAGTTCAGATGACCGCAACCTGGCGCTGCTCACGCACATCCTCGGCTTCTTCACCAGAGTGCTCGGCCCACTCATCATCTGGCTCATCAAGAAAGATCAGTCGAAGTTCCTCGATCACCACGGTAAGCAGGCGCTGAACTTCCAGATCACAGTGTTGATCGTTTACGCTGTCGGCTCCCTTACGACCTTCCTCGTCATCGGCTGCATCATTCTGCCCGCGGTGCTTGTCGTTGACATCGTGTTCTCCATTCTTGCGGCGCTGGCTGGCAGTCGTGGCGAATGGTATCGGTATCCCCTTGCGCTGCCGTTGTTGAAGTAGCGTAACCGGCGCGCTCGCTGAACGGCTCCTGTTGCGCAGGAGCGGATAAAGTTGCTGCACGTGTCGCTCCTCACCGCGGTTCAACTCGTCAAGTCATACAACCGCCGCCGCGTCGTTGATGAAGTCTCCTTCGACATCGACACAGGCGAAGTGGTCGGTCTACTCGGCCGCAACGGCGCCGGGAAGACGACGAGTTTTCGCATGACAATCGGCATGATCACCCCTGAAGCAGGGCGCGTAACCTTTCAAGGACGCGATGTCACCGCACTGCCGATGTACAAGCACGCGCTCGCGGGGATGGGCTATCTGAGCCAGGAACCGAGCGTCTTTCAGCGCATGACGGTCGAGCAGAACCTCCTTGCGATTCTCGAAACGCAGCGGCTGACGCGCGCTGAGCGTAAGAAACGGGCGGCGGAGCTACTCACTCAGTTCGGCCTCAGACACAAAGCAAGGGAACAGGCCCGCACCTGCTCGGGCGGTGAGCGGCGTCGCCTCGAGATCGCGCGTGCCCTCATCACCAAGCCGCGACTCATGCTTCTCGACGAACCTTTCGCCGCAGTCGATCCCCACACGGTTGAGGAGTTGCAAGGGGAGGTTCGTCGCCTCGCGGAGCAGGGTATTGCGATGCTCGTAACGGATCACAATGTGCAGCAGACCTTGCGCATCTGTGACCGGGCCTACATCATCCACGAAGGAAAAAACCTGCGTGAGGGCACGCCGCGCGAAATCATCAACGATCCGATGGTGCGCGAGGCCTACCTCGCCTCCACCTTCCGCGGCGACGAATTCGATCAGATCCCCGTTCAATAGCCGCTTGCGGCTTCACGCCGCTGTCGAATTCGACCGGAAGGCGACATTGAACGCCTGCGGGAAGCCGCAAACGGCCATCGATCTGATATGATGAATCCGAAAGGGGAATGCCTATGCTCGGCGCACTGACCATTCAGCGTCTACTCCTGAAGATGAAGGAGGTCGAGGCCTCCGACCTGCACATCAAGATCGGCACCCCACCGGTCCTCAGGATCGCTTCAGAACTGCACCGTGTCGAGGCGCCGAATCTCGACGCCAACGACACGCAGCAACTCCTGCTGCCGCTTGTGCCGGAGCACCTCAAGGAACAGCTCTATAACGACGGCGGCGTGGACTTTTCACATCACGAAGGAACCGAGGAGCGCTTCCGGTGCAGCATCTTCCGTTCCGGCGGCGGGTTTCATGCCGCCATCCGCCGTGTCAATCCAACGATTCCTTCATTCGAGGAACTCCACCTGCCAAAGGTGTACGAGCACCTTGCGCATCACACGCATGAAGGGCTCATCGTGATCTGCGGCGTGACGGGCAGCGGCAAGTCCTCAACGCTCGCTGCGATGATCGACTACATCAATCGCACCGAGGCGTGCAACATCATCACGATCGAAGACCCGGTCGAATATCTCTTTCGGCCGAAAATGTCATTCGTCTCGCAGCGGGAGATCGGCATCGACGTGCCGGATTTCCACAAGGCGCTGCGCGCTGCGGTGCGCCAGGACCCGGACATCCTGATGATCGGCGAGCTGCGAGACCGCGCCACAATGCTCGCTGGGATTCAAGCCGCCGAAACGGGGCACGTCGTCTTCTGCACACTGCACACCGCTGACACGATGCAATCGTTTGCGCGCATACTCGAATTCTTTCCCAGTCATGAGCATGCCTTCATTCGTTCCTCGCTTGCGGCGGGATTGCGGGCGGTGTGCGCCCAGCGGCTGCTGCCGTCGGTAAAGAAGGGCGTTCCGCGCGTTCCTGCCACGGAGGTGCTGCTCAACAACTCAACCGTGGCGGACAAGATTCGCGAAGGAGAAGATGAAGACCTGCCTGCGATCATGGCCGGCTCGGAGCACGAGGGCATGCACTCGTTCACTGACTCATTGGCCCGGCTGGTGGATCAGGATTACGTGGACCTGAAGACCGCCGAACGTTACGCGCCCAACGCTGAAGCCCTGCGCTCGAAAGTGCGCGGCATTCAGGTCAAGGCGGATGTGCTCGTCTCAAGAAAGCGGTAGAAACGTGGAAACGTCGAAACGTCGAAAGATATTGAACGACAAGAGCCGCGTGACGGCAGCCCGCGGTGCGCTCGGCGAAAAGGGTGACCCACAACGCTCCGCTGCGCGTCGCGGCTAAACATAGATGTCTGCTCCCGATCACTTCTAACTCCTAACTCCTAACTCCTAATTCCTAGCTCCTAACTCCTTCCAATGCCCCGCCTCGAAGTCGCCAAGACCTACAAGCTCTACATCGGCGGTAAGTTCCCACGTACGGAGTCCGGCCGCTCGTTGAAGTTCGAACTGGCCTCGGGCGCAGCCGCGCACCTCTGCCACGCTTCGCGCAAGGACCTGCGCGACGCTGTCGAAGCGGCGCGGGCAGCCCAATCGAAGTGGGCTGGCGCAACCGCATACAACCGCGGCCAGGTGCTCTATCGCATGGCCGAGATGATGGAAGGAATACGCGAAGAGTTCGCGGACGCGCTTCGCGAAACGTCCAAACGTCCAAACGTCCAAACGTCCAAACGTGCGCTGCAGGAAGTCGGTGCCGCCATCGATCGGCTGGTGTGTTTCGCCGGCTGGGCGGATAAATACGCGCAGGTGCTCGGCTGCAACAATCCCGTCGCCTCGCCGCATTACAACTTCACCGTGCCTGAGCCGACGGGCGTCATCAGCGTGGTCGCGCCGAATGAGCCGCCTTTGCTCGGACTGATCTCACTCGTCGCGCCACCCCTGTGCGCAGGCAACGCCATCGTCGCCATCGCCAGCGACACAAATCCTATTCCCGCATGCATCCTCGGCGAAGTCTGCGCGACCAGCGACGTTCCGGTTGGCGTGGTGAACATCCTGACCGGCAAGCGCGCGGAACTGCTCGAGCATTTGGCGAACCATCGCGATGTGGATGGAGTTCACGCAGCAAACCTGCCGCGCACGGAAGCGACGATTCTTCGCCTCGGCGCGGCTGAGAACGTGAAGCGCGTGCATGTGAAGAAGATTGCCGATGATGATTGGTATGAGCCGGCGGTCTGCGAATCACCCTGGATGATCGAACCGTTCGCCGAGATGAAAACGATCTGGCACCCAAGTGCGACGTGAGAAACGTCGAAACGTCGAAACGTCGAAACGTCGAAACGTCGAAACGTCGAAATCAGTACATGTCGCGTCAACTTCTTCCAATAGCCGCGTGGCGGCAGCCCGCGGTTCCTAACCAGAACAACCGCCGTTCGCCATGAAACATAAAACCTGGTTCAGACTCGTTCTTCAGGCCGTCGGCGTTCTGCTCGTTGGATTCGGCGCGCCGGATCTCATCGCCGATATCGGCGGCTACATCGTCTGGCAGTACCAGATAGCAGGCACCGTTCGCGGCGGCGCAATGGGTCCAGTCCCCGATTGGCTTGGTTTTCTCGTTCAGTTCTTGCCGCCCGCGCTGCAAACCGCCTTCGGCATCTACCTCATGACCGGCGCGTCCTGGCTGCTCAACAAGATCATCCCCTCCAACCGCCCCTACTGCCCTGAGTGCGGCTACGAACTTGCGCATCACTCAAGCCCGAAGTGCCCCGAGTGCGGCGTCGCGCTGCCGGACCGTGCTGAGGCAGGTGCGGGCTCCGCGACCTAGAATCAAGTACCATGACGCGCAATGGCACCCCTCGCAATCAACGCGATCTTGAAGTGGCCTCGTTCGACGAGGCGGCCGAAGCCGATCGCCGGTACTGGTGGTCACGCACACCTGAGGAGCGCATGGTCCACCTTGAGCGCCTGCGGCGACTGAACTATGGCGATCGCGCTACCGGAAGACTTCAGCGAGTTCTTGAGATTGTTGAACCGAAGTGAGGTGCGCTATCTCATCGTTGGCGGCTATGCGGTTTCTTTTCACGGCTATCCGCGCGCGACACAGGACATCGACATCTGGATTGATCCGCACCCAGACAACGTCGCCAAGGCGGCCAGGGTGATCGCCGACTTCGGCTTCGCTGGCCCGGCACTCGAACAGTGGCAGATTGATCCAGTGAAGATGCTCCGTATGGGATACCCACCGGACCGCATAGAGGTACTCGTTTCGATTAGCGGCGTCTCATTTGACGAGGCTTATGATCGGCGTATGCATGTCGACCTTGGGGGAGTCTCCGTGAACATGATCGGATTGCACGACTTGCGCATGAACAAGCGCGCCTCCGGCCGACATAAAGACCTCGACGACCTGGAGAACCTGCCGCATGAAACATAAGACCTGGTTTCGGCTCGTTGTGAAGGCGATCGGGCTGCTGGTCATGTCGCTCTCAATCGGGCATATCGTGAACACGTTTCTCGCCTACTTGGGCGAATGGATCGAGACAGGTGGGGTCACCTGGCGCGCGTGGATGCTCAGTTACGGCCTCGGTCAATCAGTTGCCTTTCTGTTCGGCCTGTACCTCTTCCTCGGCGGCGAGTGGGTCGTCAACAAGGCGATCCCCTCCAACCGCCCCTACTGCCCGGAGTGCGGCTACGAACTTGCACATCACACAAGCCCGAAGTGTCCCGAGTGCGGTGTTGCGCTGCCTGAGAAGCCCGGAGTTTAGCCGCGACGCGCCAGCGGAGCGTTGCTGCCGAGCCGGTTGGTCCCATCGGGAACGCTCCGCTCCGCGTCGCGGCTCAACGGGTTTTTGCGTATCATCGTTCATATGGAACTCTACATCGACACCGCCAACCTTGATGAAATCCGCCAGGCCCATGACATGGGCGTCCTCGACGGCGTGACGACGAACCCATCGCTTGTCGCCAAGGAAGGCGTTGACTTCCACACGCGGCTTCACGAAATCTGCGACCTCGTCAAAGGCCCCGTCAGCGCGGAGGTGGTCTCGACTGAACACGATGAGATGATCGAGGAAGCCCAGCCGCTCATCGAGATCGCGGAGAACATCGTCATCAAACTGCCCAGCACGGTTGAAGGGCTTAAGGCCTGTAAGACGCTCTCCGATCGTGGCGTGAAAGTGAACATGACGCTGTGCTTCCAGCCGCTTCAGGCGATGCTCGTCGCCAAGGCCGGGGCGTTCCTCGTAAGCCCGTTCGTGGGGCGCGTCGATGATGTGGGCGGCGACGGCATGGAGATCATCCAGCAGATTCGCACCATCTACGACAACTACGGCTTCGCCACGAAAATCCTTGCCGCCTCGATCCGCCATCCGATGCACCTCGTGCAGTCGGCCATGATCGGCGCGGACGTGGCGACGGTTCCCTTCAAGGTCATCCAGCAGATGATGCAGCACCCGCTGACGGACAAGGGCCTCGCGGCGTTTCTTGCGGATTGGGAGAAGGCGCAGAAGACGGCCGCCGGAAAAAAGAAACCGGCGATGGTGTGAGGAGGGAAACGTCGAAACGTCGAAACGTCGAAACGTCGAAACGTCGAAACGTCGAAACGT
>CAZFZT010000099.1:0-10333 GCA_964523675.1 uncultured Isosphaeraceae bacterium
TCGATCGCGGTGGAGAATTGGCAGCCCGGAGAGCCGATCGTCATCGATTCCTCGGCCGTCGCGTTTCCGAAACCGCTCGATGAACTTGACTTCACGCAGCCGGTCCGCGTGCAGGCGATTCTCGATCTGGCATCGAATCCGGAGAGATCTCATGGAGATGGCCCGGGAAACCTGTACAGCGAAGCCGTCGCGGTCGAAGTGTCCGCTCATCGTGAGGATCATTATTGGATTGAGTTGACCAATAAAGTCGAGCCGCGTTCACAGCCGCCGGAAATTGAGCATCTGAAATGGGTCGAACTGCGCAGCGAGATGCTCAGCGCGTTCTATGGTCGAGAGATACACCATCGCGCCGGCGTCGCTCTTCCACCGGGATATGTCGCCGCCCATAGCGAAGAGCCGGCCGGTGCCACCGGACAACGCAAGGCTTGGCCCGCGATCTACATGATCCCGGGCTACGGAGGCCGGGCGGAAAGCGCCGTTGTGTACGCCAACCTCTTTCAGGCCGCTGCTCGCTCCGGCACGATGCCGATGAACATACCCGATGCAGTCATCATCGTGCTTGATCCTGAATCGCCGCTTGGCCACCATGGCTTCACCGATTCACCCAATCACGGGCCGCGCAGCACTGCGCTCGTCCAGGAGTTCATCCCGTACATCGAATCCCAACTGGACCTGGCTACTCGGCCTGAAGCCCGGATCGTGACCGGTCATTCTTCAGGCGGCTGGACCTCGCTTTGGCTCCAGCTCAACTGGCCGGAGGTCTTCGGAGGTTGCTGGTCGAGCGCGCCGGATCCGATTGATTTTGAAGCGTTTCAGATGACGAACCTCTATCAGGATCAGAATCTCTACGCAATGTCAGACGGCCGGCCGACGCCTTCACATCGAGAACTTCGACACGACGGCAGCGAGCATGTCACCATGACGGTCCGTGACGAATGCGGCATGGAGCATGCCATTCATCCCACGGGTGGTTCAGGCCAGCAATGGGATGCGTGGATGGCGATGTTCTCTCCCAAAGACCAGCGCACTGGTCTTCCCGCGCGGATGATGGACCCACTGACCGGCAGAATTGCGCCAGACGTTGTCGAACACTGGAAACAGTTCGACATTGCGCGCCTCGTGACAAGTGATTGGGAGACATACGGCCCCATTGTCAAGGAGCGAGTGCGCCTCGCCGTCGGGTCAAAGGACTCCTTCTACCTTGAACGAGCCGTCGAGCGGTTTCGAGCCAAAGTGGAGGAACGGCTTGAGGAGAATCGCTCCGATCACAGTGGCTACATCATGATTGCACCCGGAGCCGATCACAACACAATCAAGTTCGTCACACAGCGCCGCTGGAATCAGGAGATGCGCGACCACCTGCGCAAGCACGGCCTGCACGACTAATCGAACACGAGCCGCAGGCGCATTGAACGCCGCAGCGCATGGACGAGACCTGTTACCTCGACTTTATGAATGAATCTCGCCGATCCTGACGCGCAGGTATCGCTGGCGGTGCCCCTGCTTGACCTTGTAGCCCTTGCGGCGCTTGTACTTGATCACATCGATCTTCTTCCCCTTCATCTCCTCCAGAACCTCAGCGGACACGCTGGCGCCTTGGATGTAGGGTTCACCGATCGTCGCCTGACCGCTCTCGGCATCGCCGATCATGAGCACGCGGTCGAACGTGATCGCGCCGCCACCCTCGCTGCCGTCGCGCAGGTCCACTTCAAGCACTTGGCCGGGCGTTACCTTGATCTGCGTTCCACTGTCTTCAATGATGGCGTACACGGCGAACTCCTTAACGGTCTTCAGGTCATCGGGGTCGGATGAAGCGACTGCTCCCCTTGGGGGGTGGATCCTTCGAATCCCGTAAATCGAAGGGTGGCCATTATACCATGCTGGTGCAGCCGAGCCAGTCCTTCGTTCCACCATGACCGAGCCAAATCTCGAAATCGAACGAACCTACCTGCTCCGCGGGCTCCCTCCGCTGCCTGAGGGCGCTACGTCGGTCTGCATAGAGCAGGGCTACCTGCCCGACCGGAATGCGTTGCCTGAAGGCCGGCTGAGGCGAACGACCCATCAGGACGGCCGGATCGAGCACACCCATACCATCAAGCACGGTAGCGGATTGATTCGGGCCGAAACAGAGCGGGCCATATCGGCTGAAGAGTTCGCCTCACGCTGGCCCGAGACGATTGGTCAGCGGCTCAGTAAGACCCGCTTTTTCGTCAGGGACAGCGGCTTCGTATGGGAGATCGATCAGTTTGACGACCTGGATCTCACCCTCGCTGAGGTCGAGTTGCACGAGGCGAGCACAACGGTGCAACCGCCGGAATGGCTCGCTCCATACATAGTGCGCGAAGTCACAGAAGAGAAACAGTTCCAGAATTACGAACTGGCGTTACTCCTTGCGAGGGAACAGCACCGCAAGTGATCGTCACACCGTGACTGCGCATGCTCTACGGCAGTGCAAAGGCATCGCGCTGGATCTCCGCCTAAACGTTCATGATCTTCTGCGCGCGAATCTCATTGATACGAGCCATCGCCAGACTATGCTTGCGATGAGCTTCAACGCGAAGATTGTGAATCGCAATTCGCCGCGCAAGAACAAGCGCAGTAGCTCGAAGACAGGCGAGAACGCTCGCGAGCGCGATCCCGAGGACCACGAGCGACACTACCTCTGGCGCAAAGATGCTGTCCATCACCGCCATCAATCGACACATCTTGAGTGCCTCTGAATCACGGCGGATCGGATGGCCGTGCGATCGTCGTTGCACTGGCCGATTCCCGGTCCACCTCGCCCATGAGTTATCGGCCCACTGGCATGTGCATGAGGTGTTGACAAGTGGCGGTCAACCGCCCGCCAGGCCACAGGATTGGCACAGAGCGACGTGGTTCAAACTCAATCCGCGTTCCGAGTTGCAGTTCACTGATGGCGGGCTACATTGGAGCATCGCTGGCACGTGAGCAGCGGCTCGCATGGTCTTCGGCCAATGCCTGTGGTGGGCAGGATCCGAGAGACCTCCGCAAGTGAGCGCTCCAGCGAGGGAAGGTAAGTTGTCATGCGAAGAGAAGACTTTGCGGCCCGGGCCGCGCACGCGCTGCGCCGAATCTGCGCTCGCGCTGAACCGACAAACGATCGCAACATCCCTGTGCTGGCAGTCGCAGCCCTTATCGTCGGCCTGCTGCTCTCAGTCACCCTGCTTGCCGCCACCGAATCCGGTGTATCTGCATCGCATCATCCAGCGATCCAACACGATGCGCTTCACAATGATTCTCCACTTGACGAGTCGCTTCACGTCTCTGCGGATGGAGAGGGCCAAGATCCTCAGGTGGACGCTGGCGCCTCGGTTGAGCAAGAAACCGAAGCGGAAATTCGCTGGTTCAACAACCGGCCGATTCGACCCGTCAAGACCGTCACTATGACAGTGACCGCCTATAGCCCGGACGAGCGCTCCTGCGGCGACTGGGCCGACGGTTTCACCGCCAGCGGCTACTCTGTCTGGACCAACGGCATGAAGCTCGTCGCCGCCGACACGTCAATTTTGCCGTTTGGCTCGCTCGTTTCCGTGCCGGGCTACGACGAAGGTGATGTCGTGCCGGTTCTCGACCGAGGCGGCGCGATCAAGGGCAACCGCCTGGATGTGCTCTACCCCACGCACGAGAGCGCCTTGGAATGGGGCGTGCAGTCGCTCGAAGTAACCATCTGGGAGTATGCAGATGGCCAGCCCAACGGCTTCCGTCAGCAGCATCACCGGCGTTGACGGCTTCAGGCAGTACCTCCCCAGCGGTCATTGATCCCACAACCCCGGCTCCGCTGCGCTTGCAGGTGACGCCTGAGCATTGGGAGCATCAGCCGGCTCAATGCACTCGGGCCCTTCATTTCTAGGGCTGTTCACATACGTACTGATTGGCATGGCCTCAAGCATGTCGTCGGGCGCAGCAGCGAGCAACAGCGCGAGATCTTCAAGGGCGTCATGTGCAGGATCAAGCCACCGCGTGACCGCCTCCTCAGTGGGCAGAATCACGGGCATTCGATCGTGGATCGCACGAATTGAAGATGAGGCGTCAGTCGTCAGAATCGTGAATGTTTCAAGCGGCTCGGCCCCCTTTTCCCATCGCTCCCAGAGCCCCGCGAATGCAAACGGGACATTACTGGCGCTGTGAATGTAGTACGGCTGCTTCTTGCCAGCAGTCTCTTTCCATTCATAGAACCCGTCCGCAGGAATGACGCATCGGCGAGAGCGGAACGCCTTCCGAAATGCCGGTTTCTC
Source organism: uncultured Isosphaeraceae bacterium (assembly GCA_964523675.1). Lineage (GTDB taxonomy): Bacteria > Planctomycetota > Phycisphaerae > Phycisphaerales > SM1A02 > CAZFZT01. The sequence continues at coordinate 4,257 of CAZFZT010000099.1, forward strand.
GGCCGCCGACTCGGCGCGTGCGTTGATCAAACGATTGCCGATCGTCTCATCTTTCGCCCAATTCGGCACAAGACCCCAACGTAGCAGATCGATTCTCCGCTCCGATGTCGTCGGTCCTTCGCTCATACGCACCACCGGGGCCAGTTGTGTCGGCGCGATGTTGTAACGCGGCGACCACTCGAAGAGATTCGTCGCGTGAAACAGGCGTGCCACGAGATCCGGCGGCGAAGAGAGGTTGTATCTGCCGCACATGCCCGTAGTGTAGGGCGAGCATTGCTACACTTCCGACATGGACTTGCGTCCGATCCCTACGCCGCCGTTTCCAACTGACCCGCAGATCGCGGCGATGGCGCCGCTTTGCGCAGTCTTTCGACGCTTCCTCAAGTCGCAGAATCTCAAATACACGCCGGAGCGAGCGGACATCCTCAATGCCATCATCGAACGTGACGGTGTTTTCGAAGTCGAAGAACTTATGCTTGACATGCGCAACCGGGGCTACCGCGTTTCCAAGGCAACCATCTATCGCACGATCAAACTTCTGCAGGACGCAGGCATCATCACGCAAGCGCTCTTCGATTCGAAGCAGGCACATTATCAGTTGATCTATGGCAAGCAGCCACGCGACTACATGGTGTGCATGAAGACTGGCGAGCACATTGAGTTCACCGACAAGGAACTTGTCGAACTGCGAAACCGCATCTGCCGTGAACGCGGCTGGGATCCTGTCGGCCACCGCTTCCAGATCTACGCCATCAGCCCTGAGGGGAAGCGGCAGATGGAAAGAGAAAGCGACAGCGAGACCGGCGATTAATGATCGCAGCATCATTCAACTGCTGCACGCCGTTATCATCCTTCCATGCGAATTGCTCTCACCGGTGTTTCTGGATTCATCGGGTCCGTCATAGCCCGTCGTCTGCAGAGAGACGGTCACTCAGTGACAGGTCTCGTGCGAACATCCAGCCGGCGCGATCATGTTCAACCGTTCGTTGATCGCTTCGTCGTGGGCGAGCAAGCGGATGAGGCGTGCTGGGAGCAACTGCTCGAAGGCGCTGACTGCCTCGTTCACAACAGCGTCGACTGGAGCCCCCTGCGTGCAGGCGATGCCGCCACGCACTGGCAGACGAACCTGCTCGGCTCACTTCGTCTGATTCGCAGGGCCATGCCGCGGCAGGTCATCTTCGTCAGCACCATCGCTGTGCATCACGAGATGCGGCCGCGCTGGCAGGGCAATGTCGATGAGGATCATCCATTGCGGCCGGGCAACCTGTATGGCGCGTACAAAGCCGCCGTCGAAGACCATCTTTGGGCGCTGCACGCAAGTGATGGTCTCAACTTCACCGCGCTGCGGCCGTGCGGCGTGTACGGCCTTGACCCCAACCTCGAACGTTCTCATGGCTATCAACTCATCCAGCGCATACAACGCGGCGAAAAGCTCGACAAACCCGGCGGCGGGAAGTTCGTGCATGTCGAAGATGTCGCAGCGGCCATCGTCGCAGCAGTCGGAAATGACGATGCCAAGGCAAGGGTCGTCAATCTCGTCGATTGCTACGCCCGTTGGGCCGATTGGGCGCAGATGGCGTGCGAGATCCTTGGCGTCAAGCGTGAGATCGATTTCTCCAGCCCGGAGAAGCCGAAGAACATGTTCAGCAAGAATGCTGCGCAGGCCCTTGGCGTCGCGCTTGATCGAGGTCATGATGGGATCCGCAAACATCTGCGTGAACTGATTGAGGTGATGGAGGTGAGTTGATCAGATTGGTGCATCGTGGCTCATTGTGTCTGATGCTCCCTCCTGGAAAGCGCGCGAAGCCGCATACGGCGGGCTGAACATGTTTGACTGGACCTTTCCATACCCATCGCAGCGCATGCCGGTCTTTGCGGCGAATGTCGTAGCGACTTCCCAGCCGCTGGCGGCACAGGCCGGCTTGCGCATGATGGAGCGCGGCGGCAATGCGATTGATGCTTCCATCGCCACCGCCGCGGCGCTGACCGTCGTGGAACCGACCTCCAACGGTCTCGGCTCCGATGCCTTCGCGCTCATCTGGCATGGTGGAAAACTGCACGCTCTCAACGCCTCCGGCAAATCGCCCGCAGCGTTGTCGCCCGATCATTTCGCAGGAAAGTCGAGCATACCGGCGCTCGGCTGGGGAAGCGTCACCGTGCCCGGCGCGATCTCGGCATGGGCGGCCCTGCACGAACGCTTCGGCTCACTCCCCTTCGACGAACTGCTCGCGCCGGCGGTCAAGTATGCACATGACGGCTATCCCGTCTCGCCACAAACTTCTAATGCATGGCATCGAGCGCAAGCGACCTACCAGGAGTTTCAGGAGTGGCAGGCGACGTTTTGCCCAACAGGCCGTGCGCCAAGACCTGGCGACATTTATAAGAGTGAAGACCATGGGCGCACGCTTGAATCCATCGCATTGACCAGCGGCCGTTGCTTCTATGAGGGGGAACTTGCGCGCGCCATCGCATCCCATGCACAGCAAACCGGCGGCCTGCTCACACTCAACGATCTGCAAGCGCACGAGCCGCTTTGGGTTGAGCCAATATCACTCGATTATCACGGCATAACCGTTCATGAACTGCCGCCCAACGGTCAGGGACTTGCTGCACTGCTCGCGCTCGGCCTTGCCCGCCGTTTCGATCTCGCTTCTCTTGATCCCGACGCAGCCGAGTCAATTCACATCAAGATCGAAGCAATGAAACTTGCTTTCGCCGATGCGCATCGCTTTATTGCCGACCCCGATGCGATGGATCTCACTGTTGATGATCTACTCGATGAAAGTTATCTCGATGCGCGAGCGGCACTCATCAGGCGGGATCGCGCGCAGGATTTCCAGCACGGCTCTCCCAAGCCGGGTGGCACGGTGTATCTCGCCACCGCCGACGCTGCGGGCAACATGGTCTCCTTCATTCAGAGCAATTACATGGGCTTTGGCTCCGGCATCGTCGTGCCCGGCACAGGCATCGCGCTGCAGAACCGGGGGGCGAACTTCACCCTTGAAGCCGGCCATCCCAATCAAGTCGCAGGCGGCAAGCGCCCCTACCACACGATCATCCCCGGCTTCGCAACATCAGTAACACATGCCGGGGTCAAGCGCACAGCCACCCACGGTAGCCCAAGCGGCGCCCCGGGTCCGAGTCCGCACCCAACGCCATTGCTCGCCTTCGGCATCATGGGCGGCTTCATGCAACCCCAAGGTCACATGCAGTTCATCGCGCGCCTGGCGGATCACAATCAGAATCCGCAGGCCGCGCTCGATGCTCCGAGATGGCGCGTCGAAGATGGCATGAGGGTCAGCATTGAACCGGGCCTTGCTTCAGAGGTGTACGGACAGTTGCGCGATCTCGGCCACGACGTGACCATCGCTGATGCCCGCACCGTCGCTCATGGCGGCGGCCAAGCCATCTGCCGGCTCAGCGATGGGGTGTATCTCGGCGCAAGCGATCAAAGACGCGACGGCCAGGCCGTAGGTTTTTGAATATTCCATCGAGCCCCCCGGTCACGAGATACCAAGTCCGGCAATTGCGGGCCAACCGGACACGAACCCTCCTTAGGTCCGATATCCACGATCCGAGCGTTGGGCCGAAGCCACTCGTGCAAATCTTCAGTCTCCCACGCCCTCCCACCGATGAACGGCCACGCGAACCTCATGCAGCCCAGGATTGGCTGCGAATCCAACATACCGGCCTGCTCGTCGGAGACGAATCGGCCGCCATTCATGGAGTTCAGAAGTGAATGAGGAAATCCTGATCGAACGACTGTTTCATACGCTGATCAACGGCGACCGCGAGGGCTCAAGGCAAATCGTCCGAGAAATCTGCAACAGCGGCTATTCGCCCGAGGAACTCACCGACGCCATCCTCTGGCCCGTGCTGGAAATGGTCAACTCGCTCTTTCGCAGCGATCAACTCACGACGCTGGCCCACCATTACGCTGTTCGACTGCTTCGCATGTTGGTCGATCAGGTGCAGGCGGAATACGAGCAGCAACCCCGGCTCGGCCGCACGATTCTTCTCTTCAGCGGCGCAAGCGAAGGCGATGAACTTGCCGGTGCCATGGTCGCCAATCTTGCCGAGGGCGCCGGTTTCGATGTGCTCTTCGGAGGCGGCGGGGTGGCGAATGATGAGATTCTTGCGGAAGTCGGCGAGCGCAAGCCGGATGTCCTGCTCATGTTCGCCTCCGGCCCGAGCGATGCGCCCAACATCCGCGTGCTCATCGACACGATTCGCGAGGTGGACGCCTGCCCGCAGATGCAGATCGTCGTCGGCGGCGGCATCTTCAATCGCGCGGAAGGACTGGCGGAGGAAATCGGAGCAGACCTCTGGGCGCGGCATCCCGGCGAACTCGTCGAGAAACTCGGCACACATCGCCGGCGCCGGGCCGAGAGCACGCAGCGCACCGTGGGCAAGAACAAGCGAGCCGCATCCTCCGCACAGCCGCGTTCGGCTGCGGCATAGACTTTCATCGACCACACGACACCATCGAGCGCCTTCGGCTGACCAGGGAAGATCAGCCGGAGGCGTTTTTCGTACGTAATTCAATAGCCGCGCGGCGGAAGCCCGTGGTTCAGCCCGGAACCCGTCACCTTTCCCAACCGCGGCCTGCCAGCATGCGGCTATGGGTCCGCATCGAAAAAATCTCACATCATCCGCATTCATCTGCGTGCATCTGCGGTTCCCCCATTTGACCGCAACCCTAACGGATACCTATCGTTCTCGCATGGACGATATGGCCATCAAGGCGGCTCGGCGGAAGTCTCTCCATGATCTCGCGGCCATGGTGGAACGGGTGGAGAACCGGGGGGGATCCGGCGGGTGGGACGGCGAGGCCGTTGCGACCGGGCTGGACCGGCCGCTGGACGGGATCGAACGCCGCGTGCTCCACGAATGGCTCTGCGGCGACGAAGCGAATCAAACCGATCAGGCGGAGCAGCCGTGGACCGCGCCCATCCTGGTCTTAACCCATTTGGCAAGGGTTGCGCTGCGCCAGGCGCATAGCGATGATGCAACCGGCCATCTCATTGCATGGATCGGCCGGCGCACCTGGCCGCAACCGCATGTGCTGGCCCGGCGATCCAGCCCTGACGAGCAGCCGGACCTGCTTGCGCGTTCGCTGCTCATCGATGCCGTTTCGCTTGACGATCGGCTGTGGGCGACTGATTTGTGTCTGCGCAGCGAGGCGGCCGGTGTGGTGATCGCAGATGTCAGCGGCATGCGCATGGCGCATTCACGCCGATTGCAATTGGCCGCTGAATCCGGCCGCGCTCTTGCGCTGTTGGCCCGGCCGGCCAAGGAGCGCAAGGAGCACTCAGCCGCAGCCCGGCGATGGCGGATCAAACCGATTGTTTCAGGGAGCGCTTCGCCGCGTTGGCAGATCGAACTTGTGCGCTGCAAAGGCATGCAGCGCGGTGACGGTACGGAGGCCGCATCAATGAACTCTTCAACGCTCGTGGTGGAGCATGACCATCAAGCGCATTGTCTGCGCCCAGTTCCCGACCTGGTCGATCGACCGGGTGCTGCGGCGTCTTCGCCGATCGCGCACGCCCAATTCATTCGCCGCACCGGCTGAGCCGATGGTGATGCTCACCGCGCAGAAAGCGAACGCGCAGTTCATCGCAGCGTGCTGCACCCGGAGCGCTGCGCGCGGCGTGATGCCCGGCATGTCGGTCGCCCATGCGCGCGCGCTCGCGCCAGCCTCAAATGCCTTGATCGTCGAGCCGCATCAGCCGGACCGAGATATGACTGCGCTTGTCGCGCTTGCGAACTGGGCAATTCGGTTCACACCGCTGGCCGCGCCCGATCCGCCCGATGGCCTGCTACTCGATGTCACCGGCTGCGAGCGGCTGTACGGCAGCGAGTCACGCCTGCTGGAGTTGCTCCAAAGCGCACTCAATCGCCTTGGATTTCGCACACGCCTCGCCTGCGCTTCAACCATCGGCTGCGCATGGGCCGCAGCACGTTTCGACGAATCGGATCGCATCGTTATTGCTCCCAGCGAAGAGCGTGATGCGATCGACCCACTACCCATCGAGGCGTTGCGGCTTGACCCCGAAACCTGCCGCTGCCTGCACGAG
>CAZFZT010000100.1:0-10189 GCA_964523675.1 uncultured Isosphaeraceae bacterium
TGGACAATGCGATGGAAATGCAGGTGACACTCGAGGAGTTTCGCGAACGGGGTGAATCGGAGGCCGCCCGACTTACGGACCGATGGCGCATCTACCATGGCGAACCCGAAGATGTTCGTTGGGCGACGATGCTGATTGATATGGTTCGCTTTGAGGGTCATGTCATCGATGGCGAGGCGTTCATGCGGCAGAATCCCCTGGCTGGTGAAGCGGAAGCCGCGATCTGCCGCCACATGAATGCTGAGCATGCCGATGATCTTCGCCGCATGGTCCGGCACTACGCAGGCATGGAAATTGAATCACCTGTGATGGTCGGCATTGATTCGCACGGCTTTGATGTTCGGGCACGCTTCGATGTTGTGCGCGTGGGGGCCACTGAACCCATCATGTCGCGGGAGGATGCGCGGCGGGTCCTGACGCAAATGAGCCGCGATGCAGAGGAACCATAGCCAGCCACTGGGCGCGTGCCGATAGAATGAGCTGCATGAAGGTGCGCGAAAGCGGGATGCCCGATGAGGCCACGTGGGCCAGTTTCTTTGAACCGGCAGCAGCGCTCGAAAAGCTCGGTCTTGGCCCCTCCTGCAAGAACGTCGTCGACTTCGGCTGCGGATACGGAACGTTCACGATACCTGCGGCAAAGATCGCGAGCGGCCAGGTGTACGGGCTTGATCTTGATGGAAGCATGCTCGAAATCACGGCTCGGAACGCTGGTGAGGCCGGCGTGTCGAATGTGAGTCTCATCAGTCGCGATTTCATCGAGCATGGCTCAGGGCTTGCGCCACAGAGCGCGGACTTCGTCATGCTCTTCAACATCCTTCATGCCCGCGAACGCAGCGATTTGCTGCGGGAGGCGCATCGGGTGCTGCGTGCTGGCGGTAGGTTGGCGATCATGCACTGGAATCATGAGTCGGCGACGCCGCGCGGCCCCTCAATGGAGATTCGCCCCAAGCCCCGCGAACTCCGAGACGCTGCAGAACGCGCGGGTTTCACCTGCACAACCAGTGAACCGATCGACCTGCCACCGTGGCACTACGGCTGGTCATTTATACGCGCCCCTCAAGCCAGTCAGTACGAGCGAGTGACGAACAAGAACGTCATCCGTTAGCGGCGCCGAGGCAAGGCCCCACAACCGTTCGAACGAAAGCGTTGATTGCTTGTCGCCTGACTACGCTTCATCGTGCCATGAATTGCTGGGCACGTCATAGATGAGCGAGCGATTCGCGGGCTTCGAAAACGGCTCCAACGCCGTTGAGACGCCGATATCCAGAAACGTGGAATACGCTTCCGTTTCAATCGGCCGCAGCGAAATGGCGCCGGTTTCTTCGAGGAGCCGTTCGATCTGCCATAACTCCGGTAGCGCAAGCTCCTCAGCCGGCTGGCTGCGCATCGCGCCCAGAAACAATCGGACACACTCGGCAGCCATCCGAAGCGCTGGCTTTTTCTCACGGCTCTCGATACTCACCGCAGCGTCCGCCGTCACCTCGATTGAAGCGCTGGCGCGAAACTCCGCCTGCAGCGGCGATAATCCCGCTGCGACAGCCCTGCGCATCGCCTCCGCATCGCGCGCTTCTATTGGTCCATCGACACACACGGTTCGCAAGTGAACCTGGTCGATCATGCCGACCAGTTCGCGCAGCCGCATCGGCTCCATGACCAGCTGGTCGTCCTCAAACCGTTCGACTGCCGGTATCGACAGCCGATCCGCCATCGAGCTTAGAGACATTTGACCCATAACCCCACCAAGTGATGAACGCTGCCGCACCGCGACGTCCGGCCGCTCCTCCAGCGTGACATCAAAGAGCAACGAGGACGCATTTCCTGCGCCACTGAGCATGGGGAGAATCCGCAGCGCATCGAATGCGCGCATCGGCGACGCCTCGAGATGCCAGCCGAACGCGCGCTGCCTCAACGTCGCCTGAACCGAGAATGGCTCTGGCGATTGACTTGCGCTGCGTGCCGCTCCACCATGCGCTCCCCCTGTGGGCGGGTCGCCGTGAAACGGATTGGGGCTCGTGGGCTGCATCGGGTTAGCTCTCGCAGGGGTGAGTGGGAAGAAACAACTGTTCGGCGAATCGGGTGGGTGCCTTCACTTTTTCATCAAAGCCATCGATTGATCTTGAATCTCCACATCTTTACGACACTTCAACAAATGATTCGAGCCACACAGCGGAAGGTGTTCCAATTCGCTTGTTATTGTGAATGAAATCAACCGTAGCGTCATCGGGAAATGCATCCCATTGCAGCAACCTCCGGGGCAAAGCAGGCGAACTCTTTAGGAACCGGTCCCGACAGGGCGGCACATGGGTGGTCGCAGGGGCGATATCCTTGTTGATCTATCTCATAGACACAGCGCGGGCGATGCTATTCTCGCGGCATTGAAGAAGTGCCAGGTGTCATGTGATTCTTTTCACGATTTGGCTTGAATTGTTGGAAATGTCCTTCGCCGAGTTTCAACTTCATCCGTTGCTGCTGCGCAACCTGTCCGAGATGGGCTTTCATCAGCCACGCGCCATTCAGGCGCAGGCAATCGGGCCGATCCTTGATGGTCGGGATGTCATCGGCCTTGCGCCGACGGGCACGGGGAAGACCGCAGCCTTTATCGTGCCGGTCGCGCACCTCCTGCTGGGGACGAAACCCGCCAAGAGTGTGCGCGGCAAGAAAGTCATCGACCCCGCTGCGCGGCTTCGCGCTCTGGTTCTGTGCCCAACGCGAGAATTGGCACAGCAGGTTCAGAAGGATGCAGGGCTGATTTGTCGTGGGACCGTTTTACGAACGTGCGTCGCCTATGGCAAGGTCGCCATTTCACCACAGGCGCAGGCCCTTGCACGAGGCGTGGACATCCTCATCGCCACACCCGGCCGGGTGCGAGAACTGCTCGACGCGGGCCTCGTCTCGCTCGCCAGCGTCAGACATGTCGTAGTCGACGAGGCAGACCGGATGCTGGATTTCGGTTTCCTGCCACAACTCTCAGCAACGCTGGAGGCGATCCCCACACATCGGCAGATCATGCTCTTCAGCGCCACGATGCCGCACGAAGTTGCTCAACTTGCGGACCGCTTTTTGCGTCATCCTGTCCGTGTTGAAATCGAATCGCATTCCCGGCCGGCTGCACATGTTGAGCAGCGGCTCCTGCGCGTGCATGAGCGCGAAAAGACACCGCTCCTCATGCACTTGCTTGCAGGTCAGGAGAACAAACCTCGCCGAGGAGTGCTTGTCTTCTGCCGAACACGCCGGCGCGTCGGCTGGGTCGGGGCTGCGCTGATGCGTCACGGTATCAAAGTCGGGATGATCCATGGGGACCGCTCGCAGGCGCAGCGCAACCGCACGCTGAGCGCGTTCGCCGAGGGCGAGATTGACGTCGTCATCGCAACCGACGTTGCAGCGCGCGGACTGCACATTCCGACGGTGCGCACGGTCGTCAATTACGACCTGCCGGCTCCCTCGATGCCGGAGGAGTACGTTCACCGTGTCGGGCGCGCCGGGCATGGCGGTGGAGGTACCACCGTTGCCGAGGCGTTCACATTGCTCGACCCGCGTGACACTGATCACTGGCGCGCAATTTCGAGTGCCATCGGTGTTGACCTGCAACCAGAGAAGCCGCATGGCTTCGATCCCTCCAGGTGGGGCGACATCGCCAGGAAGAAGTCACGGAAGGTGACGCGCAGCAAGGTGCAACCGGACCATGCCGTGCAGTTGAAGCGCGAGCCGCGCGCGAACAAGCGTGATTCGACGAAACGAAGTCGTTCGCGCAAGAGCCGGCCGATCCGCACAGGCGACAAACCGGGCGCGGGTGTCAAGAAGCTGCGATGACGAAGAGGATGAATCCTCGCTCCTCTGAAGGACTCTCGGAGCAACCCCTGCCGTTCACTCGGGCCGAATAGCCACCTACCATACACCAATGCATATTCAGGAGATCTTCCAACGTGATTCGACCACGTTTTCGTTCGAGTTTTTCCCGCCGAAAACCGACGATGCATGGGACGCGCTCTTTGATCGCATTACTGATTTCGAGGCACTGGCTCCGTCATTCGTTTCAGTCACATATGGCGCCGGCGGCTCGACGCGCGACCGGACGCACAACCTGGTTCTGCGACTCAAACGCGAGACGACGCTTGACCCCGTGCCGCACCTCACCTGCGTGAGCCAGAAGAGTGCTGAGCTGGGCACGATTCTTGAGCAATACGCTCAGCACGGCGTCGAGAACATCATGGCGCTGCGCGGCGATCCGCCCCTGGGTGTTACTGGTCATGACTTCTCAACGGAAGAGTTCCGTTACGCAGCCGACCTTGTCGCGTACATCCGCCAGTTCAGCGACAGGAACGCCAAGCATATGAATGGCGGAAGCGGCTTCGGCGTCGGCGTTGCCGGGTTCCCCGAAGGGCATCCTGCAACGCCGAACAAGCTACGCGACATGGAGCACTTGAAGGCGAAAGTCGATGCCGGAGCTGACTATATCTGCACGCAGATGTTCTTCGACAACCGTGCGTTTTACGACTGGTGCGAGAGGTGTGAGCTGGCGCAGATTCAAGTTCCGATCCTTGCGGGGATCATGCCCATTACCTCGATCGCCGGCATGAAGCGCATGGCCGATCTTGCTGCCGGAACGAACTTTCCCGCCGCCCTGCAACGAATGATCTACCGCTGCCAGGATGACCCCGAAGCGGTGGAACGTGTGGGAATCCACTGGGCGACTGAGCAGTGCCGTGATCTCATCGACCATGCGCGCACCGTTCCCAATTTCCGCGGCATCCATTTCTATACGCTTAATCGTTCCGACGCGACTAAGCAGATTTACCGCACGCTCGGGGCAAAGGACTCAGCCGCCTTGCGATGAGCCGGCTATTGCTGCCGCCAGAGGGTGATCGAGAGTGCTTTGAGTACGTGCCAGCTCGCGCATCAGGCGAGGGCGGCCTCGACCTCGGGGCTCATGACGATCTCCTCCGCCAGAACCCGTCGGATGGAGCTGACGATACGCGTCGCGCCTTCACCCTTTGAGAGATAGCCCCATGCTCCCGCTTCGAAGGCGCGATCAACATACTCCCGCCGTACGTGGCCTGTCAGCACGATGACGCGTAGATCAGGATGTTCCTCGAGCACCTCAGCGAGCGCATCAAATGGGTTACGGCCGGGCATGTCGAGGTCGAGCAGGACAACCGCCGGCTGCAGCTCGTTGATCGCCATGAGCAGATTGTCCGCCGTGAAGCGCTGGCCGAGCCATTGCATGTCCGGCTCGTGCCGAAGCGTGATGCCCAGCGCTTCACCCACGAGCGGGTTGTCATCCACGCACAAGACACCCACCTGTTTTTGAGCAATCATGGGGGTTCTCGTCTCGTTCTCCGACATCGAGGCAGGCGGTTCTACGGTGCAGATCATGGCATTGGGTAAAGGTGGCGCGGTTGCGGAACTCGTTCCGTCAGCGACCGGCAAGTCTAGCGGCTCCTGGCGGAGATCCAAACCAAGGAAGATGTTTGATCTTCCCTGAGAAACCGGCCGCGGACGCTCTCGCCCTGCTGAAAAACCGGCTCGTCCAATATCCAGTTCGGATTTGCACTGAAAAATCATCATTGTTCAAGTCGATTCAGCCGAAAATCCGTTGTGTTTCCTACAAGCGTCGATTCTTGACCACTGTCGCCTACCCCCATCGCCTCAACAGAAGATGAACAACGAACCCAGTGATCCACAATATCACAGCCCCAGTGGCCACTATGCTGGCTTGCCGGAGGCGCCGATTCGGCGGTTGATGCTTCCGTTCACCCGCTTCTTCGAAATCGAGGCGGCCAGCGGCATCGTGCTGCTGCTGTGCACCATCGCTGCACTGCTCATCGCCAACTCGGATCATGCCGCCGAATACGCCCACTTCTGGCACGAGACGATGGGCGTAAAGATCGGGGAATGGGCTTTCTCGCAGTCGATTCACCATTGGATCACCGATGGTCTAATGACCATCTTTTTCTTTGTGATGGGGCTGGAGATCAAGCGCGAACTCGTGGCCGGGGAGTTGCGCGATCCGAAGAACGCAGCCCTGCCGGTCATCGGCGCTATCGGCGGCATGATCGCGCCCGCTGTCATCTACATGCTCCTCAACAAGGCATGGGGATCGGCGGCGGCCAACGACGGCTGGGGCATCACTGTCGCGACCGACATCGCGTTCGTCGTGGCGCTGATCGCGCTCTATGGCGCCCGCGCGCCGTTGGGCCTGAAGGTGTTCATCCTGTCGCTTGCCATCGCAGACGACATTGGGGCAGTCGTCGTGATCGCGATTTTCTATACGAGCGACATCAACTTCCTGATGCTCGGCTTTGCTGCGCTTGGATTCGGCGTCATCTACGGTCTCAATCGCATGGGCGTTCGCCGCGTTGCGGTGTATGTGCTGGTCGGCGTGGCAATCTGGTACTGCATGTTCCGATCCGGTGTACATGCCACGGTGGCGGGCGTGTTGCTTGGCCTGCTCACGCCGGCCAGTGCCTGGATCGGCGACCGCGCGTTCTTCGACGTTGTAGGCGATGTCATTGCGCGGCTGCGTGGCGGGCGGATTGAATCCCAGAAGGAACGACATGAATCGCTCGAACTCATCAGCGTCGCAGCACAAGAGGCGGTGTCACCGCTCGAACGGCTGGAGCACACCCTGCATCCGTGGGTGGCGTTCGTCATCATTCCTCTATTCGCGCTCGCCAACGTCGGCGTCACCATCGACGCGTCGGCGGTGCAAAGCCCGATCGTCTATGCGGTGGCCCTGGGTTTGTTCCTCGGCAAGCCGTTGGGCATCGTGACAGCTTGCTTCATCGCGGTGAAACTGCGTCTTGCGAAGTTACCGACGGGCGTGAACTGGCCGGTCATGCTCGGCGCGGGCTGGCTGTGCGGCATCGGGTTCACCATGTCGCTGCTCATTGCAGAACTTTCACTCACCGGCGCGGCCGAGAGCGAGGGACCGCCGCTGCTCGAAGGCGCGAAGATCGGCGTGCTCTCCGGCTCCCTGGCGAGCGCCATCTTTGGAGCCACATTGCTGCTGCTCTTCCTGCCGAAGCGATCGGAAGCTGAATCACTTGCGGGCATGAACGAAGAGGATTGAAACGCGCGGAGTCATTGAGCAAAGGTCACATCGACCGACGCCCGCTCGAAACCTTTCGCCTGCATAAATGGACGCTGATGAAATCCGCCCAGGCCGGCGATGAGCCGATCAGGGAACACAGCGATCCGGGTGTTGAAGTGGCCAGCAATCTCGTTGTAGTACGATCGCGCAAGCGCAATGCGCTGCTCGGTCTGCGTCAGTTGCGACTGCAGCGCAAGGAACTGCTCGCCCGCCTTGAGTTGTGGATACGCCTCTCTAAGGGCGATGAGGTCGGGTGCGACCGCTTCCGGATCCGAGCCGTCTGCGCCCAGCGCGGTTGAGCGCAGCTGTGACCGCAGGTGCGCGAGGTGCTGCTGCGTTGACTGTTCATGATCGCGAAAGCCCGTTACAGCCGCAACGAGTTGCGGTATCAAGTCGTGCCGTCGCTTGAGCTCAATATCCACATGTGACCACGCCCGGCTCACGCGCTGGTTCAGCCGCGCAACCGAGTTGTACACCGTCCATATCCAGCAGATGAGCCAGAGCAGAACAAAGCCAGCGAGCGCGCCAGCCCCGACCGGCACGCTCGCCTCTTCGTATCTGATGTAATGCGGGGCGAGCCAGCCGGCAACCGCGACGATGCATGCGACGACCGTGAGAAACCACTGCGAAAGTGCCTTGCCACGCCGAATGGCATCCTCTGTGCGCGTCGAGATCAGAAACAGAGGCGAAGAGGGATCATGGGCGATCTCCGCTGCAACAATGTCCTCCCGCTCCCGTGCGGTGCCCATCACATAGAGCGGCGTGTGCAACGGAATGGCCTGCTCTGTGAACTGGCGGATGTGATCGGAGGCGGCAATCGCGCTTTGCGGCCCCTTGTCATAGTAGAGCGGATCCCCCGGACGACAGGTCATGCTGAACGTTGTCAGCGGTTCGATGTCCGCCCCCTCGGAGATGACGCGAATGATGCCGGCTTCGTCCTGGAGATAGAACGGGACCGACTCACCGCCATGGGCCACCGTAATCCAGCCACTTTCATGGCGCGTGCGCGTGCGGGTGTTTCCTTTTGAGTCGGTATACGTCTCGGTGACGGTGCGCGACCATCTCTCCTCTGCGCTCCATCGGTAGTACACGCATCGCTCGCCGGAAAGAGTCCCAATCACCGGGGCTTCAACCTCGGCCGTTCCTTTGAGTTCGACGAGCCCGAGAAAGACCGCGATGGACTTGCAGGTCGGCGTATCCGCCATGAGTCGATTCAGGCGCAGCGATCGCATTGCCGGCCAGAGAAGGAGGAGAGCCATCGCAGTGCCGAACGTAGGAAACAAGTAGATCGGATCAAATCCGCCTTCCATCTCGCAATTGAACCTAATGGAACGCCGCACGTTATGCAAACGGGCGGCCATACAAGCAGCGCCTGTAGTAATCTCGGCCTGCCGGCCCACGGCTACTGTGCGCCGGCTCCATCGCGAGGTGATTCGTAGTAGGTGCCGACGATGCGCCGGCCGAGGCGCAGTGCGGATCCGAGCGATGAAGTGTTCTCCGGCAAGATATTGCCCCAGACGGCGTCGTCCTCATCATGTTCGAGAGACTGCGCGAACGCTGCAAATGCTGCGGTGGAGATCCCTTGCCCCCACCGGCCGGGCGCGGTGACGCGCTCGCGCATGCGCCAGCCGCGCAGGCCATATTCAATTCGCCGCTGCGCCGCCATCATTCCACAGAGTTGATCGCCGATGTAAATCAGCCGCACACCGCCCTGCGCATGACATTCTTCAATGTCTTCGCGCGTTTCGACCCAGACATCGCGCAGGTGCGGCCGGCGTCGCCAGAACTCCTCGTACCACCCGCGGTACTCATCGTAGAAGTCGAGTGAGTCGGGCTGTACGAGCCGCAAGTCGCGGATGCATGCATCAGCAGGGGAAACTAATTCATCAATGAGGCCCGCAACGAGGTAGTCAACCGGCGTGGCATCGTCGAGCGGCCGGCCGTGCATGAACGTCATCAGACGATCGATTCGATGCGGCTCAAGCGCCCCATGTATTTCGTCCTCAAGAAACTGGAGTTCCGATGCGCTGGTGATGGAAAAGGTCCGATGCTTGATAATCGTGCGGAGCAGTGGTCTCGTTTCGTGCGGCGTCGGCAGCTCGACGATAACGGCGCGCCGCCTGGTCAGCTCCACCAGGCGGCACGTGCGCCGGCCGAGGTTGCGCTCGATCTCCTTGCTGAAATGC
Organism: uncultured Isosphaeraceae bacterium; assembly: GCA_964523675.1. Lineage (GTDB taxonomy): Bacteria > Planctomycetota > Phycisphaerae > Phycisphaerales > SM1A02 > CAZFZT01. The sequence continues at coordinate 9,277 of CAZFZT010000100.1, forward strand.
CCTCGCAGCATGTCGTCGTCATACCAGTCCGAAAGAGACGGCCGCGCTTCCAACAGTGCCTGTTCAACGAACTGCTCCTTCATCGGGAAGAGCGTATGTAACGATGCGCACTCGATCCAATGCCGCACAGTTATGTGCCGCACAATGAAAAACCCGTCTTTTGAGGACGGGTTCAGGTGCATTCGGTCTCAGGCGATGGTCAAGCGTTCCAGTTTGCCTTGAACTCGCGCAGAGCTGAGATGAACTCGTCTTCGAGTTTCTTAAATGACTTCTGTTCGACGAGCTTGTCGCGCAGGTCCTTCTTCGGCCCGGCGAAATATTCAAGCATCCCCTCCTCAAAGGCATGGACCTTGTTGAGGGCCAGATCGTCGAGGAAGCCCTTCGAGGCGGCGAAGATCGCAATGCACTGGTCAATCACATCAAACGGCTGGTATTCGTTCTGCTTGAGCAGCTCGACCATGCGCGCTCCGCGATCAAGCTGACGCTGCGATGCAGGGTCAAGTTCCGTGCCGAGCTGAGCGAACGCTTCAAGTTCTCGATAGGCCGCAAGGTCGAGGCGGAGCGAGCCCGCGACTTCCTTCATCGCCTTGATCTGCGCATTGCCACCCACGCGCGAGACCGAGATGCCGACGTTCACGGCCGGGCGAATGCCTGCAGCGAAGAGTTCGGGCTGGAGGTAGATCTGACCGTCTGTGATCGAAATGACGTTGGTCGGGATGTACGCCGACACGTCGCCTTCCTGCGTTTCGATGATCGGCAGCGCGGTGAGCGAGCCGCCGCCGTTCTCATCCGAAAGCTTGGTCGCACGTTCCAGAAGCCGCGAGTGCAGGTAGAACACGTCGCCGGGGTACGCCTCGCGGCCGGGCGGGCGGCGCAGGAGCAGCGAGAGCTGCCGATATGCCGTCGCCTGCTT
>CAZFZT010000101.1:0-9781 GCA_964523675.1 uncultured Isosphaeraceae bacterium
AAAGTAGGTCATCGCCGACTTCATGAGCCGCCTCGGCCAAAAGACGAGGCGGCTCCTTTTCGTTTTGCAACCTGTCGGAGTCAAGAGCGATTCACCACAGAGGGCCACGGGGGGCCACGGAGAGGCGATTAAGTGGTGGACTGCGTCCTTACAGTGCTGCGCAGTTGTATTGATGTCCCGAGCGTGAGCGCTGACGCAATCGGTAGATCCTCTCCGTGGCCCTCCGTGTTTCAATCTGCTCTGTTATCCTGCCCGTTCCATGACCGCGATTCATCTGCGGGGAATCACGAAGCGCTTCGGCTCGACCACCGCCGTTGATGGCGTTGACCTCGTCATCAACTCAGGCGAGTTGTTCTTCCTCCTCGGACCATCCGGCTGCGGGAAGACGACGCTGCTGCGCATGATCGCCGGCTTCATTGATCCCACCGGCGGCTCCATCCACTTCGGCGAACGCGATGTCACGCACCTGCCGCCCAACAAGCGCAACGCCGGCATGGTGTTTCAGAGTTACGCCCTCTGGCCGCACATGTCCGTCTTCGACAACGTCGCCTACGGCCTCGCCGTGCGCAAGGTGCCGCTGAAAGAGAAGCGCGATCGGGTTATGGCTGCACTCCGCTCAGTCCGCATGGCCGAGTATGCCGATCGCAAGCCGAACCAGCTCTCCGGCGGCCAGCAGCAACGCGTGGCCCTGGCCCGCGCGCTGGTCATCGAACCAACCGTGCTTCTGCTCGATGAACCGCTGAGCAATCTGGATGCGAAACTTCGCCTGGAGATGCGCACCGAGATCACGCGCATCTGCGCCGAGACCGGCATCACCACCGTGTACGTCACGCACGACCAGAAAGAGGCGCTTTCGATGGCCAGCCGCGTAGCTGTTCTGAAGAATGGCCAGATCATGCAGGTGGGGGGGCCGCGCGAGTTGTATGACAGGCCGGCTTCGCGCTTCGTGGCGGACTTTCTGGGTGAGACGAACTTCCTCGCAGCAGAGGTGAAGTCGGCGGATGAGCATCTTGTGCAGCTCGAAACGGCTGCGGGTCCGCTGCTCAGCGCAGCCGCGACGCCGACAACCCCCGAAGGCGGCAACGTCACGTGCTCGATTCGGCCGGAGCATCTGCGCGTGGTGGAGAGCAATAGTGGAGGTGAACCGCAGCCGCGCACAGGCGAGACACCTGTGCCACCGTCACATGCATCCGAACATGCATCTGCAATCGCTTCGCCATCGCGGAATCGCCTGCAGGGCAAGCGTTTGCAAACGATCTATCTTGGCGAACATGCGCAGCATCTGGTGGAGTTGTCCGATGGCACTGTGCTGAAGGTGCTGGAGATGCCGGCCGGCCACTTCGGCGAGCCGGGCGAGATCATCACACTCAGCGTAGAGCCGAAGGACGTGATTCTGCTGGCGGATTGACAGATTGAGATTGAGCCGACCGCCAGGCCGTGGCACCCATGCGCCTCCTAGAAAGTTCAAGACTCCGACTCACCCAATGCGGTCGTCCTTGTCGATGTCTTCATCGAGATGCTGCTCCAATCGTTCGATGAGGGTGCGCAGGAGTTCACGCGTCTCATCGAGGTCGCGCTCCAGCAGCGCGACGCGCGTTTCGAGTGTGTCGGCGCGCTCGCGTTGTTTGTTGATCTGGCCGTGTTGTATGAGGTCCCAGAGGATGCCCATGTCTTCGTCTCCCTACTTCTTCTGATATTTCCAGTTCCGCGATTTGCCTTCGGCGATCCATTCCACGGCCGTGTTAACGCGCTTCTGGCGGGTTTCCTCGCGCTTGGCCTCGGTGATCCACTCGATGTACTCGCGCTTGTGCGAGGGCGGGAACTTGGCGAAATTCGCGGACGCCTCCTTCGACTTCTTGAGCGATGCTGCGAAATCCTTTGGCATCGGCAGCGGCGACTTCGCCGACTTCGCCTTTGGAACCTTCACGCCATCGTCGTTGAGTTTCTTCGCCTTCTTGATGATGGCGAGAACCTTCGCATCCGAGGGAAGATCATCAATGCTCGTGATCTTTGCCGGGATCGGCTCGCGGCCCGGCGCGCCCCAACTCATCTTTGTGGTGTTGCTGGTTGAAGCCGCCTTGCCGTCATCGAGGAGCGCGGCCTTCCAGAAGCCGACGACGCAGTGCTGCTTGAATGACGCCATGCTCGCAAACGGCCCCTTGTAATCGAACGACGGCATGCCCCACTTGATCGTCTCCGTCACGTCGGGGCAGCCCTTGTGCATAAGCGTGCGAAACTTCTTCAGCACCGGCTTGGCAAAGTCGGCTGATTTTTCGATGTATGCATCAACGCGCGGGTCTTTGGTTCCCATGATGTGATCCGTTTATGTTCGGTTGCGGTGCTTCAGGGGTTCACCGCAGAGGCGCAGAGGAGAGAAGTTGATGAACGTGCTTTCCTGGTTCGGCTTTGCGGTTATTGCATTGTCTTGGAGCAGAGATTTCGTACAGGCGAGACGTCTGTACCACCGTTGCTCATCTGTGTTGTGCTGTCTCTGCGCCTCTGCGGTGAATTCTTTATTTCGTTGATTTCTTTGACGGTGACTTCTTCGCCACCTTTCGCGCGGCTGTCTTCTTCTTTGTCTTCGCCTTCGCGGTCGTGGACATGATCGCCTTCTCGTAGTGTTCGATGTACTTCTTTGCAGGCAGGCGTTTGATTGCTTCGCCGATCACTTCGAGCGCGAGGTCATCAACCTTCTTGAAGCGGATGCACGCCTTACCCATGTCGAGCCGCTTTCCGGTCTTGGCCCATTCCTTCTGGAAGCGCTCGAGTTCCGTCTCCGAGCCGTAGAGACCCATCATGTACAGCGACATGTGGTTCTTCTGCGAGGCGAGGCCGGCGAAGGGGAGCGGTTCCTTGGGGTTGCAGTGATAGCCGGGCGGATAGACGCGGTGCGGCACGTAGTAGCCGATCATGCCGTATTGCATGCCTTCCTCGAATCCCTTCTTGTCAAGGTATTTGAGGATTGTTTTGCGCACGGCATTGATCGCATCGCGCCGATCTTTGGGCAGGGACGCGAGGTAGTCATCGACGGTTGTGGCTTTGCTTGGCATGAGTTTGTCGTAGATGGTAGTGAGTCGGTGCGCTCGATGAATGAACGAAGGGGCTAAGCCGCACGCGGCGGGTCATGTGTACGCACGAGTGACGGTGGCGGTTGGGTAGAAGAACGCGAGGATGTTTTCGTATTGAAGGCCGTCCTGCGCAAGGGCTTGCGCGCCGTACTGGCAGAGACCTGCACCATGGCCGTAACCGTGCCCGCTGAAGGCGATGGTGTTGCGCCGCACGGTCGCCTCGAAGAAGCCGGAGCGAATCGAAGCCGCCCTTGTCGGCGGATGCAGCCCCTGTCCCGCGTAGTTGAGCGCGCGGCGAAGTGTTTCTGCGGGCAGGATGATTTCGAGGTTGCGAATGTCCTTGATGAGGTAACTCGTCGGCCGGCCGTGGGCGTTTTCCTGCGCAACTTCGATCAATTCGATCGGTGAAAGGTTGGGCAGATGCGGGTGGTTGTTCGCATTGCCAAAGGCGATGAGTCGGCGCATGACTTCGTGGCTGGCGCGCTCGACGGTCCAATCAGCATGTGGTGAGCCGGCGCAGGCGCATTCGCCAGCCCGGCCGTGGAGCGCGGGCGTGTCGTTGATGGGGTTGGGGCCGATGACATCGATGGCCCGCGCTGCCCTGCCGCCACAACAACTGGAGTAATAACCGGGCACGATGAGGTCATCTTCGGCAAGGACGTGGCCGCGCGTTATGGCGACCGCTTCGAGCGATGTTTCATGCGTTACCGCGCCGATATATGCTTGCGACGCCTGCGTGTTGGTCATGTCGAAGTGCCGGCGATCGAGGAAATAGGCGTGCTCCGAGATGGCGAAACTGCGCGCTGCGATTGCCTGGGCCGCATGCGTTTGAAGATGCCAGTGGTTGTAGAGTTCCCGCGCGAGCACGCCGGGCAGATAGGATTCGAGCGCGATGTGGTTGACGATGTCGAACGCGGTCGGCCCGATGTCGCTGCGGCTCACGAGGCGCAGCGAACCACCGTAGCGCCGGCCCTCAATCGCAATCGAATGTTCACTCGATGAAGCGCTGTCCTCATGATGGATCTCAACAGGATCGATCCCAGTGAGAAAGGCGCGGAAGAATGTTGCATCAATGACTGCCCAGCCGTTGCGATCGATGAAGACAGCAAGTGGGCCTTCCGCGAACGATACCTGCGGCGTGGGAGTGTGTTGAACCAATCGCAGCCGCTGGCCCGGTTCACCGATGAGCAGCGGCCTGTCCCCGGACTGTGTCTCTTGCATGTTCGCGACATCCGCTTCAGTGGACGGCCTGAAGCGCACGATGCGTACACGAACGATCGGTTCCTCGGCAGGGAGCGGCGGCCTTGTGGGGGGCGGCTCCGGTGTTGGCTCGGGAGGGAACGCGATCGGCTCGGTAGCAGGTTCATCGCGGGCCGCGACTTCTTCGGCGGGTCGCGATCGCCGGCGACATCCTGTTCCAAAGGCGCTGATGCCCAATGCAGCTGCGGCGCGAAGCATGAACGCGCGGCGCGTCTGGCCGTTCGTCAACGGAACTCGGTTGTCATCATGCGCTTCGCCGATACCTGTACAGGATACCGCTCGCCGAGCGATCGGTTCGATCATTCGATCGTGCGAAGCGACAAGCCGTGTTCAGTCAGTTTTTCCTTGATCTCGGTGAGTGAGGTCGCGCCGAAATTTTTGACGCCCATGAGTTCGGCCTCGGTGCGCATCGCCAAGTCGCCGAGCGTTTGAATTCCGAGCATTTGCAGCGCCTTGCGGGCGCGAACTGAAAGGTCGAGAACGGAGATCGGCCGGTTGAGCACGGCTTCGCTCGCCTTGCCCTTGAGCTCGTTGTAAATCTCCTTGCGGGCGCGATTGAGCGGCCCATCCACACCCTGGCCCAGCCGCAAACCCTTCTGCGCCAGCATCGACTTGATTTCCACCAGCGACGTCTCACCGAAATTCTTGTAGGCGAGCAGTTCCGCTTCGCTGATGCGCAGCAGGTCGCCCAGCGTACGAATCTGCATTTTCTTCAGGCAGTTTCGCGCTCGCACGGAAAGCTCGAAGTCGGTGACCGGGATGTCAAGCATGGCCGAGCGCTTGGCGAGATCGCGAGCGGCTTCCTCGTCGTAGAACATCGTCTTGGAGGCGACGACATCCTTCATGTACAGCCGGGCTCGAGGATGATTCGGATCGGTGTCGAGGATCTGCCGCAGATATCGCTCGGCCCGGTTGGTTTCGCCGCGATCCTCGCAGATGACGGCCAGGTTGAGCAGCGCGTTGATATGCGGTTGGGGCCGGCTCACAAGCCGCTCATAAAGTGAAATGGCTTCTTCCTCTTCACCGAGCAGATCAAGCAGGTACGCGAGTTTGAAGAGGTATTCAGCATTGTCATCGAGCCCGACGGCAAGCCGCAGTTCCTCAAGCGCGGCCAACCGGTCTCCGGCATCGAGGGCTTCCATGGCCTTCTTGTAATGGGCGGCGGCGGCTTGGGGGTCCGCGCCGGATTTCGAGCCGATGACGGTATCGAGAATGCTTTGACTCACAAGTGCTCTCCGAGGTGCCAGGGTAGAGAAAATCCGAATCGCACAGTGTATTGCGCTGGCGGCTGCGGGACAAACGCTAACCGGGGGAGTGCCGATGAACTGCCATGCTCCGCCTATACCTTGGCGGCGTTGAGCCGCGGGCTCAGGCACAGCAGCAGTTGCACCCGCTCGAACTCGCCGAGCACCTCCCGCAGCACCTCACGGACGGGGTCGGCCGGCGGCGGGGCGAGAACGTTGCTTCGATCGCCCAACGCCTTGCTCGCCATGGAGCGGTACCGGCTGAGCGTTCGGTCGCCGAAGCGTGAGACCGGCTCGAAGTCCTCCGCCATGAACCAGGTGACCGGCACGCGGTAGCCGGCGTTGACCTGATTCTTCACGATCAGCTCTGCAAACACTTCATCGCGCGGAAGGAATCGCAGGTGAATGTGATCAGGATTCGCTTCTGCGATGCGCTGCATGGCCGCGCCCTGCAGCGCGCAGTCGCCGCACCATGTCCCGGTGAGGCACAGGACGTTCATCTCGCGGTAGAAGGATTGGACTGTCTTGCGCTGCGCATCATCAAGTGCGAGCGCGCCGTAGCGCTGATCCCACTGGAGCCGATGGCCGTCACGCTCGCCGCCGGCGACGAATTGCTCGTAGGACAGTGCTTCATCAAAGAAGCGCTTGAGGAATGGTGCGTTCATCAACATCGTGGATTACGGCAGAGGCACGGAGGCACGGAGGCATAAAGAAAGAAACGAGTCATGGAACATTGATTGTGAGATACGTCGTTGCCAGAACGAATGCGCCATGGCATCACATTGCTTCGCCCTCCTCTGTGTTCTCTGTGCCTCTGTGGTGAAATCGCTCTGCGGTGAAGTCGCTCGTCTCAATCGCCATGCTTCTCGCGCAAACGCCCGCTTAAGCGCAACAGCAGATGCACGCGCTCGACTTCATCGAGCCAGTCCTGAAGCGTTGCATCCACTTCATCCTGCGGCACGGGCGCTCCCGGCAGGGGGCAATGCGCCCCGAGTTGCTTTGCCGCCAGCGCGCGGTAGCGCGAGAGCGTGCGGTCGCCGAAGATCGAGACGGGCTCGAAATCCTCGGCCGTGAAGATCGCCACCGGCACGCGCAAGCCGCCGCAGATCTTGATCTGCTCGGCAAGGTCAATGTGTTCATCACGATCGAGGTACCGAACATGAATCTTCGCCGGGTTCGCCTCGGCAATGGTCTGAATGAGCGGGCACTGCTGCACGCAGTCGCCGCACCAGATGCCGGTGGAGACAAGAATGTTCATCTCGCGGGTGAAGCCCTCAAGAAGCCGCTTCTGCTCCGGTTTGAGCGATACCTGCTTGTGGAACTCGCGCCAGCGCTGGGACTTTTCAGGGTCGGTCGCAAGGTACGCGTCATACTCGAGACCGGCGTCGAACTTCGATTTGAGGTACTGCGCATCGAGCGTGCGCGGGGTGGCTGCGGTGGTCATGTACAACCGTAGCGTGCGAAGCCGCGAGCGGCTACTTTTGGAGTTGCTCTCTGAGTTTTCGCAGCGCATCGAACGCCTGCATCGGGCTCAGCGCATCGAGGTCGATCTGTTTGATCACATCGATCACCGGATGATGCACGTACTCGGTGAAGAGACTCAGTTGACCCTTTCCGGCGGCCGCTTGCGGCTTCGCGCCGCCACCTGTCGCAGGAACCTCGCGCGATACTTCCTCGCTATGCACGGTCAGACTCTCAAGAAGTTCCTGCGCCCGCGCGATCGCCGGGGCAGGAAGCCCTGCGATCTTCGCCACGTGGATGCCATAAGAGCGATCGGTGCGGCCGGGCAGAATGCGGTGCAGGAAGATGATCTCATCGCCCCATTCGCGCACGGAAACATGCAGATTCACGACATTGTCGAGCCGATCGGCGAGCGAGGTCAGTTCGTGATAATGCGTCGCAAAGAGCGTACGGGGACGCGCTGCGGCGAGCGATTCAGCGATCGCCCATGCGAGAGAGAGGCCGTCGAGCGTGGAGGTGCCCCGGCCGATTTCGTCGAGGATGACGAGACTCTTTTCGGTGGCGTGATGAAGGATGTTGGCGGTCTCGGTCATCTCGACCATGAAGGTCGATTGGCCGGCGTGTAGTTCGTCGGACGCGCCGATGCGGGTGAAAATGCGATCGGCCGCGCCGATGACGGCGCGCTTCGCGGGAACGTAGGAACCGGTATGCGCGAGGAGGACAATGAGCGCGACCTGACGGATGTATGTTGATTTGCCGGCCATGTTGGGACCGGTGATGAGGGCGAGGGTTGCGCCGCGAGACGCTGCCTCCTCGCGGCGGCTCGCCAGCGCGCAGTCATTGGGCACGAAGTGTTCGCCGAGCGTGCGGTCGAGGACCGGGTGCCGGCCTTGTTCGATGTCAAGGATCGGCTCATCAACCAGCTCCGGCCGGGTGTAATCGAATCGCACGGCGATTTCAGCGAAGTTGAGCAGCACATCGAGTTCAGCGATCAGGTCTGCGTATTGGGCGATCGCATCGGTCTGCGAAGCGGCCTGGGCGCACAGCCGCTCGAAAAGCACGCGCTCGCGCTCAAACGCCCGCGCCTCAGCCGTGGTGACCTTGTCCTCAAATTCCTTGAGTTCCGGCGTGATGTAGCGCTCAGCGTTCTTGAGCGTTTGCTTGCGCGAGAATGTATCGGGCACTTTGACGGCATTGGCGTGACTGATCTCGATGTAGTAGCCGAACACCTTGTTGAAGCCGACTTTGAGCGAGGTGATATCGGTTTGCTCGATGAGGCGCTTCTGGTAGGCGGCGAGCCATGTGTTGGCGTCGCGTTGCAGGCCGCGTGCGTCGTCGAGTTCAGCGTCGATGCCGTCGCGAAACAGGCCGCCTTCGCGCAGATGAGTGGGCGGCTCTTCGATGCACTTCTCGCTGATCGCAGCGGCAAGCGGCGTGAGTGATGACGCGAGCGCTGAGAGTCGCGCGGCGTGTGACTCAAATGCCGGCAGTGATTCAAGAAGCGATGCGAGGTCTTCAATGCGTCCGACGGATTTGCCCAGCGCGACGAGATCGCGCGGCGTGGCGCGGTTCATCGAGATGCGCGATCCGATGCGCGCGATGTCCTGCACGCTGCCCACCTGAGCCGCAATGCGGTCGGCACGTTCGCGCTCGGCGATGAGCGCAGCCACGCACGCCTGCCGCGCGGTGATCGCCTTGATGTCGCGCAGCGGAAAACACAGCCATTGTCGCAGCAGGCGCTTGCCCATGGCGGTGCGGCAACGCTGAATGGTCGCGAGGAGTGAGCCCTCGGTCTGGCCGCTGCGCATGGTGCGCTCGATTTCAAGTGAGCGAAGCGATGCGGCGTCGATGGTCAGGTGCGCATCGGCCGGCTGACGCCGGGGCGGACGCAGGTGAGAGAGCGTGGCGTCACCGGGTTGTGTTTCAGCGAGGAATCGCAGCAGCGCACCGGCAGGGCCGATCGCGGCATCTGTTTCTTCGAGGCCGAAGCCGGCAAGTGTGCTGACCTGGTACTGGCGGCAGAGTTGGTCGAGCGCTTCGGCTGGTCTGAATGTCCAACCCGGCCGCGCGGTAAGTGCACAGCCGAGCGCATCGCGAATGCGCTGCACGCGGGTGGGGACGGAGCCATCTGCGGTTTCGACGTAGATGAGTTCCGTCGGGCCGAGACGGGCGAGTTCATCAACGACCCGGCCGCCGGGAAGATCGACGAGGGTGAACGCGCCGGTGGAGAGTTCAGCGACGGCGGCGACGGCTGCGGAGTCGTCACCGGTCTCGAGAAACTGCACGGCTGCGACCAGATTCGCACTCGATTCATCGAGCAGATGCTCATCGACCAAGGTGCCGGGCGTGATGACGCGCGTCACCGCGCGATCGACAATGCCCTTGGCTTCCTTCGGGTCTTGAATCTGGTCGCACACGGCGACGCGGAAGCCGTGCTCGATCATGCGGCGGAGGTAGGAGTCGATCGCGTGATACGGCACGCCGGCCATCGGCACGCCTGCGGTGCGCTGCGTCAGCGTCAGGCCAAGCGCTTTGGAGACGACGACGGCGTCCTCATCGAAGAGTTCATAGAAGTCGCCCATCCGAAAGAGGAGGATGCAGTCGGGATGCTGCTCCTTGAAGCGGCGGTACTGCCGCATGGCGGGCGTGGCGCGCGGATCGCCAGCGGCTTTCGCAGAGGCCGTTTTTGATGATTTGAGGCCGGCTTCCAGTTGGTCCAGGGTAATCTGGGTGGGATGCCAGCCATCG
>CAZFZT010000102.1:0-9711 GCA_964523675.1 uncultured Isosphaeraceae bacterium
CCGCATCCCGCATTTCTTTCAACGTTTCGACGTTTCGACGTTTCGACGTTTCAACCATATCCCACTCGCTCCAGGTCATCTTCATCCAGCCCGAAGTGGTGTCCGATTTCGTGCAGCAGCGTGATCTCGATCTCACGGCGGATTGAATCTTCGCCGCCGCGCATCTCGCCGTCTTCATCCTGCCACATCTCCCAGCCGCCTGCGTGTTCGATGATGCCCTCGCGGAACAGATGAATCGTTTCCAACTCCGGAGTATCCATTACCGATCGATCGGTGATGGCTGTTCCTGCGTGCAGGCCGCACAGCACATCATCGTCTTCATCCATGCCCAGTTCGCGCAGCAGTTCGGGCGTGGGACGATCCTCCACGATCGCCGGCGCGATGTCGAGCAGATCATGTATCTTCGGCGGAAGCGACTCCACGATTTCATCGAGCAGCGCATCGAATCGCTCGCGGTCCTCCGGGCTCATGCCTCCATTCTCCCCACAAGGTCAGCCACCGCCCTCGCTCCCTGCCGCGCGATCCATGATCTCAGCCCCTTGTTGATCGCGCGCGGCAGCATCGGATCAACGAACAACCCAGTCCCGATTCCCACCGCGCTCGCGCCTGCCAGGATGAACTCCGCCGCTTCACGCCAACTCATCACGCCACCCAAGCCGATGATCGGCACATGTGCTTCACGTGCTGCGCCTTCGTACACCTGCCGCACCATACGCACTGCGATCGGATGAATCGCCCGGCCGCTCAGCCCCCCCGCCCCCCTGCTCAAGCACGGCCGGCGCGTCTCAACGTCAATTGCCATCGCCGTCACCGTGTTGATGAGCGTCAGCGCATCGGCCCCCGCCTCGATCGCCGCACGAGCCATGCCCACAATGTCGCCCACGTTCGGCGAAAGTTTCACGATCATCTTCGTGCGCTTCAAAGCCGGCCGAACCTCGTTCAGGAGTTCCCCCAACTTTCGGGGGTGTTCTCCAAACTGCAAGCCGTCCGCCGTGTTCGGGCACGACACATTCAATTCCACCGCAGGCAGCAGATCGCTTTCATCAAACGCCGCTGCGATCGTGACATATTCATCAACGCTGTGCCCGGCGATCGATCCAATGATGATCGAATCCACATCCTTCGCCGCCGGAAGTTTCTCCTTCAGGAACCGATCCAGTCCGATGTTCGCCAGGCCAATCGCATTGAGCATCGCGCCCCCCGCCGCCGGAACATCAATCAACCGCCAGGGCGGATTGCCCTCGCGCATCTCGCGCGTGATGGACTTCGTCGTGATCGCGCCCAGTTCGCGCGCATCGACCACCTCCGCCAACTCGCTCACATAACCACACGTCCCCGCCGCTGCGATCAGCGGCGTGCGAAGTGTCAATCCTGCGAATTCAACGGACAGGTCAATCATACGTTTAGCCGCGACGCGAAGCGGAGCGATCGCCCTCGGCGAATTGCGTTTCCTCCGTGTCGCACCGTCGCAACAGCGTATCATGCAAACATGACCACGACACTCGACCAGCGTATCGCACAGTTCGAGAACATGGCCGCCGCCGATCCGACGAACGACATGGCCCATTTCTCGCTCGGCGGCGCGTATCTCCAGGCAGGCCGGGCCGCCGAAGCCGCCAAGTCCTTCCAGAAGTGCATCGACATCAACCCCGACATGAGCAAGGCCTACCAACTCGCAGGCGAAGCCATGATCAAAGCCGGCTGGGCCGATGCCGCAGTGGACACGCTCAATACAGGTTACGAAGTCGCCGCCGCCAAGGGCGACCTCATGCCCAAGAACGCCATCGCTGAATTGCTCCGCTCGATCGGCCGCGAACCGCCGGAGATTTCAGATGAGACGAAGAAGGCCGCCGAACAACTCAAAGCATCCGGCGCGTTCATCTGCCGCCGCACCGGCCGCCCCGGCAGCCAACTCCCCGGCCCACCCTTCCGCGGCCCGGTCGGCCAGTGGATCTACGAAAACATCTCCGCCGAAACATGGCGCGACTGGATCGGCCAGGGCACCAAAGTCATCAACGAACTCCGCCTCGACCTCTCGCGGGATCAGGATCAGGACGTGTACGACCAGCACATGCGCGAGTACCTCGGCATCGATCAGTCGCTCTATAAAGAGATCACCACCGGAACGCGCGGTTGAATCGTTAGATCCATATGGGCTTTGCGCGGGTTATAGCGGCGACTGTATTACATTCACGGCTCAACGAGTACTTGATCTGCGGGATTTGAAGAGATGGAGCGAAGGGCCTTCGGTTCCTGGCTGTTGGCTCTTGGCTGTTCCCTTCGTGCCTTCGTGCCTTCGTGCCTATGTGCCTTTCCCGCTCTCTTAGCCCACCAACTCCGCAACGACATCACCCAGCCGCTCGTACTGCTCCTTCGTGTTGTACACCTGACACGAAACGCGCAGCCACCACTTTTCATCCCACTCGACGATCGGCACTTCGAAGCCGTGCTTCTCGAAGAGCACGCGCTGGAACGCTTCTGCCGATTCGTAGCGCGTTCTTACGTTGCCCGGCAAGCGCAGCGTCGCCATCGAACCCAGCATCGAACCATCCAGCGGCGAACACGGCTCCACCCCCCACTTCTCACATAAATGCCGCTGCGCCCACACCGCCATTTCATGATTGTGCTTGAGCAGTTTCGCCCAGCCGTAGGTTCGCTCAATCCAGTCGATGGCAAACGGCGCGCAGAGCCAAGGCGAGATGTCGCGCGTGCCTTGCCAGGTGAACTCGTGCGGGAAGCCGTCTTCGTAGAAGTGGCTCACCGTGAGCGCGTGAATGTCCTTCTGCTTGTCGGGGCGAATCCAGAGAAACGCACAACCGACCGGCGCGCAGCCCCATTTGTGCAGATTGCCTGCGTAATACGCCGCGCCGATGTCTTCGACATTCAGATCCACCATGCCGGGCGCGTGCGCACCATCGATAAGCACATCCACGCCGCGCGCTTCGCATTGCTTGATGATGTCCTTCACCGGCAGAACAAGCGCGGTCGGCGAGGTGATGTGGTCGATGATGACAAGCCGCGTGCGGCTGGTGATCTCGCGATCGATGGCATCAATGAATAGTTGTGGCAAGCCATCTGGGCCGGGCATGTCCACTCGCACTTCGATCGCCTTCGCGCCGAGTTGGTTCGCAACGAACCGCATCGCCATACGTACAGCGTTATAGACGTGATTGATGGTGAGAATCTCGTCGCCTGGCTCGAAGGCGAGCGAGCGCAGCACCGTGTTGACGCCCCCAGTGGCGTTGGTGAGGAACGCGAAGTTGTCAGGCGATGCGCCGATGAACCGGCCGACGGCTTCCTTGGCGGCCTTCACATTGTCGTCCCGGCCGAAGTGCAGGTCCTGCACCGGGCTTCGCTCGAAGCGTTCGCGGAGACTGTGCTGATGCTCAAAGACGGATCGCGGCCGCACGCCGAAGCAGCCGTGGTTCATAAAGACGATGGCGGGGTCGAGCATCCAGTCAGCGGCGATGGCGTCGCGGAGCGGGGCCGGCGGCTGGGTGCGGGAGCTCGAGCGGTCTGCGAGAGAAGTCGGCATGGATGAAGATTATGCGGCGGAGCCATGGAGGGACGTCGAAGAAGACCCGGAGACATCGAGGTTGGAGGCAGATCTCCAAACACCCACCCAGTCCATTTTCCTAGGGAAAAAAATCGACTCACTTCCTACTTGCCATACGGCTGTCGTTGGGGTAACGTATGCCAAACATTTTCCGTTTTCTTCTGCAGTCCGCTGAACCGTCCAGCCGAAGACCTACCCTGTAACATACCAAACACAGGGCAACAACTATGGCAACTCCACTCGTGCAAACCGGTCCTGGCGGGGTCTACACCAAACGCTACCACAGCCGCGGCGATCGCCTTTTGGCGGTGCTCGGCTCGGGCGGCGGTTCTTTTGACCACGAGGGCCGGGGCTCTGCCGAGTCGAGCCGCGATTCGCAGGAAACCGGGGCCGCGCCGGCGTATGAACCGCCCACGCTTCTGGCTCGATTGCTCGGTATTGATCGGGTGCAGATCTCGCCGGAGGCGCTTGCACGCGCTGCATCCCACGATCCATCGCTCAGCGCCGCTTCAGCGGCGCATCATCGGCCGGGGCTCCTCGCGTCCGCTTCGCGCTGGCTTGAAGCGCAGCGGTCACAGGTGGCGGACTGCATCGATCATGCTGCGATCGCGCTGAGTGCCGCCGTGAACGAAGCATCTCGATCCGGTTCCCCCACCGTTGCGCGCGCGATCGCCGCCTGCGCAAGCGACGCATCAAGCCGCAGCATCCACCCGCACACCCCATCGGCCGCGACCAGCCGACTCGTTCAACTCGCGGCCCCCATTCGACAGGAGAAACGTTATGAACCTCACGCCCAAACAGCTTCGCATTCTTCAACTGATTCGCGACTGGCGAATCGCCCGTGGCTATTCCCCGACGATGCAGGAACTCGCCGACGAGCTCGGGATCAGCAAGGTCACGGTCTTCGAGCACGTCGAGTCGCTCATCAAAAAGGGTGCGCTCAAGCGCGAAGCCAACAAGGCACGCTCTTTGTCCATCACTGACAACGCGCTCATCCCCGATGAGACCCAGGCGACCGCCTTCCCACTCGTCGGCAAGATCGCAGCCGGCTACCCGATCGAGAAGTTCGAACAATCGGATCAGCTCTCCTTGGAAGAGGTCTTCGGCCCGCGCGTCGGCCAGAAGCACGGCACGTACGCACTGTGCGTTGATGGCGACTCCATGAAGGATGAAGGCATCCTCGACGGCGACTACGTCATCGTCGAACGCCGCGAAACCGCCCGCAACGGCGAGCGCGTCGTCGCCCTGCTCGAAGGCGGCGAAACGACGCTCAAGACCTTCTTTAAGGAAGCCAACGGCAAGATCCGCCTCCAGCCGGCCAACCCCGACTTCGAGCCGATCATCGTCAAGGACTGCAAAATCCAAGGCGTCGTCATCGGCGTGTTGCGGCGATATTGACGTGCGCGTTGTGATGTGGGCGTCTCGCCTGTACCGAGTCCGAACACGCAATCCGCCTGTTCCACTGTGAAAGCCCGTCTGCACCGAATGCGGCGCGGCCGTTGTGCGCAGAGATTGCAATGAACAATAGCCGCGTGCCGGCAGGCCGCGGTTTGCGTTGAACACCCGCGCAGATTCCCAACCGCATCCAACCGCACCGTTCGCGGGACGTCGCTACCGATGCCCTTCAATGATCGGGCGACCGAGTCACACCTCGCAACTCATCACATTGCGGATCGCCTTGCTCATGACCTCGCGATCGACTTCATGGACATCGACTTGATGGCCGATGGCGTCGATCAACGCGATGGTCAGTCGCCCCCCGAGGTGTTCACGAAACTCTTCCAAACCCTGCAACAACCCGCCGATGTCCTGAAGCGCCGGGTGCGGCAATCCAAATCCCAGCATCACGAGCAGCGCAAGGATACGACGCGCATCATCCTGCTGCAGCAGTCCGATCTTGGCTGCGTAGGTCACATCAATCGCAAGGCCGATCGCGACCGCTTCGCCGTGACGCAACTCGAAGTTCGTCATCTGCTCAAGTCTATGAGCCGCCCAGTGGCCGAAGTCGAGCGGCCGGGCAGTTGTAAGCTCAAACGGGTCACCGCCCTCAGTGATATGTCGCAGGTGCAACTCCGCACACTGCGCGAGAATTGGTTCGATCGCGTCCTCATCGCGTTCGCGCAGCCGTTCGGCAGATCGCTCAATCTGCCCGAAGTAATCCGCATCCTTCACCAGCGCGACCTTGACCGCTTCACTCAAGCCGCAGCGCCAATCTCGCTCACCGAGCGTCGCAAGAAACTGCGAATCATTAATCACCGCCCATGGCACTGCGAACGTGCCGAGATAATTCTTTTTTCCGAAGGCATTAATGCCATTCTTCACACCGATGGCAGCATCACCCTGCGCAAGGGTGGTTGTCGGAATGCGAATCAGCCGCACCCCTCGGTGCGATGTCGCAGCTCCGTATCCAACTGCATCTAGCATCGCGCCGCCGCCGATCGCCATGACATATGACTGTCGGCAGATGCCGTTGTCATTGATAAGCCGTTGCGTTTGTTCGACGACCGCCGGGGTCAGTTTCGCCGCTTCACCCCCTGCAACCGGCACCGGCTGACAGACGAGATCAGCAATATCAGAATGAAATCGGCAGTAGGTCTCCACACTGCTCGCAAGATCCGGCCAGGAATCAACCACACCTGCGTCGATCAGCGCCACAACCTTCGACGGACTCACCTGGCCGGCATCAAAGGCGTCCACCAGCGTCCGGTTGCCCGGATCGAAGACATCCTTCGTAAAGCGCAGGCGGTAGCGGAACGGAACTGCAAAGGCAGCGTCAACGGCAGATGGGGCGCGGCAAGTGTCCAGCCCCGACAGGTGGTTCATTTGACGATCGTGCATGAAAAGGGTCGTTCTCTCGCTCAGGTGGGCTGCGCCGGCGCCGCGCGGACCGCATCAAGGATAGGCGCACCGCCGCTGTCACCAACATCGGCCAACTCACGGCCCCGCTGTTGTGGATATAATCGCCGCACCGCGGGTGTAACTCAATTGGTAGAGTGTCAGCCTTCCAAGCTGAATGTTGCCGGTTCGAGCCCGGTCACCCGCTTTCCCCGCCGCTTGCGGCTTCGCACATCCGGCCCCCTGCTATCGGCAGACAATATCCAGCCCCACATCAAGGGAAGCCGCCGAGTGCGTGATCGCGCCCACGGAGATTCGATCGACGCCAGTTTCCGCAATCGCGCGGACGTTCGCCAGCGTAATGCCGCCGGACGCTTCGAGCGCGATGCGATTTGTCGCGGCAACTGCCGCAGACCGCTCGTCGCGCATCCGAACGGCCTGCGTCAGCACATCGCGCGGCATGTTGTCGAGCAACACGAAATCAATGAGTCCCGGCTCGATCGCAAGCACGCGATCGAGTTGTTCGAGCGTATCGACCTCCACCTCGATGAACCGCACATCATGCCGCGCGCGGATGTGTTTCGCTGCATCACTCAGAACCTGCGTCAACTGGTCCTCAGGTACATGCGCAAGGTGATTGTCCTTGAACAGCGCAGCGTCATCAAGGGCGATTCGATGGAGCGTCGCCCCGCCGCAGCGGGCTGCGTACTTCTCCAGTCGGCGTAGGCCCGGCGTGGTCTTGCGCGTCTCGCAGATCACAGCGCCGGTTCCCGCAACCGCGTCAACGTACTGCTTCGTCAGCGTCGCCACGCCTGAGAGCCGGCCGATGAGGTTGAGGATGATTCGTTCCGCCCGCAGGATCGCGAGCAACGGCCCGTGGATCACGCCAAGCACCTCGCGTGATGAGCACGCCTCTCCATCGCGGCCGCGCGCATCGAAGCGGCACTGCTCATCCAGACGTTCAAGCACAAGCGGCACGAGTGCCAGGCCCGCAACGACCCCCTGCTCCCGGCTCACCAGTTGCGCTTGCGCTGCGCGCTCCGCGGCGATGATGCTGTCGCTGGTGATGTCGCCGGGCCCGACCTTCGCTGCATCCTCCTCGATGGCCAGTTCAAGCAGCGCATCGAGCAACCTGCCGCACACCAGCCGCTCGAACAACTCCGGAAGCGCAAGGGCATTGAGGTCATCCATCGCGCGGATAGTGTAGCGGCCGGCGCGATCTATAATGAAACCATGCTGATTCGACGCGCAGAGAATATGGAAGGTCAACCGATGCAGATGGACGGCGTGCAGGGCGTGACGATGCGCCTGATGGTCGGCCGTGCTGATGGCGCGCCGAACTTCGCCATGCGCCATTTCACCGTCGAGCCGGGCGGCCACACACCGAGGCATCAGCACAACTACGAGCATGAGGTCGTCGTCCTCGAAGGCGAAGCCCGCGTCGAAAACGGCGGTGAGTTTCATACGATCAAGCCCGGTGATGTGCTCTTCGTCCAACCTAACGTACTCCATCAATTCGTCAACACCGGCAGCGAGCCGTTCAAGTTCCTCTGCTTCGTCCCGGTGCAATTCGACTGCGGCAGCGGCCAGTGCCAGCCCACGCCGGGCAGTTAGATTCGCTTCACGCCGCCATTGCGTTACGGCGCCACATCGTTCGAGCCGCAAGGATGAGCGTGAACGCGATGATCCACCAGATCAGTCCGCCGATCGCCAGATGCACCAGGACGGCGAGCGTATCGGCGAGCAGATACATGCCGGCTTTGCCTGAGTCGAGAAGATTCTCCAGGAAGTACGCCCCGAGTGATTGCTCTTCGGTCGGCTCCTCTTGCGACGCTTCAAGGTCCGGCTTGACGATGACAAGCACCGTCGCCAGCGCAACCATGCGACCGAGCTGCTCGCGCTGCGCCGTGAGCCGCTCGATCTGGCCGCGCACCTGTTCGAGATGGCGGCGCAGTTCGAGGACATCCTTGAGCGGCGCCTCATCGCGCGAGTCGAGCAGTTCGAGCAGTTCCTGTTCGATGCGCTGTTCGTTTCGCAGCCGGGCTTCGAGATCGACGTGCTGCGCAGTCACATCCTCGCCCTTGGACTGTTCTGAGACGACCCGGCCGAGCTCTCGCAGCTCGTTCAGAACCTCCGGAAGCCGGTCGGCAGCGATGCGCAGCGTGACCGAGCCATGGAGCCGCTGGGAATCCTGGCCCGTGAGCGACGAATCATCGATGAACTCTCCGCGGGCAGCGCTGGGAATCTGCATGATGCGCAGGTACGCGCTGCGCACATCTTCCGCGGCGAGCTCAATGGTTGCCTTGCGGATGACGAGCCGCTGCGCCGGCACATCGTCGGTCGGATCGTAAAAGTTCCATTGCGGGTCGGAGCCATTTTCGCCGCCGCCTCCGGCAACGCCAACGCCGACGCGCTTTGGACGCGCCACTGGCGGCGGAGCGGCTGTGACGGGCGGCGCTGCGTCGCGGTCAACGCTCAAGAGCGGGACCGTATTGTTCGTCCTGCCGCTGTTATACACCGTCAGCGTTGCCAGACTGCCCACGATCGCGATCACCGCGGCGGCCAGCCATGGCCTGCGCCAGTTGAACGAATACAGAATCCCCGTTCGCGCCGGCTCCTTCTTCGATCGCTCAAGCGCTTCGCGCCATAGCGACGTTTCCTTGCCTGTATAGGTCGTCATTCTCGCCAGTTCCTTTTCGAGTGGTGTTCGCTGCATATCGCTCATGTGCGCACCTCCGGTGCGAGTGTCGTTCGCAATTGTTTGAGCGCGGCATTGAGCCGCGACTTCACCGTGCCCAGCGGAATCGCCAGAATCGCGGCCACCTGTTCGTGCGTGAAGTCATTGTGATAACAGAGCAGCACGACCTCACGCTTGGATTCGTCCAACCGCTCCACTGCATGTCGAATACGCTCTCGATCAATCTCGCCAGCGCCATCTTGCGCCGCTGCATTCCGATCAGTTCGCCCCTCTTGCGTGCGCTCGATTTCGCGCTTGCGCTTGGCGCGCATCGTTCTGCACCTGTTGATGGCAATCTGATACAGCCACGTCTTCACGCTGCTCCTGCCCTTGAAGTTTCCAGCGGCCCGGATGACGCGCATCCATGTCTCCTGCACCGCATCACGGGCAAGATCATCGTGCGAACCGAGCAGGCCGAGCGCAATGCCGAGCAGCGGCCGCTCATACCGGGCAGCCAGCTCAGCCAGCCCTGCCTCGTCACCGAGGGCGAAGCGTTTCAGGAGTTCCTCATCGGTCATGGGCTGCTCTATGAGACCCTACCGGGAAGGTTTGGTTCGCGCCATTGCAGGAAAAGAAACGTTTT